>CAYISE010000001.1:0-57082 GCA_964366055.1 uncultured Candidatus Saccharibacteria bacterium
GTATCGCTTCGATCCCCTGAAGCATCTTTCCGGTGGTCGCTCCGTGAGCCCCGGAACCCACGCGCAGATTGTATTTCGGCTGCGGCACCGACAAATTCTTGAAGAAAACTTTGTCCATCAGATAATCGTAATGCTGGCCGGTGTGCAAAATGAAAAATTTTACCTTCCGGCGGTCCGCTTCCCGGATAACCGGCGCCATTTTGATGACCTCCGGCCGAGTGCCTATGACAAAGCAAAAATACGGCCGGCGGGATTTATCTTTTCTTTTCATAAATTTTCGCATCCACCAAAAACCGATACCAGAATCCCTGCAGAAAATGAAAAATTAATCCTTCCTTTCCGTCCAAAAATCCCAGCCGCAGGAAATAGCGGTATAAAAAATAGAAACACGGCCGGAAAAACAGCGGCAGGCGGTAATAGAAAGAACGTTTGGGGTTGCTCGCGGCGCCGCCCTTTAAAATATCGTTCACTTCCCGGGAGGAATAATTATTGTGGCGCTCTATCCACTCCCTCAATCCCTTCCGGTTGTCATCGGCAAAATCGTTCTCCAATCGGCCGGCTCCTCCTTCAGTCAGGACAATATGCTCGTCCATTTCTTTGTCTTCGGAACGACCCTTTCCTCTCCGCCATAATCTCAAGAACCAAGCGGGATAATAGCCGCCGTGCTTCATCCACCGGCCCATAAAATAAACCCGGCGTTTCATATAGAATCCCGAGACCTCGGCCGACACCCCCGGCAAAACCTCGGCGATTTCATTCTTCAATTCCGGGGTCAGGTATTCATCGGCATCCAATTTCAAAATCCACTCGCTTTCTACCTCCAAATTATCCAGCGCCCAGTTAAATTGCTCGGCTTGATTTTTAAAGGGGTGGATGAAAAATTCAGCGCCGTAACGTTTCGCGATGGCCGGGGTCTTATCGGTGGAATAAGAATCAACGACGAAAATCTCGCCGGCCCAACCGGAAACGCTCCGAAGACACCGATCAACATTTAACTCCTCGTTATAGGTCAGTATGATTACCGCGATAGATGGTCTCATATTCTTTCAAAAATTTGCCGGCTATTTCGGAAAGAGAAAATTCTCTTTTAATCAGTTCCCGGCCGCCGGCCTTTAATCGCTCGGCTAAAACGGGGTCCCCGATAATTTTCAAAATTGACCGCGCCAATTCTCCCTCGTCTTTATTTACCACTATACCCGCCTCATACTTCTCAATCAAAGGGCTAATCCCCACCCCTTTGGTAACCACGACCGCCGTTTGACTCATTCCTTCCGCAACCGCCATACCGAAATTTTCAGAATAAGACGGCAAAACAAAAATCTGCGAGTCCCGAAAAGCGGCGGTTTTATCTTCACCCAAAAGCATTCCCGTAAAAATAACATTGCCCTTCAAATTATTTTCATCTATCCAATCCTCAATCTGCTTTCTGTAACCTTCGTCATCGCCGCCCGCTAAGACCAAAAACGCTCTCGGCTCTTCGGTCAGCACCCGTTTGAACGCTGGAATCAACGTATCCAAACCCTTCTTCCAATTCAGACGGCCCAAAAAGAGGACGATTTTTTTATCAGCCGGAATATTAAACTTTTTCCTGAAAAATCCCGCCGGGGTTTTCTCCTTAAATTCATCCGCGTCAAAACCGTTGGGGATGATAAAAGAATTTTTGAGCGGCAAGCCGGCTGCCAGATATTCTTCCTTTTCGGCCTCAACCGTAAAATGAATCGCCGCCGCCTTGGCCAGATTTCTTTTTTCAATCAAACCGAGATAAACTCTTTTTTTTAAACGGCCTTTCATGGCCAGAGGTTCTTTCATCAAACTGCCCCTCGGTGAAATAATATAGGGCTTATCGCGCTTTCTGGCATAATAAGCGCCCAATGTTGATGCCGCCAGAAAAACCGACGTGATATGAACGATGTCAAATTCTTGAATGGTTTTGGCTAAAGTCAGGTGCAGATCCAAAGAATAAGACCACCCTCTCGGGAAAAAACTTTGGAAGTAAAAAATCTTGACGTCGTCCAATCTCACAATTTCACCCAACGGCACCGCCAATTCCCCCGCTCCGTCTATATTGGTCGTGTAAACCGTCACATCGGCGCCTTTTTTAACCAGCCATTTGTTCAATTGGTGAACGCTCAAAATAGGACCGCCTTGTCTATAGGCGGGCAGATAAGTCGGAACAATGTGGAGAATTTTCATTTATTTTCGGCCCAGAGCGTGCTTCAGGTCGCCCCGAAAACCTTCCCACTCGCCGACGCATCTCGCTAATTCCTGGATGAAATAAACATAAAGGAACGGGAAAAAATCTTTCAATCCGTTTTTTGAGCGGCGGCTTATTTTTACGACGCGCAAGGTAGCGGGGACTATTAAAATAAACCTCAATACGAAAATTACATTCTTCGCAAGCAACTTTAGGAAAAGAAGCGGCAAGGGATACTTATCCATAAAATATTGCTGGAGGGGGCCGAACCGCCCGCGCGCCTTTCTCGCGTGCCAGAATTCTTTGAAATTATCCGGCTGGGGATGCTGAACTACAATTGACGGGTCGTAAACTTTTTTATATCCGCCTTCGGTCAGCTTCTTCCCCAAAAGCCAGTCGCGGCAAAACTTCGCGGGGTAGCTCGGACCGAACATTCCCAATTTGAGCGCCAAGTCCCTCCGGCACGAAAACGCTTCGGCATAATACATATCACTCCGGCCCTCGTGTTCCGAAATATGAAGCGCGCCCACGAAACGGGAAAAAACGTTTTTTGTTCGTGGATAATCGGAATCCACCAAAACCCAATCGGCGCCGGCTTCGTATTTCTCGGCAAGCCGATCCAGAAAATCTTTCGGAGGCCGCACGTCGGCATCGGCCTGGACGATGATATCCCCCGTCGCCTGTTCAATGCCAAGATTGACCGCCTCGCAACATCCTTTTCTCGGGCCATTTATCAAACGCACGCCCTTTGAGACATATTCTTTGATTATCTCCGGCGTCCGGTCGGATGAATCGTCAATAATCAAAATTTCCTTATTCGGGTAGGATAAGCCGATGAAACTCTCCAATGTTTCGCGGATATCTTTCTCTTCGTTGCAGGAAGGGGTGATAATGCTGAATTTAAGGCCGTTTTTGGCCATGGGGAACCGCTAAAATATTATGCGACGTTTCTATGGTAGGCGCTTCGGTTATCGACGTCAAATTATTTTCGCCTATCAGATGAAGAGCGTAATCATTTTGACCGAAGAATATTTTCGCGTCTTCCCATTTGAATCCGGCCCGACTCCAATTGTCCCGGTTATATTCAAAAATGACGGAGGGGTTGAATTTTCTTATACTTTCGGCCGCGCCTTTAATGATGGGAAAATCGCTTCCTCGGGTGTCTATCTTGATGAGGTCCAAACGATTAAGTCCTTCGTCCGCCGCCACTTTGTCCACGGTTGATACTTGAACCTCAAAAGATTTTTCCAGATTGTTCAGTTCATACAAACTTGAAGTTCCCTTGTCCGGCATTTGGTCGTTGTAAGAAAAAAGGTTCGTCTTCCCCTCTTTATCGGACAAGGCCGAGCTGAAGACCTTGATGTTGTTGAGGCCGTTGAGAAGGATGTTATCCATCAGTTTCTTTCGGATGTCCGGATGGGGTTCAAAAGCCAGAACCCTTCCGGTCTCGCCGGCCAATCGGCCCATCACGAGGGCGTGGGTTCCGATGTAGGCCCCCGCGTCAATCGCGACGGAGCCCTCTTTAAGGACGCTCTTGAAAAAATCAACGACTTTTTTTTCATACTGTCCGCGAAAAAAAATATCCCACTCCACGTACGATGAGGTATCAACGTTAATCAGCAGGCCGTTACCGTATTTTATCGTCTCCTTAATCCGTAATTTTTTTGAGTTAAAAAACAATCTCAATATTCTTTGAGTCCCCCGCGGATGGAATCTTCGCGTAATAGCCGCCAGAACTCTAGCAAACGCGCTCATTTGCTTCTTTCAGAGAGGAAACGACGTAGCTCAATTCTTCCTCGGATATAACTGGCCCGCTCGGAAGATAAAAGCCGTTCCGAGCAACCTCATTCGCCACCGGACAATCGCTCTCTTTCGTCCATCCTTGCTTTATGAAAATCTCCTGCATATTGGCCGGAACGAAGGATTCCCGCGTCTCAATGCCTTTTTGTTTCAACGCATCTGTAATTTCTTTTCGCCGGCCTTCCAATCTGCCCCGAAGTACAACGTGAAACATCCAGTAGACATTCTTCGCGTAGGATTTTTCAACCGGCAGTTGGATATCGACCAAGTATTTCAGATTTTTCAGATAAAAATCGGCTATCGCCCTCTTTTTTTCTACGGCTATCTCAATTTTATTGAGTTGAGCGCAACCCAAGGCCGCCTGCAGATTGGTCAAGCGGTAATTAAAACCGACATCGCTGTGCATGAACCTGTTTTCAATTCCGTAAGCCAATGATTTCAGAGACCTCGCGCGGTCCGCGTATTCCTTATTGTTCGTTGCGAGCATCCCACCCTCGCCAGTCGTGATTATCTTATTGGCGTAAAAACTGAAAACGCCGATGTCGCCGAGCGCGCCGACCTTCCTGCCTTTGTATTCCGCGCCGTGGGCCTCGGCCGCGTCTTCAATGACAAAAAGATTATATTTCTTGGCGACAGCGAGCACCGGGTCCATATCCACCGGATGGCCGTAAATATGCACCGCCATAATGGCTTTGGTTCTGGAGGTGATTTTTGATTCCAAAAGCGAAGGATTCAGATTCCAAGTGTCGGTTTCAATGTCTATCGGAACGGGTTTCGCTCCCGTGTAAAGCACGGCGAAAAATGTGGCCATGTTGGTGAAGGTGGAAACCAAAACCTCATCGCCGGGGCCTATTTTCAAAGTCGCGAGCGCCAGATGGAGCGCCGCCGTTCCACTAGAAGCGGCCACTCCGTAAGAACATCCGGAATATCCGGCAAAACCACTCTCAAATTCGCCGATGAATTTTCCGAAGTTCCCGGAAATTTCTCCGGAATCAAGCGCCTCCGCCACTAATTTTTTCTCCTCCTCGCCGATGAACGGCCGGGAAACGGGAATATACATTGTCCCTAATTATGGCGAGAGTCCCCGAAAAACGCAAATAAATACATAACTCCTCACTTGAAGATCAGGTAGTTTCCCAAAACCAAAATATCAATCCCGCTTCTCATAAAAGTGGAGTAGGCGTCTTCGGGAGTATTGACAATCGGTTCGCCTTTGAGATTGAACGAGGTGTTTAAAATTAAAGGCACGCCGGTTTTTTCGTAAAACGCCTTTATCAACTTATAGTAGCGGGGGGATTCTTCCGGAAACACGAGCTGCGGCCGGGCCGTCCCGTCCACGTGCGTGATGGCCGGAACGATTTTTTGCTTTTCCTTCCTGACATTCACGACGTAGAGCATGAACCGGGCCGGCAGACGGGTTTCCGCTTCGGACAATTCAAAAAAATCATTCGCCTTATCTCCTAAAACCGATGGAGCGAAGGGCCGATAGGGTTCGCGGAATTTTATCTTGGTGTTCACGATATCCTTCATATCCGCCCGCCGGGGGTCGGCGATAATTGAACGGCTCCCGAGCGCGCGCGGACCCCATTCAAACCGGCCGTTAAACCAACCGACAACTTTCCCTTCGGCAACGCTTTTCACAACTTCATCAATCAGCCCATTTTCATCGTTAAAATAACGATGACTGATTTTTTCTCCCTCTAAAAAACTTTTTATCTCGGCATCGGAGTACTCGGCGCCGAAATAGGCGTGCTTCATCACATACTTTCTGGGAGCGCTGAAGATTTGATGCTCAACGAGCAGAGCCGAACCCAGAGCGCCGCCGGCATCGCCGGCCGCCGGCTGGACGAACATGTTTTTGAACGGAGATTGCTTCAACATCTTCCAATTCGCCACCGAATTCAGCCCAACGCCTCCGGCCAAGCAAAGATTTTCGCAACCAGTTAATCTGTGCGCCTCGTTCGCGAGTCCTGTGACTGCTTCCTCATGAACCGCCTGGAGGGAAGCGGCAACGTCGGCATAATACTCTTGTTCCAACGCAATCCGTTCGTATTCTTCTCTCTCCGGCTTCGGACCGAAATATGACGGCCAGCCGGTCTCCCGGGTAAAAAATTTTGATTTCGGGTCGCGCGGCTTGCCGAAAAGTTCGGTGAATTTCTTCGAAAAACTCTTATTAAGCGAGCAATGGAAACTGAAATAACTTAAATCGAGCTCATACGAGCCATCGTCAAAAAATTTGAGCATTTTTCTCACTTTATCCGCGTATTTCGGCTTGCCGTAAGGCGCCATGCCCATCACTTTGTATTCGCCTTCGTTAACCTCAAAGCCGAGAAAAGCGGTGAAAGCGGAATAAAGAAGCCCGAGCGAGTGGGGGAAATGAACCTCCTTGAGAATTTTTATTTTTGTCCCTTCTCCGATACCAATCGTCGTAACGGCCCACTCGCCAACCCCATCTATCGTAAGGACAGCGGCTTTTTCGTAAGGCGAGCAGAAGAAAGCCGATGCGCCGTGGGCCAAATGATGCTCGGCAAAAAGAATTTTTTCGGGAGCGATATCAAGTTCTTTGGCAATAAGGGCGCGGACCCACAACTTGCTCAAAAAAAGATGTTTGATGGATTCCTTGAAAACAAGAGGCGCGAACGGAAAAGTCGCCAAATTATTCTTGAATATTCTTTCAAATTTCAAGAAGGGTTTTTCATAGAAAATCACGTAATCAAGAGCGCCAGCATCCAAATTTCCTTCTTTTAGAACGAATCTAATCGCTTCTTTGGGAAAGGCGGAGTCATTTTTCTTCCTTGAGAAACGCTCTTCCTCCGCTAGGGCGACCGGCCGGCCGTCAATCAAAAGGGCGGCGGCGGAATCGTGATAAAAAAAAGACAATCCGAGGACTTTCATGTTCTTTAAAATTCGTTCTCAAAATCCTTGAGCGCGAGGATAGTTTTTTTCTTCTCCACCCAATTGGAATTTTTTGATTGGGCAGCCAGCGGATTTTTGCCGAAAATCCTGAACGGCAGAGCGAAAAGAGCAAAGACGGTGAAATAAAAAACGACCAGAACCACGCCGGAAACAAAATTCCCGATAATGAGTCCGAATTTCATCCAAGCATCCAGCATCCTCTTGAAAATCCCTCGGTTCATTTTAGAAAATGGTATAGATGAAAGGTCCAAGAGGAGAACTCTGGGCGAAAATTATGACAAGGAAAAAGACGACGATGAGCGCGACCATGGGAATAAGCCACCACATCTTATTCTGCCAAAGAAAACCGAATAAACGCGCCACAATACCGAAACGTATTGAAATCGTTTTCCAAAGACCCGATATTCTATCGGCAAATCTCATTATTTTTATGATAATTCACAATTGATACGTAATGCAACCTAATTTTGGATTATCACCCATGTATCTCCCCGCCGGCGCTTCACCCGAAAACACGCTGTGTCAAATTCCCCAGGGAATTTGGAGAAAAGCAATCCCATTGCTTTTCTCCTCTCGGCCTCGCTCTCTCGCTTCGCTCGAACCATGCCCGCTTGGCCTGCGAGACGGTTTTCTTGGCGAAGCGCCGGCGGGAATATAATTCAAGATGATTGAGACAACAATTGGTCAATTTATCAAATAGCTTGAAAAAATAATTAAAGGGTCTACAATCAAAAACATTATGGCTGAAGAAATTAGGGGAAAAAAGGTCTGTGTTATCGGGGGCGCCGGTTTTTTGGGCAGTCATCTCGTGGATTATCTC
This sequence comes from uncultured Candidatus Saccharibacteria bacterium, assembly GCA_964366055.1. Taxonomy (GTDB): domain Bacteria; phylum Patescibacteriota; class Minisyncoccia; order UBA6257; family GWB1-50-10; genus JBBTQX01. Next base: position 7,731 of record CAYISE010000001.1, read on the forward strand.
GTGGAAGAAAAGAACTGCGAAGTGCTGGTGCTGGATAATCTAATCTCCGGGCTCAAAAAACATATCAATAAAAAGGCGGAATTCGCCTGGTATGACATCCGCGACGACGAGCACGAACTGATAGGCATCCTGAAGAGCCACGGAATAGGGTACGTCTTCAACTACGCGGCCGAGCCGTACATCCCGGAGGGATTTGAGCGACCGAAACATTTTTTCATAATCAACGCTTTGGCTGTTTTGAATGTCCTGAATGCCTGCCAGAAAGCCAACGTGAAGAAAATCCTGCAGGTGAGTTCCGCCGAGATCTACGGGGATATGAAAGGCAAGATCAAGGAAAGCGATATGGTGGTGGCCCACTCCACCTACGGCGTCTCCAAAATGGCGGCGGACGGGCTGGTGCAGGTGCGCTGGCGGGAAGGACAAGTGCCAGCCATCGCCATGCGGCAGTTCAATTGCGTGGGTGAACGAGAAACTCACGAATACGTCATTCCGGAGATTGTGAGCCAACTGGCCCAAGGCCCCATAGTCCATTTGGGTAACAACAGCTTCCGTGATTTCCAATATGCCGGCGACGCCGTCCGGATGGCAACGGAACTTTTGGAGAAGGGCGAACCCGGCGAGGTTTACAATATGGGATCGGAAGAAGGTATCCAGATATACGATTTGGCGAACCTGATCGGAAAACTGATGGGCTACGAAAAGATTGAGATCGTGACCGAACAAAAAAGAGTGAGGCCGTGGGAAATCTGGCACCTTCAATCGGATAATACCAAGTTATATTCGATAATCAGCTACCGCCCGAAAACAAAACTTGAGGAAGCTTTGAAGAAAACCATCAAATACTTCCGGGATAACGCCGGAAAATGGGATTTCTAGCCGTTCTTTAAGAGAGCCACTTCCTCCCATCAAAGAAATCCACCCAACGAGCGGTGAACTTGTCAACCGAATATTCTTTGACCGTTTCGGCGGCCTGAACGCTCATCTGTCCGACTAAATCCCTGTCACGGGCGCAATGGAGCAATTTCCGGGCGATTGCTTCGCTGTCGCAAGGCGGCACGACGAAGCCGTTTATCCCTTCTTTGATGATATCCGGCCCGCCGCTATGCGTCGTCGCGATGACCGGCAAGCCGTGGCTCATCGCCTCGAACATCACTTGGCCGAAACCGTCGTCCAGCGTGGGAAATACGAAGACCGACGATTTCCGGTAATAGTCCCCCAAAAGATGGTGACGCACCGGACCGGCATATTCAAAAATCCCATCGTATTTCCCCAAGAATGTTTTTATCTCCGGGTCAATCGGGCCGACAATAGTGAGTTTAATATCTTCGTTACTTTCTTTTTTTATTTTTTCCATCGCCTCCAAAAGATAGAGCGCGCCCTTCATTATTGAAAGGGAACCGACGTATAAAACTTCCAGCGGGCCGTTTTTATTCTTCTCCGATATTCCGGCGCTGGAAATTACAAGGTCCTCCGCCGCGCTCAAGGGGAAATGGATGATTTTATCTTCGGGAACGCCGCGCTCCGCATAGGTCCGGGCGGCAAACGACGAGGGGGTGAAGAGCGCATCGCACAGTTCGTACTCCTTCAATTCCCTTCTTATCTTTTTGTCGCTGTTCGCGGTTCGGGGAACCAAACCAAGCTTCCGATATTCTCTTTCCCTTTCCTCTTTCTGGAACTCTATATGCGAGGAGCCCCGATACATCACGGTCTTCGCCCCTATTCGCTTGGCCGCCTTCATTGTCTTCAAGGCGCACATGGAACGGGTGATGACGATATCACTGCCCTTTATGTGCTTTGAGGCCCAAGCGTCAAAAAAGACCTGCTCATAATAAGAAAAATCTTTGATGAATCTCCGGGCCGCGATGTCAAAAATCCGGGCGAGAAAAAAAAGTTTGACTTTTTCTTTGGGAATTTTTTCGTTGTCCTTCCGCCGCCATTCCAAAAAAGGGATTTTCGGACTGTAAAAATCCGTGAGAACCCGGTAAAGCAGGCCGCGCTTTTCAAATCCTTCGGCCCACCGGAAAAGGTCAAATTTGCCGTAAGTGGAGATGGTTATTTTTTTCATTTATTTATTCGGAAGTCCCAGGAGCTTCGCAATCGCTTCCGCCACCATTTCATGCCCCTTTTCGTTAATGTGCCCGTCCTTCGGCAAGTAGAGATTTTTTCCGCCAATGACGGTTTCGGTCAGGTCAACGAAGGGAATATCGTTGTTTTTGAGGATAGAGCCCATTCTCCCGCCCATCTGCCTTTCAAACCAGTTGTACTTTATGTTTCTGGAAGGAATAAGAACCGCCGCGAGGGTTTTGCCCAGCAGTAACTCCTTCATTTTTTTGATAATTCCTTCAAACAAGGCGAATTTTTGGTCGTAATCGGCCAGATTTTTCACCAAACCAAGGCGGCTTAGGGATTCGTAGAAATACTCTTTAGCCAAAATTTTCGCCAAAGACAGCGTCTTCAAATCAAAAATCCATTTGGTCAATTCGTAAACCTTTTCATTTTTGACGCGATAATCGGTTTTGGATTCCCGGGTTTCGAAAACGCTTGCCTGCGGGACATTTTCCCATTTGAGCAGATTGTTGTCCAAAGAAAACTTGGGTTTGGGACCGGACTGGGAACTCACGTTGATCTCATCAATGTCGTTAAGAAAATAAAAAACCAAAACCACGATATCGGGGTTGTATTTCATCCCTTCCGTCTTGAGCGCGAGATAATACTGGCCCGCGTCGTATCCCGGGACACCGAGATTCAAAACCTCCCCGCCGGTATTTCTTTCCAGCAGTTTTTCAAAGGTGTTTTCAAGAGCAACGCCCTGGCCGAAGGTGTGGGAATCGCCCAAGATGACGATTCTTTTTTTCGCGGGGTCTTTTACATATGAATGTTCCTCATCATCTCTAAGTCCCTTGCCGTTCGTCTTGTATTGAATATCGTATTCAACGGTTTTCTGCCGGCAGGATTGATTCGGCTGGAGCCGCCAGCCGATGACCGGGTCATGCGTATAAAGATTGTCAGCGCAATCATAAAAATTCGCCATCTTCTCTTTAGAGGTTTCGTAACTGTCCCAAGCCCTTAAACCAAGTTCCGAAATCGCCAAACCTATCGCCAAACCCAGCAATATTAGAAACGCTTTCCGCATTATTTTTTCAGGGTATCACAGACGTAAATCTGCCGCGAGCCCTCGTGGACGGAATCAAAACAAATCCGCGCGCCGTCGCGGTTAAAGCGGGGATGGAGGTCGGCCCTCAAATTGCTCAAATCCCAATCGTCCCTCACTCCGTATTCTTGAGCGGGCAAGGAATAAAATTTTCCGATTTCAATTAATCCGCCCGAGGATAAATTGAATAGCATTAGATGCCGATAATGTTCGTTGCCGGGATAAGTATCGGTCAAAAGCCATTCTCCGTTCGGAGAGAAAGAACAATGGCCGTCTTCCCTGATCAAACCGGCTCCGATTTTTTTAAAATTCCGGGTTTTGTCCTCAAAAAGCAGAAAGGCGTCACCGCTAATCACCTGCCTTATCCTGCCCGAGACGCGAAATAAACCGTGGTAAACCGGCACGGCAAACTTTCTCAATAAACTGCTCGCTCCCGCTCTCGCCGCCACGCCTGGCGGTCTGCCCCAAACCAAAAGTTCATGGTCGCTTTTCCAGGTAAAATGGGAGGCCATTCCGCTATCCAGCAAAAGATGAAGCGAGGAACCGTCGCTGTCCGCCGTATAAAGCCGGCTGTACATTCCTCCGTTTTTAAGCCGCCATCGATGAAGAAATGCGAACCTCGCGCCGCTGGGACTGAAGGTTAAATGGTCAACCCAGTGTTTGCCTTCATTCATTGAATCCAGATGCCGGCGTTCGCAAAGTTTCGCAAGAGATATTGCCAATCCGCGCTCTCCGCGCTCCAAATCAACAAAATAAATGCCGTCATCCTTCGGTTTATCCTCCGATACGGACGGGTCCTTGACGCCCTTATAACCGTAGCCCTCGCGCGCGTCATTCAACCGCGAGAAGTTTAAAGAAAGAGCGCGGCGGCCGTTCGAATGAACGGCATAGATTGGAAAGGGAATAATTTTTCTTTCTCCCGCGGCAATGTCAAAAATAACGGAAACGAAGCGCCCATTTTGAAGGTCATTGAAAATTATTTTCCGATTATAATCCGGTCCCAGCCATTGGAGCATGGAACCCTGCTGCCAATTCCAGGCGCGGGTCTCGGCTATTCCGTTAAAATGACCGGCCTCCGCGGGTCTGAAAAAACCGATTCGCGCGATTTCTTTCCCGTCGGGCAGACGATTGATAAAATCGGCCTCGTGAGCCAGTATTTTCCCGCCAGCCATGTCCCACGGACATTTATCGTAGTAGCCGAAAAAATGATGCTTGCCCATTGTGCTGAAATTTATCCGAACATCCTTATATTCTGAATTAATGCTTTTAATTGCCGTTAAGATGCCATCGGCGTCTTCTCTATAACTCCATTTCGCAACCGTCCGCAGAGAATTTTCTCTGCATCTTTGAAGAAGTGCGGCATCAGTTGCGAGTTTTTCCATATGACCCGCCAAAGCATTTACATCGCCGAATTCGTATATAAAACCGCAACCACTATCGGCAATCAAATCCGGGGCGGTGCCCACCCTATCCGATATGATGAAGGCGATTCCAAAATTCATCGCCTCGTTCACTTGTTTCGGCGACGGGTCAAATTCCGACGGGAGCAGAAGAATGTCCGAAACGGCGTAATAAACTGGTATCTCGGATTGATTCTTGAATCCAAGGAAATAAATGTTCTTGATGCCGCGCTCGCGAACATATTTCTCAAGCGCTTTTCTGTCCTCGCCGTCGCCGACGAAAAGAACGTTGAATTCCGTATTTTCGCGCAACAGTTCGCAGGCCTTCAGAATATCAAAAGTCCTTTTCCGTTTCATCAGTTTGCCGATAAATATGAAAGTCGGCGCTTCCAGATTCTTAATTCCGATAGATTTTTTCAGTTCGTTTTTCTTCAATTTCAACTCCTCAAACTTCCGGCCGAAAAAATCGTTATCCACGGCGCACGGGAAGAAAAAGAGCTTCTCCTCCGGCACACCGTAGTGCGTGAAGAATTCCTTATTGAGCCGGTAGCTGTACAAAAAAGCCGGTATGGTCTTGAACAAATTTTTCAAGACCAATAATTTGACAAGATTCTTCATGGTTCCGTTCCGCTTCCCCATATTCGCCTCGCCACGCAGTATAATTTTCGCGCCGGTGTACCAGCGCGTGAAAAATATGAGCCACGAAGTAACGGTCGTGTATCCGTGAATAAGCGCCGCGTCGTATTTATTTTTCCTTAATTCGCCGACGATTGACGGATTAATCTGGCCGAAAAAAGATGTTCCGGGTTTGGAACTGTAGTTTTTCAAAAGAACATACTTATAACCATCAAGAAGCGGCACATCCCACTTGACCTTCACGCCAAGTTCTTTATCAAACCCCGCTTCGGAAATACCGAAGTCCCAGCAATAGTAAACCGTCACGTCCAGCCGCGGATCTTGAGCTAGATACCGGAAAAGCGGCGCCTGATACTGGATTGGGTGAGAAGCAACAATAGCCAGTTTATATCTTTTCATTGGGATGCCTCAAATACCAATCGTAAGTTCTTTTCAATCCCTCTTCAAGAGATACATTCGGTTTCCAGCCGGTCAAGCTTTGCAATTTCGTGATGTCGGCGAGCCGTCGCTTTACGCTTCCCGGCGGGGACGATTTTATATCCAATTTTTTCGGCCGCCAGCCCGCGATTTTAAAAAGTTTTTCCACCAGTCCTTTCATATTGATTTCCTCAAGGTCGCCGATGTGCACGGTTTCAATCGGCTGGTTGTCGGTTTTCGGAGAATCCATAAGTGCCTGCATCGCCCGAATCGCGTCATCAATATAACAAAAGGTTCTCGTATCATCACTGCCGTAGATTGGAAAGGGGTCAACTTTATTCGCTATTCTCAAAGAGAACTCCGGTATCACGTGGTCATAGCCGGCCCGCGGACCGTAAAAATTATGAGGACGAATTACCAAGGCCCGGAAATTTAACATCTTGGCATAATGAATGACGAATAACTCGCCTACCAGCTTGGTTGAAGCGTAAGACCAGCGCGGATTATAGGGGTCTTCTATCACAAGCGGAACCTTTTCGGGCGTCGGGATGGGCAAAATACCGAAAGCATTCAATCCCCCGGCGTAGGCCTCATTTGAAGAAGTGAAACAGAATTTGCCTTCGCGATTATGCTTGGCAAACCAATCAAGCATATGAACCAGAGTGAGAGTGTTGATTTTCAAAACCTCGTGGGGAATTTCGTAGAAAAGTTTGGTGCCGTTAACGGCCGCAAGGTGATAGACACGAGCATATCCGCTACCCAGTTTTTCATACGAAGCAAGGTTGGTGAGATCCAAAGTCAAGAACTTTATCCTCGGGTTTTTTATCAATTCTCCGAAATCCTCATCCATCTTTCCTCTTCGGAGATTATCCACCAAGACAATTTCTGCTTCGGTACTCTGAAGCAAATGATTCGCCAAATGATAACCGATGAATCCCGCCCCGCCAGTTATGAGAATTTTCATGCTTCGCGCAACAGATTCCAAACATCCACAAATTTCTTATCCGGATGATTCTTGGGATTGATCTCCAAATATTTCTTATGGGGCGTCGCCAGTATCAGAATATCGGATTTCGCCAAAGCGACATCCAACGGAACGAATTCCGGGTTTTTGATGTGCTCATCGGTACAAAGAACCGTCTTGCACTCCATTTGGGCCATTTTCCGAAGCTTGTATGACAGGGACGCGCGCGGGTCATCCACTTCCGCCTTGAAAGCCATACCCAGAATTCCGACCGTCTTATCTTTAAGCGAATGTCCGTATTCCCGCTTCAGGTCGCCTATGACGTGATTGACTAATCCTTCATTCACCAGCATCGCCGCGTGGCCGATCCAAAAATTGTTATTGGTAAAAGCGGCCAGTTGCATCGTGTCCTTAAAAAGGCACGGGCCGGCGGCAAAACCCGGCGACGGCAGGTCGCGGTTGCGCGGATAATCCTTATTCATCGCCCGATGGATATTGTGATAATTAAGACCGTGGTCTTGGGCGATCATAAAAAACTGATTGGCCACGGCAAACCGGATGTAACGCCACGAATTTGTAAAAAGTTTTGCCAATTCCGCTTCAATCGGCTTGACGGGGATTATATCCGCCGGAGTGATTTTCCTGAAGAGCGCGGTCACTTCCTTTATGGTCTCATCGTCAAAACCCGAAATAATTTGGGGCCATAATTTCAACTCCTCTATCGCGTGCCCCTGCATAATCCGCTCCGGACAAAATGCTAATTTAACTTTTTTACCTTTCTTCAAGAAGTGATTCTGAAGTTTTTCGGTAGTCCCCGGAAAAACCGTGCTCCGAAGAATGACGAATTGCCCGTCTCTGAAATAATCAATGCTCCTGTCTATTAGCCGGGTGATACCGCCGAAATCGGGACTAAGATACTCGTCTACCGGCGTCCCCACGATAACAACCACGAATTTGGATTGGCTGATGGCTTCCGGAGAATCGGTCGTGAACAAAAGATTTTTTTTCAGGGCGGATTGCAGCGCTTCATCGCCGTCTTTCTCCTTGAAGGGAAACCGGCCGGACTGAATTTTTTCCAGCGCGGCCTTGTTGATATCCAAGAGGATTGTCTTTACGCCGCAATCGGCAAAAACCACGCCCAAAGGCAGGCCAACGTGCCCGGCGCCGCCAATAATACAAAGCTCATATTTGGCATTGTTTTCCATTGAGATTAATATATTATTTTTTACTCTCTCTGTCAAATCCCGCAAATATTTCCGGGTAAAGCAGTGAGGCCTTCATCACGCACGCAACGGTATCCGCGACCCAAATCTTTCCTTCCTTAATCATTTTTAATGTTTCTTGCGGAGAGACGGCGACTATTTCAATATCCTCCGTTACTTCAAGGTTTTGCTTTGGATTGAACTCCGCGTTTCTGACGAGATAGCAATGGACGATGTGCATTATTTTTGTCGGGACGTTGGAAACTTCGCCAATTCTGATGAGGTCGCTCGCCTCCGCTTTGATGCCGACCTCCTCTTCCAGTTCCGCGAGAGCCGATTCTTCCGGGGTCTTGCCCTCTTGCTGAAACCCCGCGGGAAGTTCAAGGGTTATTTCTCCCAAGCCGTGTTTGTATTGTTTCGTAAAAACAATTTTATTGCCTTTCGTTATGGGTAAAACCATCACCGCGTGAATCATCCGGGAAATAAAGTAGTCGTCTATCACCGTCCCGTTGGGCAGCTCCACGGTGTGCTGGAAAACGGGGAACCACTTACTCGGAGAAACATCCGCTTCTTTAAGTATCTTCCACTTTTTTATGTTTTTCATAAATAACTAAGTAATTAATCGCACTTATAAATCGCGTACCCATAACCCGGCATTGTATTACCGAGTTTTATGCCGAATACTTCAGGCAAATCGCGAGAAAATTTATCGGTTGAGAGCGCGCATCCGGGAATTTCGGGGGGGACGAGCATTCCGCTGTACCGTTGCTGGAAAAAAATGAAGGCGGTATTTTCTTTTGGCTTTTCCGGCCAAGTGTTATACGAATACATTCTGTCATAATCTTCCGAAAGCGACCAGAGACCACCCGTTACCCCGAACTTCAGATGGCTATCCGGATATTCCCGGCTGATTTTCCTGAAGGCATCGCGGGCCCCGTAAAAATCGAGGGATTGCCCCAAAAAAACTGGGAATAAAAAAACCGTCCGCGCGATGCCGGTGGCGACAAGAGCGAGAGTTAGAAAAACAGCGCCTCTCGCGGCAATCCCCGACTCCGAAAAGTAGCGGATAAAACCGAGGAAAACGAGAGGAGAAAAAGATAAAAGGTAGAAAATGTGCCCGACCGAATAAATCATGCTTCCCAACATAAAAACAAGACCCGCCGCGCAAACCGCAAAAATGAAGAGTGAAGTTATCCGTTCGCGGTATTTTCTGTATAAAAAAATACCGGATATGAGAATAAGCAATGTAACAAAGCCGTAAAACGGAGTCACCGGCGATAAAAAATAGTAGTGCAGAAAATTAGGCAATGTAAACAAATCGCTGAATTGCGAAGTGTAGCTCCGGCTCACCATTAAAGCGTTTTTGACGGTGCCAGCCAAAGTTTCCCGAATACCGAACGGGCCCAAAGAAATTACTGAGAAAAGCGTCAAAAATCCGACCAATATAACAGAACCGAATCTCAAAAAAAAATCCCTCGATTTGAATTTCACCGCCAGCATCGCTCCCAAAATAAGGACCGAGATGATACTGGCCGCCAGATGCGTGGCGAGCATAAATCCCAAGAGAATTCCATACAAGAGCCAATCATATTTCTTGATATAAAAAAACACGAGAAGGCCGAGCGTTACCCATAAACCGGCGAGTATTTCAGGTCGGCCACTACCGCCATTCAAGCCCGAAGCCAGCGCCAAAAGCCCGAGCATAATTACAAAAAGAGCCGGCCAACTTAACTCTTTTCCCCGCCTCGCCGCCCGGTAAAATAAAAACGCGCTCAACCAAATCACAACTATGTTTAAAAGAGCGATGGTCACGAAAATATCCACGGGCGACACTCCAGACAGCCCGCGGCTTAAAATCAGCGGAAACAGGGGCGGATAAAATAAAAATCTCTTCAAACCGGAGGGGTCTATCAAATTGAGCGCCTGCTCATCGGGAAACAAAGGGCTGGTTAAAACGCCCTTATTCGCGAATTGGATGGCCGGTACCAGAAAAAATGACGAGTCGCCGCCGGGAACGGGATAGGCGTTGCGCGCGAAAACAAAAAGCAGTACGGCTGTGGTCAGACAAAAAAAGATTAAAACCGCTTCTTTTAAACCCAGCTTGCTTAAAAAATTCATTTATTCGGCCTCAAAAATAAACTCATCCGTTAAAAAATAATCGCGGCTCGGTATAAAAGCGCGCTTCTTTGAAAACAACCTCACGCCGCATTTCACCGCCCTCATAATAACATAGGGGAGAAACACGGCTACTATAATTAATTTTTCCATCGGCGCGTAATCCTTGAAAAAGATATCAATGACGTTAGTAAAATATCTTTTCCAGACAAAGAAACTCAACTTTTTTCTAAATAAATCCGATAAAGCGGACGCGAGTATGCTTAGCCCGAATGAAAAATGCACACCTCTTTGATATTTTTTTAAATTCTCCGAACCGGCATAAATGGCTTCGTACGCCCGACGGATAGCGAGAGAATAGCGGACGGGACCTTCCAAATCCTCGGTGAACCCGCCCTGCAATCCAACGTGATTCGCTCCATGGATTGTATTAACATACCCCGCTTCGCGTATGATAACGAAATATTCATAATGCATTAACACCCCCGGAAAGATCATGCCATCTATCGGCTCCGGTATGCCGCCTCGTTTGATTAAACTCGTAGGCCTTGCCAACTCCCTTCTCAAAGAATTGACATAATCCTCCTTTCGCATAAGAGAATGGAATCCCCCGGCGGCGATGCTGGGATGATTGTAGCAATGACGGAAAAACCAATCGGCTGAATATCGGCCGGGTTTTATCCGGGTTTCATACGTAAAAATCATTTTGCCGGCGTCCGCGATCCTAAATGTAACGTCTCTCGTGAAGATGGCGGCGGTATCGGGATTGGCAAGAAAATATTTCACGGATTCCTCAATATAATTCCGGGAAAGCCAATCATCGCTGCCTAAGGCCTCTATAAGATAGCCGGCGCCGGACTCGGCGCATTTTAAATAATTATTGCCGCTGCCGATATTCGTTTCATTCCGAAAGTATTTGACCCGCGAATCGCGCTTGGCATACCGCGAGACCACTTCGCGCGTATTATCCGTGCTGGCATTATCAACCACGATAATCTCAATATTGCGATAGGTTTGGTTCATGCCGCTTAGTATGGCGCGCTGAACCATGTCAACGCGGTTAAAAGTGGGTATGCAAATACTGACTAAGGGATTTCTATCCATTGTCAATTATCTTATCCTCTTCAAAAACCCATCGGGGGCGACTGTTATAAGCAATTTATTTCCCATCTCTTCATCAACCGCAAAATTCTTATGCTCCCTAAGAAACTTTTTGACGGCTGTTAGTGGGCTATTACCCTTGTCCCAGGGCCGATTTTTATTGCTGCCTTTCGGCATATATTCTACGAGGGTATCAAAAGCCACTATATAACTTCCTTTGGAAACCAATGGGGAGTAAAGTTCGAGCTCGCGCAAAACATGTGTACCAGAATGATTTGAATCCAAAAATATCAAGATTTTTTTCTTGCCTTTGGCGATTTTTTTTACCCGGCTGATGATTTCCGGTGCAACCGAAGAACCCTCAATCATCTTTATCCTTTCGAACATCCGGTGCTTCTCTATTTCGCGCCGATTGTGTTTTCTAATATCTATATCAATTCCCAATACTTCTCCTTTACCGCCTATCAATTCCAAAATCGAAGCGGATAGGATTATGGAACCGCCATGGGCAATCCCAGTTTCAATCACCAGATCTGGCTTAACACTCCAAATTAGCTCCTGCATCGCCATGATATCCTGCGGATATTGAATTATCGGCCGGCCCAGCCAAGTGAAATTGTACATATATCGGCTGAGCGCGGCTTTAATCGAAAAATCCATAGCACTCGCCTTTAGTTTCTTGTTCTTTCCCTGCCGAACGATATTTTGTCTGACTTCCTCTTTAAATTGTTCTATAGGATTATTTTTCATGACTTTAACCGATTGATGATTTCTTCTTCTTTTATCTCAAAAACATCCGATGTCGGGTGAAGCCAGTCATCGCCCAATCGGCGCTTTATGACTACCTTTTTATCCAGCGGCATGCCGGCCAATTCGGCCAAAAGTGCGTCGGCGGCCACATGAGCGCTCTTACTGTCATCCATGACGACAATCTTCTTGGTTTTTTTAACACTTTCAATTATGGGCAACCAATCGGTCGCAAGCGCTGAATTAACGTTGAAATGCGCCGTATTTACCTTTCGCTCATTAAGCGTGGAATTTAGCTTATGAGCTTGAGGGAATGAAAAATTGAAAGAAACGAGCGTGGCACTATCCCCTTCCGAATATTGAAAGATCGCTCCGTCTCCGAATACCTTGATAGGTTTGCCCGGGTCAATAATCTCGGTCTTCCCGAGCCGCTGGCTTACTCCGATGATCCTGAAACCCGGCTGAACCAGATATTTATTGAAAATATATTCCGCATCTTCTTTATTCGTAACCGCAAACCCCGGAATTCTCGCGACCGAACAAAAATCGGCGAAATTATTCAGGGCGGACTGGGGACCCTCATAACCGCTATCCACGACTGTCGCCACTATCGTGAAAGAACCTTCCTTCGGCTGATGCCCCATATTTCGGATTATATTGTAGGTATTCACCAACTGGTCTATGCCCAGAAGAAGAAAATCCATTTGTTTCATGAAGAAAACGCCGGAGGCGCCGTTCAACATCAGACCGAAACCGAAACCGACCAAACTATTCTCGGCATTCGTGGAATTAATGATCCGTCCACCCGACTGAACAGCAAGACCCTTCGTAAGTCCGCCAATGCAAGAGCCGGCGTTAATATTCTGCCCGAAGAGCACGGCATGCTTGGGTTTTAAAACCTCTTCTTTTATCAAGCTGTTGACGTGTTCAATATATTTCATTGCGAAGTTCACTCATTACCGTTTGGGACAATTTTCCAAATTCATCCGAACCGATCTCCTGTTTTATCACGAAGACCGGATCGTCTTCGTTCTCCCTGAGGATCACCTTCGCCATATCCACAGTCGGGGCCGGGCCAGCGTGATAATTGATGTATCTTCCGTCGTCGGCTCTCCTATCGCCGAGGGTTTTCACGGTTATTTCAACACAAGCCGGATCGTCGCTTCTTAACGCTTCTCCCTTTATCCCTTTCAGCATTTCTATGTATTTATGGCAATGATTTCCATCAAGCTTGAAATAGGAAATATTGACCGAGCCGGCCATCTGTTTCAGATCTATATTACATCTCCTTTCCGAAATGCTCGTGCCCAAAGACCACTCGTTATTTTCTATCATGAAGACCAGTCTTAATCCCAATGTCTTCGCCAAAACAAGGCTTTCATAGAAGCTCCCTTCTTCCATTGAGCCATCACCGCCAAAAACGAAAACCACGCCTTTTTTTTCTTTCATCTTCTCGGCCATAGCAATGCCGGATGCGACGGGAAAATTATTTCCCAAAATGCTGGAGCTATAGATGACGTGGCGCGCCGGATCAATGAGATTCATTGAACCCAATCTCCCGCCGGCAAGACCGGTGGATCTCAAAAGATACTCGTCCAGAATCGGTCGCAATTTTCCGAGCTGGGCGAGATTATAGGCCATATTCCGGTGCGACAATATCAGCTTATCTTCGCCAGCAAGAATATGATTCATCGCCGCGGCAATCGCTTCATGGCCAAGAGCCAAATGAACCGGGATCTTGAACTTCCCGGCCTTATACTCCTCGTTTATGAGGAGTTGGCTTATCCTAAGCCGTAGGATTTCCTCCGCTATTTTCGTGTCTTTTAGATCGGCCATTTACCAACTCATCTTCTCATAAAAAACTAGTGTCCGCAACGCTAGCGTGCTAGTATTTTAAAAATGGAAATACCTCAATTATCCAAGAAAGAAATAGATGAGTGTTTGCTACGAGCCGAAGATTCAGGAAGGCGCCGCTACGCAAAAATCTTGCATAAGCCCGGCGATGAATTGAATCGGGCCTTCAATTTTATGCTACCGGATTCGTATATGCGTCCCCACTATCATCCAAGCGAGGAGAAAATAGAAAACATAAAAATCGTAGATGGAAAAATAGCGGTGGTTTTTTTTGACGACAAGGGAAGCGTGAAGGAAACGTTTATCTTGGAGTTGGACGGAAAAATGGAGATTGATGTGCCCGCTTTCGTCTGGCACACCTACGTCATTCTCTCCGATTACGCCATCACCTACGAGACGATGATGGGCGTCTATGACCCAAAAACCTATAAAAATTTCGCGGAGCAATGGGCGCCCGCCGAAAACACACCCGAAAGCGTCAGATATTTGGAACTTCTGAAGGAAAGGACGGCCGCTCTTTGAGCCAGCGCAAATCGTCGGAAAGATATTGGTTTTCGTGAAGATACTCAAGTTGTTGAAGACGATAAAAACCTTTATTTTTGAACATCTCCCGATTCATTGAGATTCTTTGGAAAAGCGCCACCATCTCCTTCATGCCCCGTTCAACACTCCATTCGCATTTGAAACCGGGGAATACTTCTTTTATCTTCGCGAACGAAACCTTGTAGGTGCGCGTATCCACGCCCCCTTTTACTTTGCGGTCGCGAATAAGGCCTTCTTTGTCCAAATCCGGATTCTCGTTCAAGAATTTAACTTCGCATCCAGGCACCGCTCCCGCTGCGATCTTCGCAAGTTGGATCACTTGGAGATTATTGGCTTCGTCTCCCACATTCAATACCAACAACTCACCGCCATTATAATCCAGCTCAATGGCGCGCCGGATGGCTTCGCAAAAATCCAAAATGTGCACATTCGGCCGCCACGGCGTTCCATCCGAATTCAAAACGATGGCCTTGTCCGTGAAGGCCATCCCCGCGAACATATTGACCACCACATCAAATCGCAGGCGGGGCGACGAACCGAAAGCCGTCGCGAAGCGCAGGGCAATCGGCGAGAAATCCTTATCGCTTATGGAACGCAAATCTTCTTCTACCTGAATCTTATTTAACGAATAGCCCGTTTGGGGATGAGTGGGCGATTCTTCGGTCAAAAAATCATCGCCGCCTATTCCGTAAACGGAACAGCTGGAGGCGAAGATGAATTTTATCCCCTTCTTTTTGCAAATCTTCGCGATAGCCAAGCTGTAGGCCCGAGTCGGGTCATAGACGCGCGCCGCATCCAGTTTCCCGACGGGGTCGTTGGAGATTCCCGCCAGATGCACCACGGCGTCAAAGCCGTTCAAATCCTTTTCTTCAATATCCCGGACATCTTTCAGAATCGTCTCCGTCTCAATCGGTTTATAGAGAAGGCAGTCGCGGAAAAATCCGGTGTCGTAGCCAACGCATTTATTGCCCCGGCTCTCAAGATAAGGAGTCAGAACGCTTCCGATATAACCCAGAGAACCTGTCACCAAAACTTTTTTCATATCTTTTTGAAATATTCTACCGTTTTTCTAACGCCTTCTTTTATGCTTGTCCGCGGCTTCCAGCCGATTTCCTTTTTTATTTTTGAAATATTGGCATAGAACCCCCGCGGACGCGCTCTTTTGAGGCACCACTTCGGCGCCGGCAAATTGAAACTCTTATAAACCTCTTTCGCCACCTCCGCCACGCTCGTGAGACGACCCGAGCCAATATTGTAGATTACGCTCGGCTTTTTGCTTTTTTCAAGAATTTTTATAAGAGCGTCGGTAACATCATCAATATAAACGAAATCGTTGGCGCCGGATTTATTCTTCACTTCCGGCATGACTCCGTTTTTAAAACTCCGGACGAGATGCGCGATAAGAGTCCGGGGCTTCTGACCCGGACCGTAGGCAAAGAACAATCTGACCCACAAGAATTGCATTTTGCTTTGAAGAGCGATTTGTTCCCCCATGGCCTGAATGGTTCTCTTCGCGATGACGAAATCCGGAACGTGAGCCGGCAATAAAAGAGGAGCCGATTCCTTCAGGGCGCCTTCTCCGTCGCCGTACTCCCAGCAACTCCCGACCGAAAGGAATTTTTTGCACCCGAGCTCGGCGGCCGCGGAAATGATGTTCAAACTGTTCGTCATATTTCTCAAACTCACAGCGGCCGTGAAATCGTATTGCTCAAGCCCCTCCCAAGCCAAGTGAATCACGGCATCCGGCCGGAATTTTTTGAGCTCTTTCTTCCAGACATCAATGTCTTTTAAATCCCCCTTCAGAAAAAGCAGTTTGTGCTTGCGCGCGATAAGCTTCGGCGCCAAATGCGAACCGATGAAACCGCTTCCGCCGGTAATAAAAATTCTCATTGTTCAGAGGAACAATCGTACACGCCGAAAGCGTAGCCGGGCGTGGTATTAGCGAGAGGAATGCCGAAAATAACGGGTTTCTTGCGGATGAAAAAGTCCTTCACAGCGCGGCAGTAAAACAGTTCAGCCGGTAATTCAGTCCAGCCGTTTACTCCCTCCCTCATAATAATGGTGGTGGTCGGATATTTAACGTCTTCGTAATCGCCATAGAGATACATCCGGCCATAATTCTCGGAAATAGGCCAAATAGTTCCGTCAACGCCGATCCGTTGGTTCGGGTCTAAAGGCAACTGTTGAAAGGCGGCCCGAGCGCGCTCCAAAGACATACCCGATTTAATGAAGAACGGGAACAACGCCAACCGATAGAAAAAAACCAGGGAACTCAAAACTATCGCCAGGAGGGCGACATATTTTAATACTTTTGAACGCGCCAGAAACGCGGGGTAATAAGCGATAATCAAAATCCACAGCGGCGTCAGCGCGAAGACATAAGAAAGGTTCTGCTTGTACACGAGCAATAGAAAGAGGAGACCGGCCGTGAGAAGGCCGAATAAATAAAAAAGAAGGGGCGCCGCGATTCTATTTTTAAAACGCCGATAAAATAATAATGAACATGCGAGAGAGAATGTAATAATCAATCCCTGAAAAGCAGCGCTCCCGGAAACGGTGAGATTGGAGATAATTTTGATAAGAAAGTCCTTAGTGATTGAAAACGGCTGGATAATGACCGGCGGTTGGCCGCTCGCCAGATACCCCGCCGGACTCAAACCGGAATTGAGACGAGAGAACTGATGGAATACGCCCTGCGCGGTCGGCAAGAAACCATAACCGAAAATCTGCGTAATCAGAAAGAAAACAACGAGCGAAACGGCGAGGGCGAGAAACGTCAGGCCGAGGGCTTTTTTCATCGGATGATAGAAGGCGAAAAAGACGCCGATGAGAGGCGCGAAAAGAATAGCCGGCCCGGGATGAGTGGCGAGGTTTAAGCCAAGAACCGCGCCCAAAAGAAGCCACAACCAATTTTTATGGGGATAGAGCAATCCAAAAAGCGCTAATGTCATTAATAATCTGGCAAGCGTTTCGGGCCGGCCGGGATAGAAAATGGTGATGGCGGCGAGAGAAAATAAAGAAAACGCGTAAATAACGATACGGTGCCAGCCGGCTTGTTCCCAATCGGGAATCAGCAACTTCTTATAAGCGAAGGCGGCCAAAAGAATGGTGGCGGCATAAAGTGTGAAGAGCGCCAGATGCGCGCCCTGCGGAGTCCCGGCGGGCATGAGCCAACTAAGGACGAGGGGAAACAACGGCGGAAATACCAAAAATTTACCGGCGCCGGACGGGTCTCCGGCGAGAAACATCGGGGAGAGCTGATTTATAAGCCCGTGGCCCAACTTGTGATTTATCGCGGTGGCGGCATAATATATGGAATCACCGCTCATAACCGGATAAGCGCGCAGGGCAAAAATAAAGAGAATGACAATTATAAAAAGTGGGACGAGGTAGACCGCCATCCGCATGTGTTTATAGTAACACCCGGTTAAGAAAATTGAAATTTATGATTAACGAAAAAAAAATTGTGATTGTGATACCCGCTTACAACGCGGCAAAAAAAATAACGACTGTGTTTGAACGCATCCCTAAAGAAATTTGGGATAAAAATTCTGCCGTCATTATCGTGAACGACGGCAGTACGGACGAAACAGGCGAAAAGATTAAAGAAATTCAAAAGCGCTGGAATACTCGAATTATCCCGATTATCAAACCGAAAAATGAGGGATATGCCCGCGCTCAAAAAACCGGTTTTGCCATGGCTCTGAACATGAATGCCGATATTGTTCCGCTCTTGCATTCGGACGGCCAGTACGCGCCAGAGATACTACCGGAGCTTCTTAAACCCCTTGAAAACGGCGATGTCGACATCGTCCAGGGATCGCGCATGATTGACAAACGCGCCGCGCTTCGCGGAGGAATGCCTTTCTACAAGTTCATCGCGAATATTTCTTTAAGCGCTCTTGAGAATCTGGTTTACGGCCTTCATTTCGCCGAATATCACTCGGGCTACATGCTTTACTCCCGAAAAGCGCTTGAAACCGTTCCCTTTGAAAAACTCTCGGATACGTTTCACTTTGACGGCGAGATGCTTTTGGTGGGGGCAAAGAAAGGTTTGCGGGTAAAGGAAATTCCAATTTCCACGACATATGCCGATGAAGTGAGCCATCTTAAGCCGATTCAATATGGATTTCACGTTCTTGGTATCATGATAAAATACTTGCTTGGAAAATATAATTTTTAATATATTCTATAAACCATGAGTTCAAGAGTATTCATAACAGGCGTGGCCGGTTTTCTTGGGAGCCATCTGGCAGACAGATTGCTTCGGGACGGGCATGAAATTATAGGCATTGATAATTTTCTCGGCGGACACGAAGACAATATTCCGAAGGGTGTCCAATTTCATAAAATAGACGCGCGAGACCTTGAAAAATTAAAACCCCTCATGAAAGGGGTGGAAGTGGTATATCACTGCGCCGCCGCGCCGCACGAAGGGCTGTCGGTATTTTCTCCGGATCTCGTGACTCAACATACCTATAATTCCTCAATTGCAACATTAACGGCTTCAATCGTAAACAACGTGAAGCGGTTTGTATTTTGTTCAAGCATGGCACGCTACGGCAAACAGGAACGGCTTCCTTTCACGGAAGATATGCCTCCCAGACCTCAAGACCCCTATGGAATCGCCAAGTACGCTTCGGAACTCACAATTGAGAGCTTATGCGACGCGCACGGCATGGAATACGCAATCGCGATCCCCCACAATATCATCGGTCCGAGACAAAAATATGACGACCCGTTCCGAAACGTCGCCTCCATCATGGCCAATTTGATGCTTCAGGGAAGACAACCGATTATTTATGGTAACGGCGAACAGAAACGAGGGTTCTCGTACGTGCAAGATGTAACCGAACCATTGGTAAAAATGGGGTTCGACAAAGTAGCCGTGGGCGAGGCAATTAATATCGGGCCGGATGAGGAATTCACCACGATTAATGAATTGGCGCGCCGACTGGCTTCCATTATCGGATTCAAAGAATTACAACCGATTTACCACAACCCCCGGCCGCTCGAGGTAAAATTTGCTACATGTTCCGCGGATAAAGCGCGAAAACTTTTGGGATACAAGACAACATATAGCTTGGATGATGCGCTCACAGAGACAGTTGAATGGATTCGCAGGCGCGGACCAAAGCCCTTTATATATCATCTTCCCCTGGAGATTATCAATAAGCATACCCCAAGCACCTGGAAAGACCGCCTTTTTTGATACCGGCCTTCTACGATTCTCTGATAATCATCTTTCTGGCGAAAGCGGACAAATGCGCCGGATGAGTGATGGTGTCCGGCGCTTTATCTGTTTTCCAAGCCACCAGTTGATTTCTTGCCGCCAGGTCGGGAAGGGTTGCTTTGTTTAAATTGAAATTATCCTTCTCCGGCATAAAATTAACAATATCCCGACTCATAATAAAAACGCCCACCTCCGTCCAATTGAATTTGGGGTCATTGGCCTCGGGGCCGTATACATAACTCAAAACATTATTTTTATCATCCACCCAGACATTGCGTTTGCTCTCTCCGCCGCCGCAAACCGCCATCAGCCCTGATTTGCCGGAAGAAAAGTAAAATTCGCTCATCTTCGGCAAATTCAAAGCGGGCCAATAAACATCGCCGTACATCAGAAGGAATTCCGGAGCCAGAAGATTTTTCGCGTTCCTCACGCGGGCGCCGGTTTCATCTTCAATTTTGCCGACGTGATGTTTAATCCTTAAACCGAAACGGCGGCCGTCGCCAAAGTGTTCAATGAACTTTTCCGGAAGATAGCCCAGGAGCAGAACAATTTCTTCTATGCCATTTTTCTTCAAGGGGTCAAAAACATATTCAAGAAACGGGCGGCCATTCACCAATACCATCAGTTTCGGCCGGTCATCAGTAAAGGGCCGAAGGCGCATTCCCCGACCGCCCGCTAAAATCACGGCTTGCTTAATTTTTTTGTTGCCATTCATCGTAAATTATTATAAAATCGCATTATGAGAATAAAAAAAATCAGCCCGGAATGCAACTTGGCGACCGTCCGGGACGGTCGCGGGGGTATTTTTACGTTTTACCCCGAAAAACCAATTGTTGAATTTAATTTCGTATTTGTTAATAAGGGCAAAATAAGAGGCAATCATTATCATCCGGAATTTGATGAATATTATTTAATCACCTCCGGCCAGGGCGTGATAGTAACAAAATCCGAGGACGGCAAGGAAGAATTTCTTTATGTTGGCACGGGGGACTGCCTGTATCTGCCTCAAGGCGCGCCCCATGTTTTTTACGGCATTACTGACTGCACCATGGTCTCCTTTTTGGCTAAAAGGTGGAACGATTGCGCCGCGCCTATTGTTCACGAAAACCTGGGTATGGGCGCCGGCGACCACGGCGACCCCAACTATACGGGAATCAATTAGTGAAATGATTCACTTTCAAAATCTCGTATCCTTTAATTAGCTCGGCTATGCCTTGTTGGAGCGACACGGACGCTTTGAAGCCGGCGCTTTCTATTTTTGCGTTGCTGACAATGTAATTTCTCTTATCCGGGTCTTTGCCTATCTCGGCTTCCACAAAATAAAATTTGGGCAATTGTTTTTTAATTTCCTCGCAAAGTTCCTTTTTACTTAAGTTAGCGTCGGAAAGTCCGACGTTATATACCTCATTTTTCATCTTATCAAAATTTTTAATGGCGTGGATAAAGACCTTCGCGACATCTTGAACGTGGACAAAATTACGTTTGAAATGGGACTCAAAAAGCACGACATATCCTTTAGTAAACGCTTCATAGACAAATTGATTCACAAGCAAATCCAGGCGCATTCTCGGACTGACGCCGAAAACCGTCGCCAAACGAAAAGCTATGGCTTCCCCGGAATCCAAAATCATTTTCTCGGCCTCAACTTTGGTTTGGCCGTATAAGGAAATCGGATTGAGGGGGGTCTTTTCATCGCAGTATATATCCTGCCAGCCCACCCCGTAACCGCTGTTCGTATTCGGAAAAATGATTTTTTGATTTCTGCTTCTTAATTGCAGGAGGGACTGGATGGCGCCAAGATTAGTGGTTCTGGCCGCGTGCTGGTCGGCGTCACAGGCGTTCATTCCCACAATCGCCGCGAGAGGAATAATGTAATCGGCTTTTTTAAGACATTCCTTCAATAATCTCTCGTCCCTCGCGTCGCCCCTGATTATCGTAAACGCATCGCCGAAAGAAATGCAGTCCAAAAGACTGGTTTGATTATAAATAAACTTGTCAAGAACGACGACCTTAAAACCTTTTTGAAGCAGCATTGGAACGAGAATGGAACCGATATAGCCCGCCCCTCCGGCCACTAAAATTGTAGGCATTAGACACCATTATACGGTTATTCTATCATTTGTAAATGAAACAATCATACGGCCTCCCCGTTGTTGATCTCCAAAATCTTTCTGAATTAATCCGGTCGCGCGAGGTGGACCGTTTTCATAAATTTGCCGAAGCGGTGCCCTTGGAAGAGTATTTGAAGATGGATTTAACGGAAGACGAAAAAAAGGAATTGAGATTCGCTCCGAAAATTGAAGCGGTAAAATTCAAAGACCCGCAGGGAGAAAATTTCACCGGTTTTAGAAACGTTTTTAAAAATGGGGTGCTTACTTTCGCCTTGTTGCCGGGAAATTTATTGCCGGTCTGCGCCGAGTTCAGGC
This sequence comes from uncultured Candidatus Saccharibacteria bacterium, assembly GCA_964366055.1. Taxonomy (GTDB): domain Bacteria; phylum Patescibacteriota; class Minisyncoccia; order UBA6257; family GWB1-50-10; genus JBBTQX01. The sequence goes on from CAYISE010000001.1 coordinate 29,520, forward strand.
ACGGGTGCGAGAGGGTTATGCTGAATTTGCCCAGCGGCTTAATAGAGCCAAGCGATGCAAGCCCAAAAGCGGCGGCCAGAAGAGAATTTGAGGAGGAAACCGGCATCGCGCTTCAGAAAATCATACCCCTAAATCCAAAGGGCATCCCCGTGGACGCGAGAAGTTCCACTAGGCAAAATTTCTTTTTCTTGGGCACACTCGCCAATCCCCCTAAATTAAAGAAGTTAAAAATGCAGAAGGCGGAGTTTATCGCAACTTTTCTGATTCACGCCGATAATTGGCTGAAATTAATGGAATCCGGCACGGTGGACGGCTGTTCCGTGTCAGGCACTCTTTTGGCATTGAAAAAGTTAAATTTAATGGGCCCGAACAGGTTTTCTTAGCGTAGAAAATAAGAAAGTTCCCATTCTAAAACTACGGATTAAAAACGCGCTCCAGGCCGCCGGAAAAATTCCGCTTATAACCCTTTTCACTCCGCCTCCCGGAAGAAGAATGAGGTCCGATTTCGGCCCGAGAATTTCGTTGCACTTAATATCAAACCCGGTCTTGCGCGCCAAATCGTTCCATTCGGAGATCCGATAATAGCGCGCGATGGCCCCATCGGTCGCGCTTTGCATTGTTTGGTGGACGGATTTGCCTTTCAAAAAGTCCCCGAAAAAGATGTTGCGCAAAAATCCCGCAAAATAATAATTCCACCACCCGCGATGATAAACCATTATGGCGGCCTCGCCGCCGGGTTTTAAAACCCTGTAAATTTCCTCTAAAATTCTCCGGGTGTCGGATGAATGATGAATTACGCCCCAGCTCCAGATAAAATCAAAATTGCCATCCTTAAAATCAAGTTTTTCCGCGTCCATTTTCAAAATTTTTCCGTTTAATCCGAACAATTTGAATCTCTCACCGGCGCTTTTCGCGGCATAATCCGTCAGGTCAATGCCGGTGAAGGACTTTGAAAATCTGGCCAAAAGCTCGGCGTGGCTCCCGTTCCCGACGCCAATTTCCAAAACATCCTTGTTTTTTAAGGATTCAAAACCAATCAGGGAATCAAACGGAATTTTCCCCGGAGGCAGATACTCGCCGGCATCGGAAAAGAATCTTTTGTCTATCTCACGGTAAAATTCTTCCGTGAACTCCCCCTTCCCCAAGTCCTCGTTCCAATCGTAGCGCATGGGATTTTTTTCCCACCATTCGTAGTTAGCTTTTTGCCACGCGGTTCTTTCTTCTTCGGTTTTAGGGACGATCGCCGGGGAATCAAAATCCCCGGCTGATTTTTTTTGAAATTTTTTCACCTATTTGCCGTAAGTTAATTTGGAAACCATGGCATCGCAAGCGGCCTTGACCTCGCTAACCGAAATCATTCCCATACTCTTTTTGATGCATTCGGATTGGCGATAATTACAATCAAGAAACCGATGATACACCGGAATGTGGCTGTCGCCGTAAGGAAACCAATCGCCGAAAATATCAAGAATGGAATACAGACCGACGGTCGGCTTCCCGACGGCGGCGGCAAGATGAAGCAAACCGCTGTCAATCCCTAAAACAAAACCGCAATGTTTTAAGAGAGCGGCGGTCTCAAGAACAGTCAATTGACCGGCCGTAATCAGCGCGTTCTCCGGCGAAAGTTCCCGGCTGATGATTTCCGCGTCCGGCCGGTCATCCTCGCTTCCGGCAACGATAATTTTAGCGGCGTATTTTACCTCCAGATATCGCACCACCTCCCCGAAACGTTCCGGGAACCAGCGTTTTTCCGGAAAATTCTTCTTGGTCCCCGAATGAATCGCCACGAGCAATTCATTCTCAAAATCGGGCCATTTCCGGCTTAAAAGGGCCTCAATTTTTGATTCGGCCTCGGCCGAAATAGGCAAATCAAACTCCGTTTTATCGGCCTTAACGCCGTTCTCTCTTAAAAGGCGGAGCAACGACTCGGTTTCTTTCTCTCCGTCAACATAATCAATCTGCGTTTTCCGGAAAAGATTGATGATAACCCTGATTCGGAAGCCGAAGGCCGATTCCACTCCGAGCAATTTGGCAAAAATTATATTGCGGACGAAAGTTCTGAAATTAGTCCATTCGTGCGGCGGAATCTGGATAAAGAGGTCAAAACGCTCTCGCCGCAAATCACTTATAAATTTTTTCAATTTTTGAAACGAGTTGATTTCATCCGACCCGTAAATAATCATCCGATTAAAATACCAGGCGCCTTGGAGAAGTTCTTTCGCGCCGGGAACGCCCCGCTCGCCCGGCGAAGTCAAAAGAGTTATCTCGGCCTCCGGATAATTTTTTCTGATGGCGATGAATGAGGGAATAGCGCACAAAATATCGCCGATGTTGCCGACTTTAAACACCACGATTTTCCGAGGCGATTCTATTTTTCTTGAAAATAAAATTCTCTCAAAAAGCCGCAAGACAGCGTTAAGGAAATATTTTACAATCTTAATAAAATTCAATTTCATGCGCAAAAACTACACATCAAGACCGCCGTAAATATCCACAAACTCTTTGAAACTTTTCGCCTTTAAGTCCCTCTCCGACAATTCCTTTGGTTCTTTGACGGGCCACTGGATGTTTAAATCCGGGTCATTCCATAAAATCGCGTCCTGCGATTCGGGATGGTAATAATTATCCATCTTATAAAGGAGGGTGCAATCATCGCTTAGAGTGCAGAGCCCGTTCGCAAAACCGCGCGGAGTATAAATCATATTTTTCTTCCTCAGAGAGAACTCCATTGAATCCCATTCTCCCAAGGTCGGCGAGCCCTTCCGCAAATCCACCCAAACAAGAAACGCCTCGCCCGACGAAATTCGCATAAGTTTTCCCTCGGAATGCGGCGGGCGCTGAAAGTGAAGTCCCCGAATGACGCCCTTTTGTCTGGAGAACGATTCGTTTTCCTGAACCCAGTCGCGCGCCATTCCGTATTTTCCAAAAATTTCCTTGTCGTAGGTCCGCGTAAAAAATCCCCGTGAATCCTCGCGCGGCTCAAGTGTTATTTCAAAAGTTCCCTTTAATTTTCTTTCCTTAATGACCATAGTTTACGTTTTGATGATGCGCGGATTGTTCGGCAAAGGCACGATATAAGTCCCTTTAAAGCCAAAATCTTTCCCCAAATAATTTTTGATCTCTTTCTCAAAATTCCAAGCCAGAATAAAAACGTGGGAGGGCTCCCGCGCCATCACCGCTTCCGGGCTTTCAATTAAAATGTGGGTGCCGGCGGTGTATTTTTTCTGTTTCAAGGGATTTTTGTCGGCGATTATCGGCAGTTGGCGACTGTTGATTTTGCAAAAATTCAGAAGGGTTGAACTTCGGGCCGAGGCGCCGTATCCTACGATGGAGTTCCGCGACTCCGGCCTCGCGACAACATTCAAAATTTCATTTAGTTTGTCGCGGTGCGAAAACACCCGTTCCGCAAACCCTTGCCAGATAGCCAGAGTATTCGCTCCGGCTTTTTTTTCTTCTTCCCGGTAATCTTTAAGTAAAACGCTCTCTTCGCCCCGGCTCTTCTTCGCGTAGACGATGATGGAGCCGCCGCTGATGGGACTCGCCATTATGTCAAAAACAAAAAGGCCGGAAGCGTTCAAAAGATTTTCCAAACTTTTCAGAGTAAGGTAGCAAAGATGCTCATGATAGATGGAGTCGTAATGCAGTCCTTCCAGAATAACCTTCGCATAGTGGACCTCAATCGCAAGCACGCCGTCATCGTCCAGTGCGGCGGCCAGACCCCGGACAAAATCAATGGTGTTCGCGACATGCGGCAGGACGTTTCGCGCGAATACCATGCTTGCTTTCCCTCGCTCCGAAACCAGTTTTTGGGCCTCATTCTCGCTCCAGAAAACGCAGTGGGTTGGAATGCCGGTCCGCTCCGCCATCTCCGAAATATTCTCGGCCGGGTCAATTCCCAAAACCTTATAGCCAGCTTTAATAAAGGGTATCAAAAACGTTCCGTCGTTTGAGGCAATTTCAAGCACATACCCTTCTTTCTCTTTCGGCGCGCGGGCGATAAGTTCTTTGGAAAATGTCTCGGCAAATCGCCGCGCCACCCCCGAAGTGCCGGTTATCCAGACATACTCCGTAAATAATATTTTCGGGTCCACCGTGTAATTCAGCTGGACCAAATTGCAAGCGGGACACCAACTCAAAGAAAGCGGATAAACATTCTCTTTTTCATTCGGGTCGCCGAGAAGAGAATTAGCCGGGGGCTGGGAACCCAAATCAAAAAATGGTTTCAGACCGGAGCCGCCGCAAACCCGGCAATGTTCTATCAGGCCATACATAAGACAGATGGATTATAACAGCAAAATGGGGAATTGGCTATCGGGAAAATAATTTCTTCACGATGAGAGGGCCGGTTCTCACAAAAAAATATTTAAAGATACTCGGATAATTCACAATTTCGCAACCGTGCGCCATAAACCAGAGGATGGCCGCGTGCGGGTCAATGGAGTTGCAAGCATCCGAGTCGGCATCCCAAAATTTCTCGTAATTCGCTTTTAATTTTTTATAATCAAGGCGTTCCATTGATTTTTTGTTTAGGAAGAACTTGGCCGTCCGCCAAATTCTTTTGGGAACGATGAAGAACAACCGGAAAAATACCGCATCCCGCCACAGTATAGAAAATTTTACGATTTTTCCCCAAGGGCCAAAATCGCGGTAGGGTCGGACCGAATAATTTTCCGCGGCCCACGGCCTCACCTGCCAAGCCGGCTTGAAGAGAAATATGCCGTTCTCCTTGAGAACCCGGAGCGACTCTTTGAGGGCGTTATCAATGTCCGGGATATGCTCAAAAACGGAGATGCTGAAAATCGCGTCAAAAGTTCCGTCTTCAAACGGATATCTTTCCCCTGCCTTATCAACGAAAAACGGCTTGTGGTAGAACTTCCTTAAGTCCTCCGTGATATCCAGTCCGGTGTAATCGCGGACGATGTCCTGGAACTGGCCACCGGCGCTGCCAATCTCCAAAATTTTCTTGTCTTGAAGATTGAAATCACTTATGAATTTTTTGAGTTCCGGAAAAAAATTATGCTCCCCCGGGCGCGCGCCGGGATTGGTCACTTTGCGGTGATATTCCGACCTGTAAAAATCTTCGTATTTTTCCGCGCCGTTATTTGTTCCCAAGTTTTATGAGTGCGTTTCTTTATACCAGGCCACAAGTTTTCTTACGCCATCAGTGTACTTGGTCTTCGGCTCCCAACCTAGAATTTTTTTGGCCTTCTCAATATCGGCAAAGGTTTGAAAAACGTCACCGGGCGGCATCGGCATATTGTTTATAATCGCCCTTTTGCCAGTTGCTTCTTCCAGTGTCGCGATCATCTGGTTCAAGGTAATGGCTTCCGAGCCGCCCAGATTGATTATTTCAAAACCGAAATTCTTGTTCAAACAAGCAATGATACCGTCAACAATGTCGTCAACGTAAGTGTAGTCGCGTCTGGAATTGCCGTCGCCATATTTGTTTATCGGCTTGCCGTTCAAAATATCCCTGACCATCGTAAAATGAGCCATATCCGGCCGGTTCTTCGGCCCATAAACCGTGAAAAATCTCAAGCAGACGATGTTCATTCCGTAAAGGTGGTGGTAGTTATAGCAGAAAAGTTCGTTGGCTTTTTTGGTGGCGGCGTAAGGGCTGATCGGATAATCAACGTTGTCTGTTTCCGAGAAGGGAACTTTTTTATTGTTGCCGTAAATGGATGAGGATGAACCGAAAATGAAATTATTAACCTTGTAACGTTTGCAGACCTCCAAAAGATGAAAAGTCCCGATTATGTTATTGACGCTAAAACCCTCCGGGTCGTCCAGAGAAGCGCGGACGCCGGCCTTGGCGGCCAGATGAATCACCGTATCAATGTGATTTTCAATAAAAATCTTCTCCAAAGCGTTGTGATTGGTTATGTCTTCAACAATGCAGGTAAAGTTCAAATTCTTTTGAAACGGGGTGATATTCTGCTTTTTTATGTCCGGAGAATAATAACTATTGAAATTATCCAGACAAATTACCTGATAATTTTCCTTCAGCAAACGGTCGCAAAGATTGGAACCGATAAATCCCGCGCCACCGGTAACGAGTATCTTCATAATGCTAAATTTTACGGCTGTCTTGAATACTTTGTCAAACAATCTACCCGGACGCGCTATATTTTGCGCCCGCTCCCCGCCCGACCGAATGGCTTCGGTTATTCGGGCAGGTCGGCCTCGCTCGAGAGAGCCGAGCATTCCGTGGGGCAACTCTCGGAATTCCGCTTGGCTTGGTCTCCGAGCGAAGCGAGGAGCAAGCGGAATGAGAGTGTAGGTCGCCGCTGGCCGCTGGAGCAAGCGGACGACCGGTGCCCTCAGGAATGCTCGGCTCTCTCACCGTGCCCGCTCGGCCTGAAAACGTGTTAATGACATGTCGACTAAAATTTACTTTAATTTATCCACAATATTTCTTACATTCTGGTCGTTGGGCCAGTATCCCAAAATGATATTCCCTATTTCCTTCTCTTTACCGAAATCCCCTTTCGCCTGATATAAATCCAGCAAAGAATAGAGCACCGGCGGGAGCTTGGGGCCGATGGCCAAAGCCGCTCGGTAGGCCTCCTCGGTCTTCGCAAAATCCTCAATATGGCCGTATTTCTGCCACAAGAGATTATAAAGATTGCCGCGGGTTATGAGATGGCGCACGTCATTTTTGAAAAGATAGGGCTCAATGAACGACACGATTTCGCGGGAAACGGCCTCGGGATTGTTCTGCGAAACGATGCCCCTCACGATATCGCTGCTTAAAAACTTAACGACCTCCTCCTGGCCGACCGGCGAGAAAATGTCCAGCGCTTTTCCGAAAACATTTTCAAACTCCGGCACATCTTTTACCGAGGACAACATATTAATCGCCCGAATGTACGAACGCGCCTTCACAATCGGAAGGTAGGAACCGGAAAAGACGGAGAGCAACGCCAGAATCAGCCCCGCGGAGATAAGAACGTTTTTAAAAACGTTTTTCATTTGGCGTTTTTTTCCTGAAAAACGTAGGCGGCGAAAGCAAGTAAAATAAAAACATTGATGTAGATTACGAGCACGTCAAAAAGCGCGAAGCCCTGAACAAGATAAGCCAGCAAAACGCCGAGGAGAAGCGCGTTCGTAAAAGACGAGTTGCTTCCCGAAACTGAAATTTTCATTGAACGAAGCAATTGCCAGAAAAACGTCGCGAAGATGCCGAGGAACGAAATAATACCCAAAAGGCCGGTCTCCACCAGATAGTCAAAGTAAATGCTGTGCGCCCGGTCAAACCACGCGCCGAAACCCTCGCTGGGCCGGAAATAGGCCGTGTTAAAGTGCCGGTCAAAAACCTGAATGTAATTTTCGGGGCCCCAGCCAAAAATCGGCCGTTCTTTAAACCCATCCCAAGCAATCTTCCACATTATGGCGCGGTCCTCAAATGTCCGCGCGGTAAAAGAAATGTCAAAGATGCGCGAACCGGGAATGGATTTTACGAAAGACGTGTCCTTAAAATAAATGAATGAACCGACTCCAATCACAAGAATGGCAACAGCGACCAGGAGCCACTTGCGCAGGGAAGCGTGAGCGTACATGAAATAGAATAAGCCGGCCGCGACCGCCGCCATCAAACCGAGAAACGCGCCGCGGGTCGCCGCCGCGAAAAACATGGCCAAGAATCCGATGCCGGCGATGAAAAGCGCGATGGCGCCAGCGGACGCCAGCCGCCGCCGATAAGCGGCAGAGAGAAGATACAACACATAGAATAACAAGAAGATGGAATACGCGGCGACATAAGCCGGATTCCCGATAGAACCGGAAAAACGGAAACCGGCATCGCCGAAGAGGGGGCCTATCGTTTTAGAAACGCCCAAAGCGGCCAGCAAACCGTAGAGACCCGAGAGAACGCCGCCAATAATCGCCCAACCGAAAAGGCGCCGCCAATCCCGTTCTTCTTCAAATAGGGTTACGAGAAGAACGAAAAAAAACCAAAGATGGAGTATTTGAAAACCGCCCTCGCCGCGCTCAAAATTGGACCAAAAAGAATTCGCCGGATTCACCCCGAAAAGACCGGCCAGAAGAAACGCGGCGACAAACGCAGTAACGGCGATGACGAGCGGCCTCTTCAAAACGGCTAAAAGATTGCGGCCGATTACGCCCGCCTTATCCCGGAATAAAAGTCCGAGCAGAAAAAAGATGAGCGCGATATCCACCGTCGTCCGGAACCAGACGTACTTCCCGACAATGAATGGAAAAAGAGTGGAAATTGTCACGAGCACCACCGCGAGCGGCGCGATAAAAAGGAAGAATTTGGAAATTTTAAAATAATCGAACATGTTCCTAAAGTATAGCAATAAAATAAAACCTCGCCAAACCAAAAGCTTTTTCCCGGGGGCTTTTGGACCGATTATACGCTATCGGGAAACTTCATACAATCTTTACGATGCCGGGAATCGTAAGATTTATTCTAATGTCGCGTCGCTGATATAATCCAAATCAAAATCTTTTAACCAATCAATCAATGATTTTTTATATTCTAACGGCTCGCCTATTAATTCTGTAAGAAAATTCTTATTAATAATCGATGGAAAATTTTTAATACCTAAATAATCCGGCAAACTTGACCAATGATAAGTTTCTAAAAATTTCATTACCTTTTTATAATCTTTAATTTCTCTTTCTCGCCATTTTGGCTCATATAAATCTAACGGATTAAGGTGGATATAATAAGGAAGGTGGAGTAAATGCTGGTCAGATTTAATCGGAACAGCTTTGAATCTCCCTTGAAAAAGTACTCCGGCTCGTTCATTTTTATTATTAAAATAATTGGCATATCCTGTCCCTAATTTTTTCATAAAATTTTGTACGCCATTATCTTGTTTTTGTCTAATTAAAAGATGAAAATGGTTGGGAATTAAAGAAAAGGATAAAATATCAACAATACATTTTCTATTGGGCCGATCTTTACGATTCCCGGCATCGTAAGATTGAAATTGGCGATAATAAATATTAGAAGCAGGGGCTTCGTCATTAAATTCGTATAAATCATGAATAAACCTGAAATAATCTTCGTCATCCAAAAAAATATCACGCCGGTCTACTCCCCTATTTAAAATATGATAAATCCCTCCGTTAATAAATTTTTCTTTTCTCATAATTGAAGTATATCACAACTTTACGATGCCGGGAATCGTAAAATCAAACTAACGGCGTAGTGAAACACAAAAACCGCCAACGGCGGTTTTTGTGTTTCACTCATTATTTAAGAATCAGCGGCCGAGGAGTGAATTAATCTTTGCTCGCGTCTTGGGGCCAAGAGTGCCATAACCGACAACGCCGGGAGAGGCTATCCCATATTTCTCCTGGAATTTGCCCAGCGCTTTTTTGGTTAAGCCGCCAAAGTAGCCGGTGACCAATCCTTCCGGATAAACCCCTTCGTTCTTCAACAGATTTTGAAGAGCCGTCACATCGCCTCCCTTTGACCCGAGAGAAAGGGGCTTGGTATAGGAGCCCGAAGATGGAACAGCGGCGGATGGCGCGACCGAAGGGGTCGCAACTTTCTTGGACACTTGGAGAACAGCCAGATTTTCCATCAAAACCTTCAGATTGGCCTGAATTTCAGCAACGGTTTTAGGTTGAGCGTAAGGCAGGGCCTTTGAGACGGCTGATGTAGCCGGGACGGCTGGCGTAGCCGGAACCGCCGGAGTTACAGTCGGAACGGCTGGCGTAGCTGGCACAGCGGGAGTAACAACTGACACCCCACCCCCCCCACACCCGCCCCGAAACACCACCACCGCCGCCTCCTCCTCCTCCACCACCACCACCCGAAACCGGATTAGTACAGGTATCGCTCGTAGGAGTGAGCGTAAGCGTCTCGGTTCCGGTTGAAGTCAGAGTTACTTCCGAATTTCCGCTAGAGCACGTAAACGTGCCCAAATTGTTGCCCAACATTTTCCTGTCCAGAGACCTGACCGTTATTGCGGACCCGCTCAACATATTAAAGCTCACCGAATCGCTCGCTACGGAAAAACTTGAAACACTCCCGCCCACCACGGTCAAATTAATGTTCAGTGAATCAATATGAATAAGAGCGTTCTCCGAAAAAACTATATCGTTGAATGCTGCCAAGGCCGAAAGAGGAGCGCTAAAAACCAGCGCCAAAGCAAGAAGGAAAACCGCCAATGGATAAATTATTTTGTTTTGCATTATCTTGATTGAATTAACCCCAAAGACAGCGGAGCGGCCGACCTTTCCAAATAAACTCACGCAGTGCTCGCTGTTTTTAAGGCATTCCTTCTTACTACTCGTTCTTGATGCAGAAATAATTCCACGTCAGCGTGAGAGTCGTTGTGCCGTGAATTACTCCGAAGTTCGTCGCGGTTGAAGTGGTATAAGTGCTCGTTGCCATCAATCCGGAATTGGCGTCAGCGGCGGAAACGAGACAGACCGGCGCGGCGGTATATGTCGCGGCAAACGCTACGGTGGACGAGGAATGTCCGCTACTCACAGTCGTGAAAGAACCGACGGTATCCGTAGAAGCCGCGCTAACCGATGCTGTTCCATCGCCCGCTGTCGGAACGGTACTGCTGGAAACAAGCTGGCCGGCAAAATAGATTCTTCCGGTTCCTCCCTGAAGGACGAGCGTTGATGTTCCATTCGTGGAACCAACCATCACATAGTTAGGAGTCGCGTTGTTTGCAATACTCACTACTTTCCCGTTCGTCGCGCCCGTCGCGATGTTCACGGTCGTCTGGCCGGTGCCCGTACCGATACTCACGGTATTTACGCCGGAACTCTGACCCACTTTCAGCAATCCTGTCTGAACCGTACCGCCAATCGTAATCGTGCCGCTTGTGGTGGAGGTGCCAAAATTATACGTCGTGGCTCCAGCGCCATCCATCACGAAATTTCCCGTGCCGACATAAAAATTCAAAGACGACGTGCCATTCGTCGTCCCGATTGTCGTGAGATTAGGAACCGCGCCGGTGGCGATATTGACTAACTTCCCGTTTGTCGCGCCCGTCGCGATATTCACGGTCGTCTGGCCGGTGCCCGTGCCGATACCCACCGTGTTCACGCCGGTGCTCTGACCTACCGTGAGCAGGCCCGTCTGGGCCGCGCCGCCGATCAAGATGACTCCGCTCGTAGTGGAGGTGCCGATGGAAAACGTTGAGGTGGCCACCCCGTCTATGGAAATATCACCGCCCGTTGTGAACACTCCTAAACCTAATGTTAAAGCGGCTTGCACGGAAATGATTCCCAAGAGCAATCCGCCCAGAACAACGCCGCTCAAAATTGAATATTTTTTGATTGTTTTCATTGTTTTTTGTACTTTATCCTGTTTTAACTTACGACCTTTATTTTTTTATTATTTTTATTATTTTTTACACAAATCCCACCCGACCTTTTAAGCTCGCATCTTTATTAAATATAGCAGATTACCAATCTTCTTGTTTGTGGATAACATCAGTAACACCAAACCCCGCCAGTCCATATGGACTGGCGGGGTGGTCTGATTATTCGCTATCAGAAAACCGGATGCTAGTAGCCCGTATTGATCGTTCCGAGTGACGGCTTGCCATCTATGAAGAGGGCTTGCGCGATACCGGTAAGATCCGTCGGGGTGATGGTGCTCTCATACGGGTCTGAATCGTAACCCAGCTGGGAGTTATCGGCCTGATAGAGCAACAATCCGAGACGATTGACCGAGAAGTTCCAGTGAACTCCGCCCACCGATGTCTCGTGATTCTTGATAGTCAGGTAACGATAACCGCCGTTGCCGGTGATCTGACGATTCGCCGCCGTTGACGTTGAAATATCAAACGTCACCACGCCGCCGGAGACCGCCACATAGCCAGCAGACAGCATTTGAGCGGAATCGCTCTGTGAGCCGTCCTGCGCGGAAATGTACAGGTCGTAGGTGCTGGTTGAGGCGCCCGATTCGTTGAACGCGAAGGCCGTTGAGGTGCTCAAACGAATGGTCTTGGAACCGCTGTTCGTAATCTTGAAGATTCCAAGAGTGTTGTTCGCGCCGCAAGAGGCCGCCGCGGTTGAACCGCAAGTGGTAACTGCTCCGGCCGCAGGCGTTACGCCTGCGACAACCACCGGTTGGGAGGTTACGACAAAGTTGCCCGCCGAGGCCGGCACGCCTGTCTTCGTCGCCGCAGTAGAGCCGGTATTGGAACCCTTGACCGCAATGTCCACCGTGGTGGATGTCATCACGAATCTGAAGAGGTCGCCAAGCCGGGCACTGCCGCCCGCGCCGATATCACCCTTCACGTAGATAGTCGTTCCGGAGACCGGCACTGGCGCTGAAAGGAGATTGTCGGAAGCGGTCACCGTGTAGGTGCAAGAGGTGGAAGAAGCCACCGTACCCACGTTCTGACAAGTCGGTTCAGCCGTCGCAAAGGCCGTTCCGCTGTTGTTCTCGTAGAATTTCACATTCTGAATCGTCGTCGTGGACAACTTGTTTATGGAAGATGTCGCATAGACGGTCAAGCTCGTGATTTTCTGTGTCTCATACTGCGAGGCCAACTGGAAGGCGAAGAAGGTCTGGTTGGTTGAACCCACAGCAACGGTCGTCGTCGTATTCGGAGAGCCAGCGGCGTCCGAAAGGACGAGCCGTCCAGCCGCCACGTGCGTCTGGGCCTGACCGGAACCGGCAAACGTAATGTCGGAACCGTTCGTCAGGGTATTACCCCTCGTCACGCCCGTCGCCGTTATAGCCGAGGTGGAAGTCGCCACTTTGAATGTGTGCGCGTTCGTCCCGGAAGACGCATCTGCTTTCAAATGCAAAGTGACTTGAGTGGTCTTCGTTACGATAAACGGAGAAGAGAAGTCAAAGGAAACCGTCGCGGCATTGGACGCCGTTGAAGCGGTCGTCGTCAGCGGCGATGTTTCGCTGTCCTTGTAGAGGTACAAATTCTGGACCTCCGTCAGGTTCGCGCCGTCGGAAGTAACGACAATCTTTGAGACCTTTACATCCTCGCCGCCGGTTGAGGCGTCAAGTTTGATGGTGGAGTACTCGTACTGGGTCGTTCCCGCCACGATGCTGTTTGCCACCGGAGTGGAGAGCGTCGTTACGGTCAGAGCCGCGGCTTTTACGGAAATTGAATTCGCATCAGTCGCGCTCGTCGGATTAGAGACGAGGTCGTTCGTGGTCAAGCGCTTGGCGCTCGTGACCTGGAACGATTTCACCTGATAGGTGCTTACTGCCGTCGCGGTGGAGTTGATGGAACCCTCAATCGTGATGAAACTATTCACGCCCGAGGTAAGCACCGGGTAGGACGAGAGCGTGTACTCCGTCGCCGTGTCTACCGAGATGCCGGAAGCGGCCGTTGAATAAACGATCGCGCCGTTCACTTTTACGTAAACCGTGCCAGTCAGCACTTTTGCGGCAGAGTTCGTGCTCGTCGCAACGTAGAATTTAACCGCCCGGAGTTCGTAATTCTCACCAATCGGCTTCACCGTGTATTTAGCAAGGGAAACATTAGTGGAACCCGGAACCACGGCGGAACTCGGCGAATCCGAGGCCTTAATCTGGGTCAAGGAACCCGAACCGATGGTCTGGATGTTGAAGCCATTACCAATCGGGAAGGTGGTGTCGTTCGTGCCGACGCCCGGAATGACCGATACGGCCGTGCCGGAACCGCGGAGGTCAAGGTCATAGTTGTTGTAAACCACGTAGTTGATCGTCCGGGCCGCGCCGTCCACGATTTTCGCCTTGACGGTAAAGTCCTTCGTCTGACCCTTATCAATGAAGAACGGGGTCGCGAGATTGAAGGTCACATACTTGCCAACTTGCTGGGCCGTCGCGAGAACCGCCCCGGTCTGATCCAGTAATTGAACATCTTTAACATCCGCATCCGCACCACTCCCATTGTTGTAGATCATTATGGAGTAGAGATTCACCGCCTCGTTAGAGGAGGTTTCAGTAATGCGGAATTTGGTGATTTCCTGCATGCTCACGGCATCAACGTTCAAGGTGGAAGAACCCGTGCCCGTCAACACGTCTAAGGTGGTGGAGGCCAGAGAGGTTCCGCCGTTCACGATGGTCATCAAATTGCCGGCAATCGGGAAGGAGCCCGAGATCGCGGTCGTGTCTCCGGTAATCGCCGAAGCGGATTCAATGCTGAAACCGACATTGCCGTTCAAGTTTCCGGAGAGGAGGTTAAACCTGACCGTGAAACTGGTGGACATACCCGCGGACACCGTAATCGGCGCGCTCGGGAAGGTGATACCGATGGTATTGTCGGAATTGATGGAGGTGACGACATTTCCATGTCGCACGCCCGCCGCGTCAATAACGTCAACGCCATTCAAATTGGTGTTCGCCACGAAGCCGGTCTTTTTCAAGGTGATTCCGGTAACGCTCACCGCTTTGGAGCCGGCGGTCAGATTAACTTTCAACGCGGAGTTGAAAGCCGTGCCGCTGCCGATGGTTCTTACTGTCGGCGTGTCCGACGCCAAACTCACGACGAGGTCGCTCCCGGAGGGAACAACCACGACGGGGCCTGTGCCGGTACCCGTTCCCGTTCCTGTGCCAGTGCTCGTAAGAGCGATGGCCGCGCGGCTCTTAGGACCGAAGTAGCCAACCGCCGGCGAAACGCCAGCCGCCGCTTGCCACTTCGCCAAAGCCGCTTTGGTCATTGGACCGAAGTAGGCCGTCGGGGCGGAAATTTTCAAATACCCGCCGCTAATCAGAATGCCTTGCAAAGCGGTCACGTCCGCTCCCTTGCTACCCAAAGTGAGGTTCTGGGTGAAGTTATAGGAAGACGAAGTGGGAACGCTTGAAGAGCCCTGGAGGGCGAGTAATTGCGCCTGCAAGGCCTGGATCTGCGCCATTAAGGCGTCAATCGTGGCTTGCGAGGTCTGGGCAAAGGCCGGAATCACCGCGCCAGCGAACCAAACGGCCGTGGTGAGTGAAAGGCCTACTGCCACTGCTTTTCGACTTAAATTACTCATTTTTACTTGTATTAACACAAATAACCAAAGACAAAGAATAAGGTTCTCTTATTGGTTACGATAGTTATTTGTTTTTAGAATTAACTTAAATTTATGCTTATCCGACTTAGAAACGATGTTTCGTTTTAAGCCGTCGACCTTTGGGATTCAGGAACACCATTTAGTGAGGAAATGGTGGAGTAGTAACGAAGACCAAATAAATAAAAAGTCCCGCTTGGAGCGAGACCATAAACCCGCGAATACGCACTAATTCGTGCTTATTCGTGAAGTCCAGCTTAGCCTCACTCTAAGCAAACTTTAACTTATTATAACAAATTACAGGAATATTCTTCCCGCGTCAATCCCCGCTTACGGGGTCAATAACTATAACGAAAAATGGGCCTCGCTGTTACGGTAAAACCCAGGCGACGGTGGCGAAAATAAGCGTTAAAACCACGGCAAAAATGGTCACCTCCCTGAAAACCAGGGACAGGTTCAAAAGACCCCGAAGGTGGGCCAAAACGATGTCTCGGCTCAATATGTAAAAAAGAGCCAGGAAAGCGGCGGCATTCACGAAACCCAGGGGAAGCAGGGCGGCAAAAGCGGCGATTTCGGCAATGAGAAGGGAGAGCGACCAGGCGGTTATCCTCAAATTCCTCCCCCGCGCCGCCTCTTCAAAAACCAGGGCTTCTTTTATAAGGAGCGCGGCGCCGAAGAAAATCGCCATGAACCAGACGACATTCGGAAGAGGCGAGAAATCCGGCGTTAAATAGAAAACTAAAAGAAAAAGGAGGACTGCCAGAGCGGTATTCACAAAATTGTAAACGAGAGTTCGGTTGCGGAAGAAGAGATTGACCAAACCCGACACCCCGAAAATAATCAGACCAAAAATTAAAATCAGGATTCCCGACATCAGACCGGCCAAAAAACCGCCGGGCAGAACGGAAATAATTGCCAACCCCAACGCGCTCAAAAGCGAAGCCAGCCAGAAAGACGAGCGCAAAACCCGCCGCTCCGGGGATTCTGAAAAATAAACGGCGAGCATCGCCGAGAAAAAAATTAAAAGGGGCCAAAAAGAAAAACCGGCCCAGACGAGAAACCAAAGCGCCACCGCGGCGAGGGCGGCCTTAGCGGCTAACCTCCACCCGGTTTTCTTTCGTAAGAACGACGTTAATTCTTTGACCATCTTTCAAAAGACCGCGGACGATTTTATCGGCCAGGGCGTCCACAATCACTTTTTGAATCAGACGTTTTATCGGCCGCGCCCCGAAATCGGGGTCAAAACCGTTTTCCACCAGATAATTTTTCACCTCGGGCCGGATATTCAAAACCACCTCCCTTTCGGCCAGGCGCTTTTTCACCTCCTCCAGCTGAATGTCCACTATCCTCTCTACCGACTTGGGCGTGAGGGCGTTGAAAATTATGGTTTCATCCAACCGGTTCAAAAACTCCGGCTTGAAGGTCTCGCGGAGCGCGCTCGTCACCTCGGCCCGGAACTTCTCCTCCTTATTCTGGAACTCCTCCTCATTTTTGCCGGATTTGAATCCAAGTGAGGACATCTCGCGGAAGTATTCGCTCCCCACGTTGGAGGTGAGGATAATCACCGCGTTTTTGAAATTCGCCGTCCGCCCCTTCGCGTCGGTGAGCCGGCCGTTATCCAGCACCTGCAAAAGAATGTTAAAAACCTCGGGATGAGCTTTCTCAATTTCATCAAACAAAATCAAACTATAGGGCCGGTGCCGGATAATTTCCGTCAGTTGGCCGCCCTCATCATGGCCGATATAGCCGGGCGGCGAACCGATGAGGCGCGAAATCGCGTGCCGCTCCATATATTCGGACATATCAATCCGCACGAGGGCTTTTTCATCGTTGAACATAAACTCGGCCAGCGCCCGGGCCAGCTCCGTCTTCCCGACGCCGGTCGGGCCCAGAAACATAAAGGAGCCGGAGGGCCGGTCTTCGTCCGCGAGGCCGGCGCGGCTCCTCCTTAAAGCCCGCGCGACCGCTTCAATCCCTTCCTTTTGGCCGACGACCCGCTTTTCCAGAGCTTCTTCAATGCGGGAAAGTTTTTTCATTTCGGACTCCAGCATTCTGGAAACGGGAATCCCCGTCCAGCGGGAAACAACCGCCGCGATGTCCTCCTCATCCACCACTTCTTTGATAAAACGGCTCACCGCGTCTTTTTTCCCGCCTGCATCGCTATGCGAAGCATTGCGGGCAGGGGTTTTTGATTTATGTTCGTACTTCTTTTCCAAATCGGAATAATGTTTTTCGGTTTTGGGCAGTTCGCCGTAGCGAATCCGCGCCACGCGGTCAAAATTCCCCTCGCGCTCGGCCACCTCGGCCGTTCTTTTTAAATCCTCTATCTCGCGCCTTAATCCGTGGAGATTCTCCACGCCGATTTTCTCGCTCTCCCATCGCGCGGAAAGTTCCGCGTTTTTCTCTTTGATTCTTTTCAAGTCCCGTTCCACTTCTCTAAAACGCGGAGATTTTTTCCCCGCCAAAGCGGATTTTTCCACCTCCAATTTTGTGATGGCTTTCCTCACCTCCTCAATGTCGCGGGGCAAACTGTCCGACTCCAGCCGGCGGGCCGCCGACGCCTCGTCAATCAAATCCACCGCCTTGTCCGGCAAAAACCGGTCGGTGATGTAGCGGGCGCCCAAATTCACGGCGGCGATAATCGCCTCGTCCGTAATTTTCAAACCATGATGCATCTCATATTTTTCTTTGAGCCCGCGCAAGATGGCGATGGAATCCTCCACCGTCGGCTCTTCCACCAAAATCGGCTGGAAGCGGCGCTCCAGGGCCGCGTCTTTTTCAATATATTTTTGATATTCCTTGAGAGTGGTCGCGCCAACCGCGTGAAGTTCGCCCCGCGCGAGCGCCGGTTTCAATAAGTTGGAGGCGTCAATCGCGCCCTCGGCCGCTCCCGCTCCCACAATCATATGAATCTCATCAATGAAAAGAATAATCTTCCCCGCGGAGTGCTGGATTTCATTCAAAAACGCCTTGAAGCGGTCCTCAAACTCGCCGCGGAATTTCGTGCCGGCGATGAGCGAGCCCAAATCCAGCATCACGATTTCCTTGTTTTTAAGCGTCTCCGGAACATCGCCCGAAACGATTTTCTGGGCCAGGCCCTCCACGATGGCCGTCTTCCCGACGCCGGGCTCGCCGATTAAAACCGGATTGTTTTTCGTGCGGCGGGAAAGAATCTGCATCAGGCGGCGCAACTCGTCCTCGCGGCCGATAACCGGGTCTAACTTTCCGTCGCGGGCTTTCTGGGTGATGTTCACCGCGTACTTTTCCAGAACCTGGAATTTGGACTCCGGCGTTTCATCCGTTACGCGCGCCGAACCGCGGAGCTGAACCAACGTTCTCGCCAAAATCTCCCTCCGCGCCCCGAACCGAGTTAAAACTTCCTGCGCCGAGGAAGGCACTTCCAAAATCGCCAAAAGCAAATGTTCGCAGGAAATAAAATCGTCCTTGAATTTTAGCGCGATCTCCCCCGCCTTGTCCAAAATCATCATTAACTCCTGGGAAAGATATAATTGCCCAACGCCGCCCCCGACGCTGAAGATTTTAGGCACGCCTTGAAGAGCGTCGGAAACCGCGCGCTCCAATTCCGAGACATTCACGTTGGAACGCACTAAAAGCGGGCGCGCGAGCGTTTGCTCGTCATTCAGAAGCGCGGACAAAAGATGGAGGGCTTTCAATTCGCCGTGGTTGTGGCGCGCCACCGCCTCTTGGGCATTCTGAAGCGCCTCCTGGGCCTTGATGGTGAATCTTTGAAAGTTTGGCATTCAATTATTATAGCGGATTATAAGGGAACTTACTAAAATTAGCAATATAGTATATTGAGTGCTAATAATTCACCCGGGTCCCTCGCACGACACCGGTTCTATTTATAGAACCGGTGGATAATGTATAATTATCGGTATGGCGCGATTGCACATAGAGAGAATGTCCAACATTTTGGAAAAAGAATCTCTGCAAAAATTGTGGGACGAGATTCAAAAGATTAAATCCCCCGACGGAACGGCGAAATTTCTGGATAATTTGCTGACCAACGAAGAGAAAAAACTTGTTCTAAGAAGATTGGCTGTTGTCAGTTTATTGAAACAAGGCAAGAAGTACAGAGAGATTGTAAAATTGCTGAAAATCTCCAAAATCACCATCAGCAAAATAAAGGACATGATAGCCGGCAGAGGATACGGCCGGAATCCGCAAAGAAAAAGAGTGTACGGTTCATCTTATTCCGTCCTGAAAAGCAAGGTGAAAGAAAAGAAACTTTTCCGAAAATACAAAGGGGCTGAAAGCATTATCTGAATTTCTCTTGGTTCTATAAATAGAACCAAGAAGGACTGCGTGTAGATGGGGTGTTTTATTATTCTATTGTCCCGCCGGGCGCTCGGTAAGAATTGCTTGGATATCCAAAGTTTTCCCTCCCTGGCCGGACGAGCCCCGCTGAATTTTCAAATTAATCGTGTCACCGATGTTATGTCGCTGAATCAAATTTCCCAAAGGATTATTTTCATCCACTTTCACGCCGTTGACCTCAAGAATAATATCTTCCGCCTGAATCCCCGCCTTCGCCGCCGGAGAATTCGGGAGCATCGCCGGACCGCTGTCATTTCCCCGCACGAGCGCGCCATGAGCCACCGGCAATTTTTCTCTTTCTTTCAGACCCTCGGTAACCGAGAGATAACGCACGCCTAGATATGGAATTTTAATCTCGCCGGTTTTTTTGACGGATTCAATGTCGCGCTTCGCCTGGTTCACGGGAATCGCGAAACTGATGCTTTGGGCGCCGGAGGCGATGGCCGTGTTGATGCCGATGACCTCGCCCTTCAGATTCAAGAGCGGTCCGCCGGAGTTGCCCGGGTTAATCGCCGCGTCGGTTTGAATGACATTCTGAATCGTTTCCGAGCCGAAGTTTGCCCCCGAGGCGGTAATCGTCCGAGACAGACCGGAGATCACCCCCACCGAAACGGTGTTCCGGAATTCGCCCAGAGCGTTGCCAATGGCAATCGCGGTCTGGCCCAATTTTAAGCCGTCGGAATCGCCCAGAGCCACGACCGGTAAATTCGTCGCCGCGATTTTTATTACCGCCAAATCCTGGGCCGGGTCGCGGGCCAGAATTTTCGCGTCATATTTTTTGCCGTCATTCGTGAGAACGGTATAATCCGCCTTTGAGTCGGAGACCACGTGCTTGTTGGTTAAAATCAGGCCGTCGCCGGAAATGATAAAACCGCTCCCGCCGCCCACGTCCTGTTTTTTAGTTCCCTTCTGGCAGGGCTGGGAAAAACTAAACCCGCCGAAATCACCGCCGAATAAATCCCGAAACTCGGGCGGCAAATTGGAGAAGGGGTCGCCTCCCGGGCATTGTTCAATCACCGGCAAATCCTTGGAAATCACGATGGAAACGACGGAGGGCGAGGCCCTTTCCACCGCTTTCACAATCGCCTGTTCATAATCAATGGTGGGGGCGTAGAGCGCGATATTCGTCCCTCCACCCGTTGTGGAGGTGGCCAATTCAGTTGGTCCACCCTTCAAAAAATTCCAAATACTTCCCAATAAATCCGCCTGGGCGAAACGGGAGGTCGCGAGCGAGCCGAAAAATCCGCCGACCAAACCCGCGATAATTATTATAATTAAGGTTTTTCTGGGCATAATCTCCTCACTTTATCTATCGAATTTCATAGCGAAGCGTTACGCTCACCGTCACATCTTGGGAGCCGGGTTCAACTGCCGGCGTCGGCGCTGTCGCGCTTTTTTCCATCATCGCTCCGGCGCCGTAAGCGTAATACGCGGGCGGCGTCCCGGAATTTTCATCAATCCCCAAAAGACGCCCCACGCCGAAGCCGCCGGCTTTGGCGATTTCTTTCGCTTTGGCTTTGGCCCTCCCTATCGCCTCCGCCCGCGCCTGTGATTTGACTGATTCCGGGTCGTCAATCGCAAACTGAAGCCGGGAGACGGTGTTTACTCCAACCTTCACCACTCCCCCCAAAATGCCGCCGATTTTTGAGAAGTCGCGGACTTTCACTTGAACATCCTGACTCACCGTATAGCCCACAATCTCGGCAGGCGGACACGGTTCCGCGCCGCTCTCAAAAGGCCGATAACAATTATATGTCTGATAACGCGGCGAGATGGCGTAGTTCTGGGTTTCCACATCTTTCGCATCCACGCCCTCGTTTTTCACGAAATCAATTGCCTGATTCATCTTCTTGGTATTGGCGGCCTGAAGCGCGCCCAAGTCCTTTCCCCCTTCCGTTACGACGCTGAAATTAAATTGGGCGACATCCGGCACCGCCACCATCTTCCCCTCCCCCGAGACCGAGAAACTTCGGAAGGACGACGGCTGAATTGATTCCGAATAACTGGCGGCATACACCCAGACCGAATAAGCGCCGACCAAAAGAGCGACGATAATCGCGACATTCAAATACTGTTTTGTTTTTTCCATATTAATATATTAGTAAGAGCGAAATTCTAAGTCAACTATTTAAAATCTCTCCTAGAATTTTCAAAGCGCGGTTTAATTCTTCTTGCGACGTCATTTTACCAAAACTGAAACGCAAACTCCCCCTTACCCTTTCCGGAGAAAGACCAAGCGCTTGCAAAACGTATGACGGGGAATACGAACGAGCCGAGCAAGCCGAACCGGATGAAACGGCCACGCCGGCCAAGTCCAGTTTAATCAGCAGGTCACCCGCAAATTCCGTGGGAAAATAAATATTCAGAATGTGCGGCGTTTTTGAGTCGCCGTTTGTCTCCGCTTCCGGATAGGATTTCTTGAGGCCGCGCCAGAAGTGATTTTTGAGTGACTCAACTTTTTTCGCGTTTCCTTTTCTTTCTCTCACGGCTAATTCCGCCGCCTTCGCAAAGCCGACGATTAAAGGAACGTTCTCCGTGCCGGAACGGAGGCCGAACTCCTGGCCGCCGCCCGTTATTATCGGAGCGATAAAATCGCTTCCAAAATTTTGATTTTTCACGAACAGCGCGCCGATTCCCTTCGGCCCGTAAATCTTCTGGCCGGAGAGCGTCATTAAATCCACGCCTAGTTTCTTAATATCGCAGTCAAAATAATTTAAGGCCTGGGCGGCGTCGGTGTGCACCAGCGGATAACCGCTGGAATTTTTAATTTTTAATTTCCAATTTCTAATCAATTCGGAAATTTCTGCAATGGGCTGGACGCTCCCGATTTCATTGTTCACGTACATCACCGAGACCAAAATCGTCTTTTCATCCAGGGCTTCCTTTATTTTTTTAACACTAACCACTCCGTTTTTATCCACCGGAATATAAACCACTTCCGCTCCGCCTTTTTCCAAATCCCGCGCCGTCTCCAAAACCGATTCGTGTTCAATGCTACTGATAATTATTTTGGGTTTTAAAAAAATATTCGGATTAGGCGGCGCGATTTGTTTTGAGCGGAATGCCTCGGAGTCGCGGCGAGCTTGGTCGCGAGCGGAGCGAGTGTCGCCGCGACGAGAGCCAAGAGAGTCGCTCGCCGCTGGAGCGAGCGAACTCTCGGTTCCGCGAGAAATAAAACGCGCCGCCTTTACCACGCCCCGCAGAACCAGATTGTTCGCCTCCGTCGCCGAGCCGGTAAAAATGATTTCTCTGAAATCCGCGTTAATGGCTTTCGCAATCGTCTCCCGCGCCTTATCCACCGCGCCGAGCGCCGTCTGGCCGAAAGAATGGAGCGAGCCCGGATTCCCGAACTTATCGCTGAAATACGACTCCATCGCCTCCACCACCGCCGGGTCCGCCGGCGTAGAAGCGGCGTAGTCCAAATACACCCCCACACCTTTTTGATGTTGAGTATTGTTTGAACTTTGAGAGTTATTTAAGGTGGGGGGGTAAATCCTTCTGGGTTTCATATTATTTCTTGCCTCCTAGACCATTCAGGAGATTTTCCACAATTTCTTTCCCCCTCGGATTCTCCCCGCAAGCAACCAGCAACTTGATAAGTTTTTTGCGGTGGCCCCACGAAAGCGCGGCGCCCTCCGATTCCGCGGTCTTCCCGTCCGGCAGTTTGTTCAATGAAAAAAATTTCGTCTTTTCAATCGCTTCGTCTCTCGCCGCGTTCGCCGCCGGTTTTAAATCCGCTTCGGTAACCACCAGAAAAAAACAATCTTCGTGAAATTGGGGAGCGCCGGGGCGGTCCGAAGGAATTCGGATGGAGACCGAAAGTCCCAAATCAATCAGATGTTCGTCAAAGGTAAGACCGGATTCTTCTTCAAATTCGCGGTGCGCCGTCGCGGCAAGGCCTCCATCTTTTTGCGGGTCAAAATGGCCCATCGGCATTTTCCAAATCCTATCTTCAACAAAAACACCACCGGTTTTTTGAAGATTTTTCTCGCCCGCCTTCTGCAGAATCAGAAGCAGTCGCGACTCGTTGTCCTTGAACCAAATGCAAGCGACACCCGCCGAATAACTGACGTCGTCCTTCATCCCTATCTCTCTTTAAGGCGTTTTTCAACGAATGTCAAAAAAAGATTTACCAAACCATCCAGTGCGTCGTCAAACGAGCGCCGCGCTTCGGGATTCGCCGCCTTGCTCGGTATCATGCCGCGCACGGCAAGCAGATGAGGGCCCTCTTCTTCCCGCGCGTCCTTTTCTCCGAAAACCAACGCGCGCACTTCTTCAACAAGAATCACCTTTGCCTGCGGCACTACTTTCTGGAATTCCTTAAATTCTTTTTGACTCAACGCGGGATACTTTGGCAAGTCCTCTTTCATCTTTTTATTATATCAATTAATATCTCGGATTTTCTTCCCTGATTCTTTTTTTATGATTCGCGTACCGGGCGAGGGCGAAAAACAAACTGGAGAGCCGATTCAAAAACTGAAGTAACGCCGGGGAAAGTTTTTTACTTCTGTTGAATTTCACCGCCGCCCGCTCCGCCCGCCGCGCCATCGCCCGCGCGATATCCAGCCGCGCCGAGAGCTCACTCCCGCCCGGGAGGATGAATTTCCGAAGCGGCGGCATTTTTTTATCCACACTCCTGATTGTCCTCTCAATCTCCCCGGTCCTTCCCGCGTCAATCTTTCTGAAGCCCCCGACTTCGTATCCGAAACCGATTACCGCCACCTCGGCTTGAACGATAAAAAGGTTTTGCTGAACTATTTTAAGAATTCCAGCCAGGTCTTTTCTCGCCTCCACGCGCGCGAGTCCCGTCCAGGAATTTAGTTCGTCCAAATCGCCGAGCAGGTCAAAAAGAGCGTTATCCTTAGGCAATTTCTTCTTGCCAAAATAACTTTGCCCTTTGTCCCCCCGGCCGGTATAGAATTGGGTTTTCATAAGCGGGGTGCCTGATGGGAATTGAACCCACAACCCTCAGATCCACAATCTGATGCTCTAACCAATTGAGCTACAGGCACCATTTTAAACTAATCAGATTCTACTCTGATTTAAACCCGAAATGAAGGGGTCCCGGCAATAGTATGCTATATTTTAATAATATCCAATTATGGGCGGTCTTTTAGACAATCTGGGCGCTCTCGTTTTGCAGTACCCGGCGTGGAGCCATTGGATTATCGCGGCGGGCATCCTCATTCAGGGCGAGCTGGCTATTTTGGTCTCCGTCTTTTTAATCGCGAATAACAGTTTAAGCTGGGGGGGGTTTATCGTTCCGGCGCTCTCGGCGGCGATTATCGGCGATATCCTTCTCTATTTTCTCGGCCGCGTTTTAAGAAATACCAGATTCGGCTGGAAATTATACAAAAAAATCAAACACAACCGCCGCGCCCAATTATATTTTTTCTACGTGCGGGAAAATGTGAATAAACTCCTTATCGCCTCAAAATTTCTCCTCGGCACGAACATTCTGGCGGTATTCGCCATCAGCTGGTCCAAGGTGAAATTCAGCAAATTCTTGAAATCCAAGTTCATCGGTTTGCTCCTCTGGTTTTTCCCCATGACCGCCATCGCCTATTTCTTCGCCTCCGGTTTAACCTACCTGCGCTCCGAAAAAATTTTCCACCAGATGGAAATAGGCGTCGCTATTGTCGTGGTTTTAATCTTCGGCGGAGAATATCTTTTGAGGAGAATAATAAACAAATCTTTCGGTCTGAAAAGTAAGGCCGAAGAAATCGGCGACGCTCTTAAGGAAAAATTATAACGCGTTTATCTTGGCCGCCACGATGAAATCGTTTCCCGACAATCCGCCGATGGCGTGCGTCCAAAGTTCCATCCTCACTTTACTGTAGAAAATATGAAAATCGGGATGGTGGCCTTCGCTCTCGGCAATGGCCGCCGTTTTATTTACGAACGTCATTGCTTCCTTGAAATCTTTGAATTGAAAATCGCGGCTGATTTTTTTGCCGTCATCGGAAATAGTCCAGCCGGGCGTCTGTTTCAATAGGATTTCCGCCTCAACTTTATTTAGCGGCGGCGCATCGCCTTCGCACGCCACGCACTTTTTTTGCGTGAGATCCATGAATTTACTGAAAATCTATCTCCTCTTTTTCTCTATTACGATAAGGCGCCGAATGATGGGATTTTTCCGATAAGACAAGAACTTCCCGGAAAAATCAAACCAGACACGTTTAAAAACCTCCAGGTTCAGTTTACGAATCTTCCCGATTTCCGGATCCTGCAAATAGATATATCGCCTATCCAAGCCGACTGCGACCGAATAGTGGCCGTCGTCATGAGAAAACCAATTCACGATCACCGGGATGTCTCGCTTCACATACCGTTTGATATCATTAATGCTCGCATAATCTTTTACTCGTCCCTTAAAACCGAGTTTGACAGAAACACGGAGTAAATTTTTTGCATCCACACCGCGGGAGCGCGTGGCGCCTGATAGTTTTGCCAGCGCGCTCTCGCTTTTATTGACACCGTAATATCCCAATACCATCTTGAGCGACGCCGGACCGCAATAACCCGATGTCTGACGGAAGGATTTGATTTTAATCATTTTGTGCCGCGGGGGTGAATCGAACACCCGACACGTCGCTCTTCAGGCGACTGCTCTGCCACTGAGCTACCACGGCGATTCATTTCGTTTTCAAGAGCAATTCAATTATAATCAAATTGCCTTATTGGTCAAAAATGTCCGAACAAACTCTTCTCAAAGTGGAAAATCTTTCCGTGATTCTTGATAAGCAAAAAATCATCAAGGATGTTTCTTTTGAACTGAAAAAAGAGGAGGTGCTGGCGATTGTGGGCCCGAACGGCGCGGGAAAATCGGTGCTCTTGAAAACTCTGCTGGGACTCTTCCCTCTCGCGAGCGGAAAAATTGAGTGGGCGCCCGGCGTCACCTGCGGTTATCTCCCCCAGCGATTTCATATTGAGAATTATCTCCCGATGACGGTGGAGGAATTTTTGAAACTGAAACCGAGTCCGAAATATTCCATCAATGAGGTGCTGAAATTGGTTGAAATAGACAAACATTGGCTCAATAAAAATCTGGCGACATTTTCCAGCGGCCAGCTCCAGAAAATTTTGCTCGCTTGGGCGATTATTGACCAGCCGCAGATTCTACTCTTTGACGAGCCGACCGAAAATGTGGACGTGGTGGCGCAGGAATCAATCTACGATCTCCTGCATCATCTTCAGGATACCCTGCGTATCGCTTCAATAATAATTTCGCATGACCTGACCGTCGTTTACCGCTACGCCAATCAGGTTCTTTGTCTGAACCACGCAATGACCTGCTACGGCGAACCGCGGGAGATACTGACCACTAAAACCCTCTCCGAACTTTACGGCGACCACGCTTTTTTCCACCATCATCATTTTAACTAAAAATTAAATTATGTCTGACATTTTCATCTATGCCTTAATATCCGGAATTTTCGTGGCGGCGGCGAGCGGACTCACGGGCTCGTTTTTGATTCTCCGCAAAATGTCGCTTTTATCCGACGCGCTTTCCCACGTGGCGCTCCCGGGCATCGCGCTGGGAATAGTCCTGAAATTCGCGCCGATTTGGGGCGGCCTCGCTTCTCTCTTTGTCGGCGTGATTTTAATCTGGCTCATTGAGGCGAAAACCAAACTCGCCACCGAGTCCGTAACCGGCGTACTTTTTGTAACCGCGCTCGCCGTGGGCGCGCTCCTTATCCCCGAACAGGATTTATTGGAGGCCTTCTTCGGAAGCGTGGAGAAGATCACCCTGAATCAGATTTTGTTCCAAACCATTCTCGCTATCGCCATTGTCGGCTTCATCCTTAAATACCTGAAATCGCTCACGCTTTTTTCCATCGCGCCGGATTTAGGAATTTCAATAAAAATCTCGCCGGTAAAAATGCAACTATTGCTCTTGATTCTGATAGCGCTCACCATCGCGATTGGCATCAGTTTCGTGGGCGTGCTTTTAATCAGCGCGCTTTCCATCATCCCCGCGGCTACCGCCCGGAATCTGGCGAGCGGCTTCAATTCTTTTATTTACGTTTCCATCGCTCTTTCGGTCTTCTCCCTTACCGGCGGATTGTTAATCGGATATATCCATAACGTTAATCCCGGCATCGCCACGGTGCTCATCAGCGCGACGTTGTTCGGTTTAAGTTTGCTGAAGAAGAAATGAATTTTTCCGCGCCCAATTCTAAACTTTGCGCGAACCCATTTTGAGCGGAACGACTGAACCGCCCCGCCGCCCCACCCAAAACCACGCCCCAACACACAAAACTTTTGTTGGCATTATT
>CAYISE010000002.1:0-23193 GCA_964366055.1 uncultured Candidatus Saccharibacteria bacterium
ATGCCTTATCCACGCCGCCAGCGTTCATCCTGGACCAGGATCAAATCCTCTAAAAGAAACTCCATACGAAAAACCCTCGATCGAGTTCCTCGTGCAAAATTTCTGAAAAACAGGATAACTAAAAAAATTTTCACATAAATTGCGTAAGTATGAAGTTATCAAGTAAGCGCTCGGCCGGACATAAATTCCCACTAGCAGATTTTAAGTATAGGGATAGGAAAAGGCTTGTCAAGCAAGAAAACCGGTGATAGGATGTATCAATATTCGTATTTATGAAAAAAAACATACACCCAACTTACTACCCAAAATCTAAGGTAACCTGCGCCTGCGGCAACACTTTTACCGTGGGTTCCGCCGTTCCCGAAATCAAAGTTGAAATCTGCGGCAAGTGCCATCCGTTCTACACGGGCCGCGAACAGTTGATTGACACCGCCGGCCGCGTGGAGAAATTCAAAGCGCGCCGCGAGAAAGCTAAGGTCTTGGTTAAAAAATCCAAGTCCAAAAAGACGTAGGATTTTTTACAACCATGGCAGAAATTAAAACCCAGAACCGAACCGTCTTCGGAAAAAAAGTGAAACAATTGAGGGACGCGGGTATGATTCCCGCCGAGGTTTTCGGCCGCGGATTCAAAAACGAGCACGTGAGCGTCTCCGCAAAGGACTTTTCAAAGGTCTTTAAAGAAGCGGGAGAGAACACCATCATTTATCTTATAAATGAAAACGGAGAAAGAACTCCGGCGATTGTGAACGACGTGGCATTTGACCGCGTTAAAGACGCAATTCTCTCCGTTGATTTTCACCACATCCGAATGGATGAAAAAATCCAGGCGAAAGTGCCGATTGAATTTGTCGGCGACGCGCCCGCGACCAAGAAGGGACTGGTGCTGATTAAGGTCTTGCAAGAGATAGAGGTGGAGGCCCTGCCGGATAAAATCCCCCATCGTTTTGAGGTGGATATCTCGGGATTGAGCGAACCCGGCCAGGATATCTTCGTGAAAGACCTAAAAACTGACCCGGAGGTGAAAATTCTCGCGCACGGCGATTCAACCATCATCACAACCGCCGAAACCGCCAAAGAGATGGAAGAAACGCCCGCGCCGACTACCGCCGCGCCGGCCGCGACTGAAGAAACAACGACTGAAACTCCCGCGGAGTGAGGAGTGTGTTATTATAAAAGGATATGAAGCGAATTTTGCTTTTTATCGCTGTTTTTTCCTTTTTCTTATGGCTCGCGAGGCCAATTTTTGTCCAGGCTCAAAACCCAGAGAATAACTTAAACGCGACCAGCACGGTCCCCGAGCCCTCCGCCGCCCAGTTGGAACGGACCGCTCTGGAACAACAACTAACCGACCTTGAACAGCAGATAGAGAGCCAGCAGAAAACCGTGGGGGAATATCAAAAACAGGGTAAGACCCTAAGCGGTCAGATAAGCACTCTAAACGCCCAAATCGCGAAATTGAATCTCCAAATTAAAGCGGTGAATTTAAAATTGACCCAGTTGAACGAACAAATCGGCAACACCCAGAAACAAGTTAATCAAACCGAAAATCAGATTGACGCTCACAAAGACGCCATCTCAAAATCCTTAAGGATTATTTATGAATCGGATCGGGAGACCCTGGTGGCGATTCTTCTTTCTAATAAAAATCTGTCGGATTTCTTCGGCAATTTGAACGACATCACCCTCGTTCAAGGCAATTTGCGGACGGCGCTGGAGGAGATCACGAAACTCCGCCAGCAACTTCTGGAACAGAAACAAGAACTTTCAATGGAAAAAACTGACACGGAAAATTTTAAAGCCATTCAGGCGGCCCAACAAAGAAACGTAAAAGCCACCCAAAGCCAAAAAACCGTGCTTCTCAAAGAAACCAAAGGAAAGGAATCGGAATATCAAAAAATACTGACTAAGACAAAAGCCACGGCGGCTCAAATCCGGAGCCGGATCTTTGAACTTTTGGGCGGCGGCGAACTGACCTTCGCGAAGGCGTACGATTACGCCAAACTCGCGGAGGGCGCGACCGGCGTCCGCGCGGCTCTCATTCTCGCCATTCTGGACAGAGAGTCCCTGCTCGGAAAAAATGTCGGCCGCTGTTCTTATAAAACCGCGATGAACCCGACGCGGGATATACCGATTTTTCTAGACCTTACGGGCAAACTTAACATAGACCCGGGTTCCCAGTTCGCGCTCGTTTCTTGCGCCAACCAGCACGGCGCTTACGGCGGGGCGATGGGTCCAGCTCAATTCATTCCCTCCACCTGGAAACTTTATGCCAATGCCATTTCAAAAGTTACCGGCAATGACCCGGCTAATCCCTGGAATAATTCCGACGCTTTCGCGGCCACTGGGGTCTATATAAAGGATTTGCTTGATTCTCAAGGATGCAAGGATTATGCCAACGCCAACAAAAACGTCGCGTCTTACCAGATACTTTCAGAACGATGCGCGGCGGCGAAATATTATTCGGGAGGCAGTTGGTATGCTTACCGCTTCTGGTACGGCCAGCCGGTGGTGGATAAAGCCAGTCAATTCCAGGATGATATTGATACTTTAAACGCGAAGTAATTTTTGAACATCCTTATTTTTGAAAACTGCTGACTATTTTGTCCAAGTCTCCCTCTAACATTTTTTCAATGTTGTGGAATTTTTTGCCGATACGGTGGTCCGTGATTCTGTCATCGGGAAAGTTATAAGTGCGGATTTTTTCGGAACGTTCTCCCGAGCCGATTTGATTTTTTCTAAGTTCCGCGACCGAACCCACCGATTGTCTTTGCGCCTCGTCATAAAGTATTGAACGGAGCATCTCCATCGCTTTCTCCCGGTTCGCGTGCTGGGAACGCTCCATTCGGCACGACACCACGACCCCCGTTGGTTTGTGCGTTATCCGCACCGCCGTTTCCACCTTGTTCACATTCTGTCCGCCGGGACCGCCCGCCCGCGAAAAAGTCACCTCCAAATCGCCGTCTTTTATGTTAACCGCCTTCGCCTCCACAACGGGAAGTACCGCGACCGAGGCGGTGGAAGTATGAATTCTCCCCTGCCGTTCGGTAACCGGCACGCGCTGGACGCGATGCACGCCCGATTCCTGCTTCAAAGCGTCATACACGCCCATACCGGAAACTTCCGCGGCAAGCGTTTTATATCCGCGGGCGCCCGACTCGCTCGCGTCCAGAATGGAAAAAGACCAGCCGCGCTTCAGAGCATACTTCTGATACATCCGCGCCAGGTCGCCGGCAAAGAGCGAGGCCTCGTCGCCCCCCGTTCCGGCGCGAACTTCAAGAATAATTTTATTGATTGATTGTAGTTCCATTTTATATTTTGTTGAATAATCTCAATTTCTTTTCCACTACCTCTTCAATTTTCTGAATCGCGTCCGGCATCAGTTTGTACGGCGCCACTTCCTCCGGTTGCTCTTTCAAATCTTTTTCCAATCCTGCCCGCCAGGCGGCGCGAATTTCGGTGGAGATGTGAATCACGGAAATGCCCGCGTCAATCGCGGCGAGCAAATCCTCTTCGGTATTCCCCGAAGCGCCGTGAAGCACGAGCGGGATTTTCACCGCCTGTTTTATGGCGCGGATTCTTTGGATATCCAAAGCCGGGTCAGGCGCGTCTTTAAGCATCCCGTGAATATTCCCCACCGCGGGCGCCAGCAAATCCACGCCGGTTTCTTTCACAAAACGCGCCGCTTCTTCCGGTTTCGTCAAATCCTCCGGTTTAATCGCGGCTCCTTCCGGAATTCTTTTCCTTATCTCCGACGCGCTCCCGATATAACCCAATTCTCCCTCCACCAAAACTTTTCTCCCCCAGAATTTAAAAATCGGCCTCGCCATTTCCATCGTTCGTTTGGTTTGCCTGATATTTTCTTCCAACGGTAATCTGCCGCCATCAAAAAGAATAGCGTCAAAACCCGCATGAACCGCTTCTTTTACTTTATCCAAAGAATGAGTGTGGTCGGCGTTCAGGAAAAGCCAAAAGCCGCCATTGCGCCCGTGTTCTTTGTTATAACTGTCAATCAAATCCCGGACGTGATGAATGCCGATATATTCCCGTTCTCCCTCCGAGACGCCGATAATCACCGGCAGGTTCAGTTTTATCGCCACTCGGGCAATCGCTTTCAATTGCTCCAGATTGGAAATGTTAAAATGCCCGACGGCGATTTTATTCTTTTCGGCTTCTTCTATAACCAGTTTCAAACTTTTCATAGAATTATTGTAACGCATTGAGGAAAGATTTTAACCCCGCTTCACCTCGCTTCCAGCGGCTCGGGTTGAGATTTCTTGAATATTCGTGGCTTCACTTTTCTCGCACGTGCGAGAAAAGTGAGGGTGGGGATAAATCAGGATTTTGGAGTATTGATTCGGGTGGGTTTTCCTCCGAAAACGCAACGGGCGCTTGTCGCTGGAGTAAGCGAACCGCGGTTCCAAGAAACCCCCTTGTCTGCGGGGGAAATACAGGCAGGAATACGGGCGGAGCAATAAATGAACTTGATAGCGGGTTTTCGGAGAAAACATCTCCTCCGTTCATATCTCAAAATACCCCTGCGATAGATACTCCTTGGTAAACTTCTCCAAATCGTCAAAATTGAAATATTCGGTGAAAATCTGATTCCAAAGCGCTTCTTCGTGATGATAAAGGTACTTAATCATCTCCCTTTCTTTCACCAAACTCATTACCGTGTCCACCAAATTGAAACTGACAAGCGTGTCGTTCCCCGCCTCATCCTTGAAATAATCGCCGACCCAATCCAGTCCCGCCCAAAAACTCAAATCCACGCTCTGGCCGTCCAGCGCCTCGCCCAGCCGCAATATGTCCTGCCCCGCTTTCGTCCAATGAATCGCCTCGGGATTCAGGTGCGGCGTGAAAAGCCGCCAGTCATCCTCATCGTCTTTCGCGAGATATCTCTGAATCACGAGCCACAATGTTTTTTCGCCTTCCGGGAGACGCCGGTCCCATACATCCCCCCGCAACAAAGAAATTATATTCGCCGCGAAGGTCTCGGGAAATTCGGCGTTCTTCTTGAATAATTCGGAGTAAAAAGGAATCTCGTGGAAATAATGGAAAATTAAACTGATCATCCGCAAAAGTTCGCCGGAAATTCCAAGAGAGATTGGAATAACGAACACCACTCCCAATTCTTTCAGGTGGCTGACATTGTGCCATTTTTTACTGACGAACGAAGCGGCGATTTTACTCCATTTCTCGGGCAGGGCGCGCGCGACAATTTCCCGCGTCTCAAAATCAGCCGGCTTCAGATTTTCATATTGCTTGAAAAAAACGCCGTTCAGCCACTCATTTCCCTCAATAAACCGAAGCGCGCTGTAAACTTCAAATAAGTCCTCCTTTTGAAGCATCTCGTCCACCGAAACGTATCCGAGATATTCCATTACTTTCCGCGGCGGCTCGTTTTTTAAAAATGCAATGGCTTTTTCTCTCCTTAAAAAAAATCCGTGATTTACGCCGGCCACTTTTTTCGTGACTTCCAGAACTCTGGTGCAATCGCCCTGATTGTGGGAAGAAGGCCGGCCCAGCGCCTCAAAAACCAAATAGTCGTCGGCCTCAATTTTGGAAATCAAAGCGTCGTACACCTCCTTCGCGGAAGCGTCCGCCGCCACGCCTAATTTCAAAAGCCGATTTTTAATGAAGTTGTCATTATCTCCAATAATCTTTTCCATCACGCCGCTTTTCCCGGTCACGATGGAAAGATGACGCTCAATTTTGTCCAGATATCCCCTGTCGGCTCTTAAAATTTTCGCGATTTTCTCCGCGGCAGCTGTCATATTTTTTCAATTTCAATCTTCAGATTCTTCCAGCGCGGTCTCTTGAATTCAGAACGAGTCAAAATTCCTTCAGTCGCGCCTATGTGCTCCACCACCGAAGCGGCATTCGCGGCGGCTAAACGGATTGCGTCAATTATTCCCGTGCCCATCAATCCCGCCGTAAAACCGGAACCGAAAGCGTCGCCCGCCCCCGTTCGGTCAACCAATTTTTTCTCCCCGAAAATCCGCGCCCGATAGATGAATTTCCCATCGGAAATGGTCGCGCCTTTGTTTCCGTTCGTGACCGCGAGCACCCCAGGCATTAAAGCGTCCAGTTTTCGGAAAACCGCGCGCTCGCGACTGAAAGGAATACCGGTTAAAATCGCCGCTTCTTCCTCGTTCAAAACTAAAAAAGAAATATCTTTGAGATGTTCTAAAATATCCTGCCGATGATGCCGGAGGTGATAGCCGCTCGGATTGAGGGCCACCGTGATCTTGTTCTTCTTCGCAAAAGCGATTAAGTCGCCGAAGATTTTTGCGGACTCGCCGGAAAGCGACAGATACCACCAGCTGGCTTTAAGTTTATTCAAATCAACGTCTTTCAAATCAAAAAGATTTGAGGCGCCGTGATAACCCAGAATCGTCCGCTCTCCGCCTTTCAAGAGCAATACCGAATAAGCCGTTCCCAATTTTTTGGTGGTGGTTAAAAATCTCGTATCTGCGCCTTCTTCTCCCAGACGGCGCCGGATTTCCCGGCCACCCGCGTCCTCTCCGGTTTTTCCCACGCAGGCGGTTTTAAAGCCCAGACGGCTGAAGGTCACAGCGGCATTCGCCGAATTGCCCCCCAAAGTGAAATAAACTTTTTCTACTTCCAATTTTTCCCCGAGCGGCAAAATAAAACCTTTCTTGGAGGGCGTATTTCTCCAAGGAATGGTTTTGAATTTCGGGACGTCAAAAAAAGCGTCTCTCGTCACCGAACCGATGGTAACAATATCAAACATCATATCTATTATACAAATTATAAACGTTCTCCGTTAGTCGCCCTGCATTCCCGTGCTTCAAAAGCCCCAAATAAGAACTGATTGTCTCTGGAGCGGGATTGGCGATAATTCTTCTTAACATCCTTCTCTTCGTTGTGGTCCGGAGCACCCGATGGTCTGGAAAACTAACCCAACCTAGAAAATCAACATGTGTTAGAAATACCCAAGCGACGCTGGATGAAACCTTGGCCGCATCCACTCTGCACAAGGAGATCCCGGAATTCGGTCGCCCGAAACCGTGGCCGCGGGCACACCAACCTACTATCCAATGTTTATTATAACAAAAAAACGTCCGCGTGAATATTCACACGGACGTTAAATCTAATTGACATATCCAAATCACTTGCGAACAGCGAGGAAACGATGGCGGCCATCCCAGACATCCCCAAACCAACCCAGACCCAGCCTGAGCTCGCCACCAGCCAAGCTCAGCTCCGGGACACGGCGGCTACCAACCGAGCCCCGCCAGACCGAACCAAGAGCGATTATGGGAAATTGCCTTTGAAGTTCGGGTTGGGTTTCACCAATAACAAGGAGTTCGGCGAGTGTGGCGGGACGAAATCCGTCCTTATCCATTTCGGCAATCGCCGCTTCGGAACCGATCGAGCGACTGAAATTGAAAAGCTTGTATTCCGCTTCGTAGTCGGCAGGAATATCCACCGGGAAATGTTCCTCGGTGATATCCGAATTCACCCAGTTGTACTTGCCACGGGCGATGCGGTCTTTGAGGGAGAGGTTGGTGAGGATGTGGAGAATATTTTTTTTCATAACCGTGCTCCTTATATTGTGGTTCATTCCTCATTTTCGGACTTTCCGAAAACCTCAAATAAACCGTTTTACAACTTTCTGTGGGAACTATACGCCTAATTCGTAAATTTGTCAAACACCCAAAAACCCTTATTTAAAAGGTTTTTCTCATTTTTCAATCCCCTATATTAACTTCTCTTCAAGACCCTTATGACGGCGTTTTTGATATCCTTCACACCCATCCCGTACTTCTCTATCAATTCATCGGGCGAACCGGATTCGCCGAAGGTGTCTTTGAGGCCGATAAACTCAATCGGCGCCGGAAAATGTTTCGCGAGTAATTCCGCCACCGCGCTTCCCATGCCCCCATTTATCTGATGCTCTTCCACCATTACAACCGCCGGATATTTTTTAACCATGTCTAGAATGGTTTTTTCATCCAGCGGTTTTATGGAAGCGTTATTCAGAACCACCGTTCCGATTTTTTCTTTCTCCAATTCTTTAGCTGCAACCAAGGCGTTATAAACGAGCGCACCGCAGGCGATTATCAAAACCAAAGGTTTTGATAATCGTCCCGAACCCGGTGAGGGACTCCAGAATATCTGTGCTTTGCCGGGCGTAAAGGACGTCGCTTCGGTCGTGATGACGGGCGATTTTTCTCTCGTGAATCTCAAATACACCGGGCCCCAGATTTTCGCCGCCGCGAGCGTAACCTTCTTCGCCTCAATCGCGTCGCACGGCGCGAAGACATTCATATTCGGCATTGCGCGCATAATGGCGATATCCTCCGTCGCCTGGTGAGTCGCGCCGTCCGGCCCCACGGAAATACCCGCGTGATGCCCCGCGATTTTCACGTTGGAATCGTTGTAAGCGATGGTGGTCCGAATTTGTTCGTAATTTCTCCCCGGCGAAAAAGTGGCGTAAGAAGCAATAAAAGGAATTTTGCCGGAAACGCCCAAACCGGCGGCGATGGTCGCCATATTCTGTTCAGCCACGCCTACCTCAAAAAATCTTTCGGGGAATTTTTTGGCAAATGCTTCGGTTCTGGTAGATTCAGCCAAATCGGCGCACAAGGCCACCACATTTTTATCGGCCTCCCCGGCCAAAACCAACCCATCGCCATAGCCGTCCCGAACGGGCTTTTGCTCTACATCCTCGTCAAACAGTTTCGGATTCAATTTTAATTCGTGGTTTAACATTTTTTATTCATGTTCGCTTTTTATCCTCCGCCCCAACGTCCGCAATTCGTGAAGCGCTTTTTTCGCCTCTTCTTTATTCGGCGGTTTCCCGTGCCACTTGTAATCGCGCTCCATAAAACTCACGCCCTTCCCGGGAATCGTGTGAGCAATGATTATGGTCGGCTTCTCGTAAATCGCCTCGGCTTCGGAAACCGCGTCCGCCAAATCTTGCATATTATGTCCGTCAATTTCCAAAACATGCCAGTTGAACGCTTCGTACTTCGCCTTCAGTGATTCTAAGGGCATCACATTTTCCGTAAGGCCGTCTATCTGGATATTATTCCGGTCCACCACGGCCGTGAGATTATTCAAATGATTCTTTCCGGCAAAGAGCACCGCCTCCCAATGATTGCCTTCATCGTGTTCGCCGTCGGAAGTCAAGCAATACACGCGAGATTTCTTGTTATCTAATTTTGCGGCCAGCGCCATTCCAATCGCTTGGGAAAGACCGGAACCCAAAGGGCCCGAGGTGGTTTCAAGTCCCGGAAGCGTTTTTCGGTGGGGATGACCCTGCAAGCGGGAATTAATTTTACGCAAGGTCTTCAATTCTTCAAAATGAAAATAGCCGGCATAAGCTAATGTCACATAAAGCGCCGGGCAGATATGGCCGTTTGAGAGCACTAACCGGTCCCGGTCGGGCCAGAGCGGTTTTTTCGGGTCATGCTTCAGAATATGAAAATAAAACGCCGTGAAAATATCGGCCATCCCGAGCGGCCCCGCCGAATGCCCCGAACCGGCCTCCAAAAGCGTCTCAACCACCTTCTCGCGGATGCGATTCGCCAATTCTTCCAGATATTTTAATCGCCCCTCGTGAATCGGTTTCATTTTAAATCTCAAGCAATTTTTTATACGCTTCCTTCGGAGAATTATTTCCCCAAATATAGGACACGGCAACCACCGCATCGGCGCCGGCCTCTTTTGCCAATCCGGCGGTCTCGGGATTCATCCCGCCGTCCACTCTGATTTTGACATTGGGCCATCGGCTCCGCAAAAATTTTATCTTTTCCAAAACTTCAGGCATAAATTTCTGGCCGGAAAAACCGGGCGAGACGGTTAAAAACTGGACGGAAGAAGTAGAATTATCCTCAAGATAAGCCGCCAATTTTTCAACTTTAGTGGTTGGGTTCAAAGCGAACACTAATTCCGCCCCGTAGGATTTCGCGACTTTTTGCATCAGCAACAAATTGCCGGTGCTTTCAATATGAACCGCGATTTTTTTCGCGCCCGCCTTGAGCCAATCTTCAAATACCGCGTCCGGGTTTTCCGCCATCAGATGAATTTCCACCGCAATCTCCGGATTCTGTTTTGTAAGAATAGCCAGCTCCGAGGGATTATTCCAGGTTTTGACCGGCGCGAATTTTCCGTCCGCCACGTCTATCTGGGTTTGATGAATAGGTGGTGTCTTTAAAGACACCACCTCATTCCAGCGCTTCTTCACACATTCAAAATCCGAGCAATTTATCCCGGGGATTATCTCCATCCCGTTAGAGACAGGATGCGCTTAACGAGCGCATCCGTTTGTTAGGCGAACCGTTTGATTCTTCGGATTGGATATAATTGCTTCTTTCCATATATTCACCTTGAACGTCTCTAACGGGATCCATATCACCGCCAGTTTATATTGGTCGACGGCCTCACATCGCCGGCTTCGTCGTCCGCGACCGGCGAGATGATTTTCTCCTCCAATCGGGAGATTTCTTCCAGCCGCCGCTGATGGCGCTCTTCTCCGGAAAACGGCGTCTCCAGCCAAGTCAAAACGATTTTCTTGGCGGCTTCTTCATCCAGATAATCGGCGCCGAGCGATAAAATATTTGAATCGTCCTCGTTCCGGCTGTCAAAGGCCTGGTCGGGCGTAGCCGCCAAAGCCGCCCGAATATGCTGAAATTTATTCGCCACTACGCTCACGCCCACGCCCGAACCGCACAATAAAATACCGCGCGCGGTTTCAAATTCCGAACTCACCTGTTGCGCCACCTTAACGGCAAACAGGGGATAATCGTCGTTCTCGTTGTAGCGAACGTTTCCGAGGTCAACCGCGGCGTAGCCGCGCAACTTCAAAAGGTTTTTTATTTTTTCTTTCAATTCAAACCCGCGGTGGTCCGCGCCGATGTAGATAAGCATTTTCTATAACAATACCGCTACGCCCAGAACGTGCTTTACGAGCGTGGCGACATATCCGGCTTCGTTGTCATACCAAGAAAGCACTTTGACTAAATCCCCGTCTATCACTTTCGTGAAAGACAGGTCCACAATCGCGCCGTAGGGTTCGCCGATAATGTCGGAGGAGACGATCGGGTCATCGCTCACATTTAAAATTCCCCGCCAGCGAGACGAGGCGGCCGCTTTTTTGAAAATATCGTTGATTTCTTTTACGGAGGTTTTTCGCTTGGCTAAGAAAGTGACATCGGCGACGGAGCCGGTCACGGTCGGCACCCGGAGCGCCGTTCCGTCAAACTTTCCCTCCAAACTTTTTATCGCCCGCGTCACGGCTGTCGCCGCACCGGTCGTGGAAGGCACGATGTTCTGCGCCGCCGCCCGGCCGCGCCGGAAATCTCCGCCTTTAATAACGGGCCCGTCCACTAATACCTGCGTCGCCGTGTAGCCATGCACCGTGTTCAAAATCGCCTTCGCGATGCCGGGGTTCTCGGACATAATCTGAATGACGGGCGAGACGG
Organism: uncultured Candidatus Saccharibacteria bacterium; assembly: GCA_964366055.1. GTDB lineage: Bacteria > Patescibacteriota > Minisyncoccia > UBA6257 > GWB1-50-10 > JBBTQX01. Next base: position 11,454 of record CAYISE010000002.1, read on the forward strand.
CATTTGTGGTGCAGGAACCGTTGGAGGTCAAAACCGAGGTTTTTAATTCGCCTTCGTTCACGCCCATTAAAACGGTTTTCCCTTCCGCGCCATCCGGGTCTTTCGCCGGCGCGGTAATCACCACCCGTTTCGCTCCGGCCTCCAGATGCGCTTTGGCTTTTTCGTAGGACTCAAAAAATCCGGTCGCTTCTACCACGATATCAATTTTCAATTTTCTCCAGGGCAATCGCGTCGGGTCTTTGATTTGTAAAAACTTAACGGGCTTCCCGCCAACGACCAGATTGCCGTCTTTTGTTTCCACCTTTTTTTCAAATCTTCCGTAGACCGTGTCATACTTCAAAAGATAAGCCAAATTTTCTGCGTTACCCAAATCGTTCACGGCGACGATTTCAATTCCTTTTTTGTCCATTATCTGTCTCAAGAATAGCCGACCGATTCTTCCGAAACCATTGATAGCGATTTTAACCATAACGTTTTAATTATACCCTATTTGGGCAGAAGCGGTTTCGCCATAACCGTATCCCCCACGCTCGCTTTCAAAATCCCCACGCGGCCGGCGCGAAGTTCCAATACCCTGTCCACTAATCCCGGCGGCGAGTAATTTTTAAGCCCGCTCTCGGGAATATTGAGGTCGGCCGGCGGCTCCATATTTTCTTCAAAACCGACGATTCGCCCGTCCGAAATCCAAATGATATCAATCGGGAACTTCATCCCCTTCATCCAAAAACTATGGCGACCAGGAGCATCAAATATAAAATACATCCCTTCATTCAGCCCGATGCTGTCGCGTCCGCTTAAACCCTTTTTCCGTTCGGCTTCGGTTTTCGCGATCTCCGCCACGATGTACTGATCGTTAATCTTGATATTCACTTTGTCCGTTATCGCTTGCATCCGGTTCAGATAATAAAGCGTGGCAAAGGTTACTCCCGCGATAAAACCCACGATGAAAATCACAAAGCCGACGAATTTTCTGCTCGTGCCTTTGTACATAATGTTATCTATATTATAAACCAAAAATCGCGGCAGCGAAAGAATAAAAAAAAACTCCAGCGGAACATAAGGTTATGGGCCGTGTTCGCGCTGGAGCCGCTCGCCCCCGAACGGTGGCATCGTTCGGACGGTATGAGTGAACAAATTTTAGGCCGGGAAATAGGGCCCATCTATCCTAGCATGTCTCGTGTGCTTACGTTTCTTTTTAAGAAACGGTTTGTGCTGTTGAGATGGGAGCAAAAGTGGAATGAGCCTGCCGAATGAATCAAATTCATTCTCGCAATCAGGACACTCGTACACCCCGCTTCTCCCTTCAACTTCTTTCGTGCTCACCACACAATTAAAACACAAAGGTGCAGACATATTTTCTTCTCCCCTATCTTACGAGGTTAAACCTCGGATAGTTTGTTTTGTTTGTTGTTTGTAAAAAGTTTTTTAAAACCTAATTCTGAAGGTCATTGTAGCATCCCCCCAACCAAATTGTCAAAAAATGAGATTTCTTGAATATTTGTGGCTTCACTTTTCTCGCACGTGCGAGAAAAGTGAGGGTGGGGATAAATCGGGGTTTTATTGAACTCCGTAAAAAACTCTCATCTCATAAAAAAGTAAGCGTCCGCGGCGGGACCACCGGACCAGTAGCCATCGGGGTAGGTGTCGCTATCACTCCCGTAAATGCTACTCAAACCGTAGTCAATCGTCATCGGCACGAGCCAATAATAACTGCCGCCGGTTAAAACAACCGGTTGAGGAAAATTAAACATGTGCCCTCTTTTGCTGCGGACGGTTTCCTGGGGCCAATCTTCCTCAATGAAGGCGCTCGTCGCGATTAATTCCCCTTTCGCGCCGCCGGTATCCGAGTAAATTCCCAGGATGACTTTGGTCTTACTGCCGGCTCCGCCATTCCCCATAATCATCGCGACCCGACTGATAGCCGTACTGCTTGAGACCAAAAATCGCTGACCGGCGCCGTTTGAATAACCAAAATGCTGGCTTGAATCACTCTGGTTTGGCAACGGCGCAAAGCCGCTCGGGAAATTCCAATTTCTTTCCGTGAGTAATGAAACATTCCCGAAATCATCAACCGCTCGCATGCCAACTTTATAACTGTTCCCGAAAATTGCCGGTACGCCGCCAGTTAAATTTTTTTCCACCGATTGCCAGGTGCTCGCGGAAAATCCCGCTTCCGTTGAGGTGGAATAATTTATTTCGTAAGTCAGAACGCCGTCCGAAGAATCCGGGTCAGTTGCCGCCAGCCAGCTCAAATTCAAAATGGAATGCAAATCATCAAATTGAAGGGTTAAATCACCGGGCGCGAACGGCGGAGTTGAAGACGGCGCCGTCTCCCGGAAATAATATCTGTTTTTATCCACCGCCACTAATCCGAAACCGGCGTACGGACCGTACCGAGATTCCCAATCGTAAAAGGCCATCGTGATGTAAGTGCTCGCGGTAAAAGAGCCGATGTCCGCCGCGGCGGTAACTGGCAGAATGAAATGCATGTCCTCCAGACCGACGATGCCTTGGGGATAAAGACCGCCGCCGAATATTGAGCAGTGGTCGCCCTCGGGCAAAAGTAAAAAATTGTCCGGAACAGGATAGCCGCCTCCCGAACAACGTTTATAACTCAAGCTAAGAAGATGAGAAGCGTCGCTGGGCGCGAATCTGTTTTCTTCAATCAAGTTCGCGTTTTTCAACGCGTCGGCGTTAACATAAAACAAAACCATTTTCCAGGTGATCGCGCTGCCCGGCACGAACGGGTAACCCAAATAATAAGCGTCTATGACTTTATTCGTGCTTGAAGCGCGCGGGTCGGCGTAGAAATAAAATTTATCAAAGAAGCTCGGCACATTGATTGCGAGCGAAGTGGCCGCCGAACTCAAACCGTCTTTATCAACGGCTTGAAGAGTAAAATTAAAATCTCGCCCCACTTCGCCATCAACGCCTTTTGAAAAATGAACGGCGCCGGTCGCCCGCATCGCCAAACTGGAGGTGGCGGTGCTGGAGGTAATTTCCCTGATTTCATAAACAACGGAAGATGTAGCGCCATTCGCGTCGGCCGCCTCGCTCCAATTAAAAATCAAACTCATTGAAGAAGACGAAAAAATTAAACTTGATGTGGCAATCGTCGGCGGCGTTCTCGACTCCGGCAAACTTAACGAGTTTTGGGGCATCGGGCCGGAACGAATCTCAAAATCGCCCGCGTCATCGGTGTCGCAACCGTTTCCGAGAAATTCTCCCGCCGCGCCGGGAAGCGCGGAAACGCACGCGCCGTCGCGCCGCGCGCGGCGTTCCAAACTTTGCCCGTCTGCCGGCGCCGCGAGCGCGTAATCAAGCGCGTCCACAATGTCGGCATCAGCGCCGCTCTCAATCAACTCTTGATTCCCAACAAGAAAAATCTTCCCGCCCGCCGCGGCGCCGGAGAGGGAGAATGTCCGCTGGGTCATATTCGGAACCGCAGCGCCCCGATACCCGTCAGTGCTTGAACTGTTTAGACCGCGCGCCACGAGGAAGAAACCACTCGCGGCGATAGAACTCGTGGCCGTAAAATTCTTTTTCGCCACCGTAGAAGAAGAGATGACGCTCGCGCCCCCGACATACTGAAGCGACCATTCCGAAATATCAACCGCGCTCGCGGTGGGATTATAGAGTTCAATGAATTCATCACCCGCATCCGCGCCACTCACCTGCACCTCGCCGATGACGAGGTGACTTGCGCCGCTCGCAGTGCTCGTGGCGGTAGTGGTAGTACTCGTGGCTGTTGCGCTCGTGCTGGTGGCGGCGCTCGCGCCGCTACTCGTGCTGGTCGCCACCGGCTCGGTTGACGTCGCCATAGGAGAAGACGCCCATGCGTTCGCGGCGCCGGGCGTGGGAACGCTCGCCCTCCACGCCGCTCCAATCAATTGAAGCGAGTTGCCGTCGCCGTTAGCACCGGTGCTTGAGCTATACGAAACGGAATGAAACACATTGCCACCAAATACTAAAGAAAGCATCTCCCCGTCATTGGAAAGTGAAAACGAACTGTCAAAAAGATTTCCGGAGAAGGAAGGGTAATCAAGAAAAAACTGACTCGCGTCGTCTGCAATCACCGCGTACGCGCCGGCGGCGAGGGACGCGCTCCCGCGCGCAAAGGCGAGAGAATGATTCGTGCCGCCTTCGGCAAATTTTATATTCTCGGGCGCGGCCGCGGATGTCCCATCGTTCCTAATCTCAATCCATTCTCTGTTTGCGTCCGTACCGGATGCGTTATAAAAAATCTCCGTAATGAAAAAAATCGGAGCAACCGAACTCGGCGAGACATTCCCGCCGCCGCCACTACTGCCTCCGCTGCCGACAAAATTATACACGCTCCCGATTTGAGAATTATTTGAAGTTTGAAAATTATTTGAAGTAATTTTTGATTCCGGTGTTTGATTTTCGTCGGTTCTATTTATAGAACCAGCCACTTCCATTTTGTTTTTTAATTCAGATGCCTGCCGCATCAAATCATCCAGCCGATTTTGCAATCCTTGGAGCGCCGCTTTATCCGCCTCGCTTAATTCCGAACTTTCCGGTGGCGATTCGGTATCCGGAATCGCGTTTTCTTCGGTCACACTTTCATTTATATTTTCAGCCGCGTCCGCGCTCTTGTCGGCCGGAGCATTATTCTGTTTCAAAATACTTTCAAGCGCGCCCGCCGCTTTTTGAGCCGCGCCGGTTATAACCGACATCACGCTTTGAGCGCCGCTCGCAAGAGAAGCGATAAGGGATTTTCGTTCACTTTTCTTAGAAAAATCGGGATTGTTTTTCGCCGCCTCGGCCTCTTTGAAAAAGAGGTTTATTACGCCAGCACCATACTGAACGGCTTTGGCGGAGAGGCGGGACCAGTAACTACGAACGACTTCGTCTTCATCAGTTAATTGGATGGTAACAGCATTATTATTCGAAAATATGAGTCCTGTAGAGTATGTTTTATAGACGAAAAGTGGATAATCTCTAGTATCTACATCTTCTTTGAATGCATAGTAGTATCCACCCAACTTCTTAACATAATCTAATACCGGTGATTTGTAATTCTCTACACCAATAGTATCCCTGCTATAAAAATTATTATTGGAATAATTCGCCAAACCATCAAAATAAGAATTCAAATTATCCAACAGAATCGGGTTTTTACCGGCCAGCATCGTGGGTAATCCGGCATCTTTGTTTTGTAAATTAAATTGCTCCGTCCAATTCTCATACGGACTATCGCCCGGGTGCGGGTCGTTCCGGGTGTGGTCCGGCACGCTCGCATCCTCTATTAGATGAATGATGTGGCCTAACAAAAAGAATGCCTTCTCATTTTCTCCATTCGCGTAGTATTCTATCGCTCTCCGCCAAGTGAAATCCGTTTCGGATGAAATCTCGCTAATTTTTCCCTTCTCAACCGCGGAAAGAACCGAGGCGATGACGGCGGGAACTTTGTATTTCAAGCTATTCTGATTTCCGGAATCATTCGCCCAGTCCTTTGACTTTTCCCACTCGCCCAGGAACGCGTCATTCAAACCCTTGTTATTCACCGGGTCATAAAAATGATTCATCCAGCGCGGGATGTCATCCTCTCGGCGGGAGCCGTCTATAAGATAACTTCTGAATTCTTCGGACAACGGGGAATTTGAAAAACTCTTATTATAAAAATTTATAACTTCATCAGTGAGATAAGCATGAGTATCAATACTGTAGGCATAAGCCCTGCCGCTTATCGCGAAAGAAACTAAAAAGAAAAATAATATGACTCTTTTTGAAGAGAACATAAAAGTTAAAAACCTTAACTCTCCCTACATGCTCTCTATTTTCCAAACCTGGGAATATTTATTGAAAGTCAAATCAACTAAGACATCAGCGATACTTTCACTATTCACCGATTTGAAAATCGCGGTACCTAATTTATCGTCCTGTGCTTTGATGGGTAAATTTCCCAACTTAGAGATGATATTTAATGTGCCACCATTTTTACTAATTTCATTTAACCCACCCTCCCACTTCCTCCTCGTTAAATAATCCGGGCTCTTCGTATTCGTATCCAAAATAAAATACTTGCTCGCCAGTTCTATATCCCCTTTCTTCAGAGCGTCAATAAACATCGCGAGAGTTTCTTCCGGGGTCTTGCCGCCGTAGGTGTCCGCTCGCATCGTCTCTTCAAATGTTTTCATCGCGCTAGTGTATTTGTCTATATTTTCCTGAAGTTTTCTTTCTCTCTGCGCCTCCGGACTAAAATACTTCGTCCACGCGAAATATCCGCCAGCGAGCAGGATAAGCGCAAAAACGGCGATTAAAATAACCCAGACCTTTTTCTTCGTGCGCATATTCTCCGGCGGCAATGAAATCCGACCCGAATCTTGCGGCTGAAATTGAGCTTGATTTTGATTTTCCATAAATGTGAGTTCAAAAAATATAAAAATAAAAAAACGGAAAAAGCCGCTCTTTGCTTTTTCCATTTTCAAATCAATTTAATTCTATTCCTATTTCGGGCTAAATCAATCCCGAATCAGTACTCCAAAACCCCGACTTATCCCCACCCTCACTTTTCTCGCACGTGCGAGAAAAGTGAAGCCACGAATATTCAAGAAACCCCAAGAAACCCCAACAAATAAGCTAATCAAATAACTTAAAGTGTCTTTTAAACTCCTCATCCCCTTCAATTACGTCAACTATCATTGTTTTACAATACTTATCCAATTCGCAATCCACGAGCGTTTTCCACAGATTTTTGGAAACAAAATTTGGACAAATCCATACGCTTTTTTGCAATTGATAAAAATCAAATTCCTTCAGAAGAGAGCGTATGCGGTCCCTCTTGCTATTTTGTCTTCCCGGAACGTCAAAAGAAATAAGCCGCCATTTTTTATCCCAATGTTTTAATTTCTCTTCCGGTAGTTTATTCGTCGGCCAGAATTTTCTAAAAAGACGGAATCCTTTCAGTGTGGGCGTAAGATTTTTGTCATTTTCCGAGAGAAACCCCTTTTCAATCAATCTTCTCAAACTTTGCTTGAGATATTTTCTCTTCTTGTTTTTCTTCAAATAATTTTCAACTGCGATACTCTTAACCTCGCCTTCCCCGGAGAATAATCTGCTTAAGGATTCTATTTGTTTTCTCGCGTCGCGAGATGTTTTTGCCATAAAAGTAAAATAATAAAGGTTTCTTCCATTGCCTCACTTTTCTCGCACGTGCGAGAAAAGTGAGGTACTTGAATTTTCAAAAAATAAAATTAATAACTTTGGGAATTTTGCGGAGTCGGGGAAACCGCGAGCGTGAATTGATTGCTATCCCAGTCGGCTCTCACCAAACTCTGCCCCGCCGGAATCTCCGTCCAGTTTATCTCCTCCGTTTTTTGTCCCTCCGCGTTATAGAGCGCGATACCGTTATTTTTGTACGCGAAACTGTTAGAAACCGCCCAGTCCGCGTCCCCCGCCACGCTTCCCGTATATTTCTCCGCATGCGCGATAAGAAAATATTTCCCCGGAAAAATCGTTTTGCCCAAAAGGCGACTCGCGGCGACGAGCGAGGACTCGCTTCCGGTGGAAGTTTTTTTCTTGATACTCCAGCCGGTCAAATCAACCGACGCCGAACCGGCATTATACAATTCTATGAATTCATAGTTGGCGTTCCCGTCCGCTCCCGCCATTATCTCGCTGATTAAAATCTTCCCGACTCCGGTCGGAGTAACAACCGGCGCGGGATTTGACGGAGAACTGGAAGAATTGGAAGTAAGAGACGAAGTGGCTGGAGACGGAGTTGAAATAGCGGCAAGATTGGAAATCTGGGTTTCTAGAGAATTTATTTTATCGTTTAGTTCCTTAATCTCGCCGCTTTTTGAAAAATTGGTTTGAGAAACCGCGCCGGCGGGTTTAGCGACGACTTTCACGCTCGACGCGGAAACGGATTTTGTTTTAGCACTCGGTTTCACGGATTCACCCGATGGAATTTCGCCCACCAACACTTCCGATGGCGCGAAGGTGCGGCGCGCCAAGTCAACGGCGCTCGCCAAAAAACTCCCCGCCGATAGGCGCATCGGACCAAAGCCAACGAATAAAATTATAACCACCCCGAGGGCGATTATAAAAAGGAGTCCTTTCATTTTGTTTTCTCGCATTACAAAGGTCTTTTCCATTGCCTCACTTTTCTCGCACGTGCGAGAAAAGTGAGGGCGGGACGGGGAGATGCGAATTCTATTACTCCACAGTCATACTTCCCTTCTCCCCGCGCGCCTCATGTCCCGGCACGCCGTCATAGAATTCATAAGTACCCCGCTTCGGAGCATTGAAAGTAATCGCCCGTGTCTCGCCGGGGCCCACCCCGATCGCGATGGCCGAAAGCGATTGGTCTTTGAAATAGAAAATATGAGTTTGATTGTCGGTCGCCGTAAGCGCGAGCGTCACCGGCTGTCCCTCTTTTACCGTGAAAGCGCTCGGTGAAAATCCATTCGCGCTCACCTCCAACTTCACCGCCCTTCCGGAAAGGTCCTCGGCTTTAATGGGATTAGACTGCTGGGGCGCCTCCGACGTTCCCGGCGTCACGTCCAGCTTCACCGGTTTACCGGCGGGCGTCACCACCTGCCCCGTGCTCGTCGCGATCGGACTGGTGCCGGGTGCTGCCACAACGCCCTGCGAGGTCGTCGTCGCAATATTCCCCAAATCCTCCGCCGTAGGAACTCCGCCGGAATTCCGGAGCGAAATGCCGCCACTCACCACAATATAAATCACGATGGCCGCCACAATTACTCCTCCGATCGCCCACGCTAATGTATTATTTTTATTCAGTTCCATTATTTTATGTGAAATCCGACCTTTTCTATCATTTTTTCATTATATCATATCCGGTAGCAAAATTCAGAGTTGTGCACTTGTACATACGAGGTTAAACCTCGTAAAATTATATTAACAAATATGCGGCAGCCCATTTTTACCAATAATCAAATCTACCATATTTATAATAGGGGGACTGAGAAACGCAACATATTTTTAGATGACAAGGATTATTTTCGCTTTATTCACGACCTTTTTGAATTTAATGATGAAACTCCAGCGGCAAATATATATTACAAGCGCAACAAAAGCTAGGCACTGGTTATACTATGAGCTTCAATCAAAAATATGAAAGAAGCGGTTCTTTCGGTTACGCAAAGAAAATTTCTGCTGGATTTTTTCGGCGGGGCGGAGCAGTACAAAAAAGATACGGGGAAATGGCTCAAAGAAATAGATTTAGAGGAAATAAAAGTTTACGAGGTTTAACCTCGTAAACATTAAATCACCTCCCGATTCCGTAGGAATCCAACCGCGCTTTTAGAACATCGTTTTCCGCTTTCAATTCCTGGATGGCCTTGGCCAGCACAGCGGTGAGCTGGTCGTAGGAGAAGCCCATCTTCCCCTCCTCGCCGCTGACCAGTTCCGGTATGAGTCCCTTTACTTCCTGCGCGACGAAGCCAATCTGCGCCAAGCCGCTGCCTTTTACGGTGTACTCCCTCGGCCGGAGCTGTAACACGGTTTCCAAGCCATACTTCCCCATATCTTTGATGTTCTCCTTGAATGACCTATCCGAGGCGCTCGTCCAAACCCCGGCGGCGGTGAGATAGGGAGAGTTGTTGACGTTGTAGAATATGAGGTTACCGGCGCTACCACCGCTGTCAAAAGTGATATTCCTAGCATATAACCCATCCGAGGTCTCAAATTTTATGTAATCGTTTACACCCGACGCGCCCCGTATAGTGAGCTTCGCCCCCGGATTCGTTGTCCCAATGCCGACGTTCGTGCCGTTATCATAAATAACAGTATTACCCAAAGCGCTGGTGCCAGTCCATTTTGTAACATAGTTGGCGGTTCCGGTACCGGTATGCCCCCCTCCCGCCGCCGTATCCACATAGGACTTGGTGGCGGCGTGATTCGTTGCCGTGGGGGTGCCCACAATCACGGGCTGGGAGAAGTAGCCGGTGCCGACTACGGTGAGGCCAAAGCCGGGAGAGGAGGACGCGATGCCGACGTTGCCGCTTGTTGTTATTGCCAAATAATCACTGTCATCTTTAGACAATGTAAAAGTCCCCGCATTACTATGCAGTGAAGGAACCATACCTAAACGCCATGTGGTATTCGCTGTGGTGCTGTAATATTCCAATTGTGCTCTTTGGTTTGACCCCTGATTAACTTTTATCATTGAATCGCCAGCCGCAGAATAGACTTCTAGAGGTCTTCCCGGCCCCGTCGTCCCGATGCCGACGTTGCCGCCTGTTTTTAGCGTCATCGCGGTTGCATTGTTGCCATCATTAATTCGTAAAATGCCATCTCCAACGGTATTGCTAAATTTCAGTATTGAATACGAACCTGCAGCACCATTGCCACCCTTTAGCTCCAGTGTCGGAAACCTGTCATTTACAGCATCATTCGCCTGAATAAGGACATTGACGTTCCCCGTATTTGCAACCTCCAATTTATTGCTTGGCGCCGTCGTCCCGATGCCGACGTTGTCCGTTAATGTTGTCGTATAGACATTCGTTCCTCCATCGGTCCATCCTGTCTGCCCAACCGTGGCTGAATCCACATAGGACTTGGTGGCGGCGTGATTCGTTGCCGTGGGGGTGCCCACAATCACGGGCTGGGAGAAGTAGCCGGTGCCGACTACGGTGAGGCCAAAGCCGGGAGAGGAGGACGCGATGCCGACGTTGCCGGTATTTGTTATTCTGACATTTTCCGTTAAAACACCAGACGCATTAGTATTTGAGAAAGACAAATGTGCTCCAGTACCCACAACCCGAACGCTTGAAATACGATTTTCTATAATATTGTCCGGTGTCCTAAATTCCATGCTATTTAGGTCACTTTCGCCACCTGTCCCAGCCCCACCTTTCAAAATCAAGCCTGTCCCAGCGACAGTTCCCTGCGAGACTTCCAACTTCGCCCCCGGCCCCGTCGTCCCGATGCCGACGTTGCCGGAAACATATAATAATCCATCACCTCTTAACGACATAAGATTTGTCTCAGCGGCATTTTCCCAAATAAACCCATTAGTCGCACCAGCAACACGAAATCTTATAGCATGAGAAGAAAATCCAGCACCTGCAACCGCAGTCCCACCCGATAAAGATTTACTCGCTCCCGGCGTGCCCATGTAAATTCCCCAATTTGAATCAGTTTCATTCCACATCCAAATACCCCTCGTACTTCCACCATCAACACTATTCTGAACAACGTATTTATCGGCTCTTATACTCCCTCCACTAACATCTAACTTAAACCCAGGTGCCGTCGTCCCGATGCCGACGTTGTCCGTTAATGTTGTCGTATAGACATTCGTTCCTCCATCGGTCCATCCTGTCTGCCCAACCGTGGCTGAATCCACATAGGACTTGGTGGCGGCGTGATTCGTTGCCGTGGGGGTGCCCACAATCACGGGCTGGGAGAAGTAGCCGGTGCCGACTACGGTGAGGCCAAAGCCGGGAGAGGAGGACGCGATGCCGACGTTGCCGTTATTTTTTATTGTTAACACTTGTCCTGCTGTCCCATGTGTAAAGGCAAAACCACTTTCAGCACCACCAGCAGTAAATATATTTATGTAATTAGTATCTGGAGTGCCTCTTTGAATGCCGTGACCAGAGTTACCTAAATACAAATTCCCACCTGATTGATCAGATTTTCTTAAAATTATAGACGGAGCGGCATTTACAATTTCTAATACTGAAGCCGGCCCCGTCGTCCCGATGCCGACGTTGTCCGTTAATGTTGTCGTATAGACATTCGTTCC
>CAYISE010000002.1:23293-46874 GCA_964366055.1 uncultured Candidatus Saccharibacteria bacterium
GCCGACTACGGTGAGGCCAAAGCCGGGAGAGGAGGACGCGATGCCGACGTTGCCGCCAGTAAAGAGCGCTGAATAGGTTGCGTTGCTAAATGTGTGTATTCCCGTCCAAGTTGGAGCAATCGCCACTCCTAACGCAGGCGAGGCATCTGAACGCATAAAGGTGCCAGCCGTGCCGTTATTAGCCGTTAAACCGATGGTGGCGGTGGGATTGGCTCCAGCGGAGGAGACACCCGCCGTCGTCTGCTCGGTGGCGTCGGGAAAAATAATCTTGCCTCCCGCGCCGAGGCGGATTCCCAAACTTGTCGTCGCCGTAGTCCCCACTGAGAGTCCCTGGAGTCCATAGATATACTGGCTGTTCCCGATGATATCGTTTCCCAAAGTCGTCTTGGCTGTCGCGTCGCCCAAGGTGGGGGCCGCCGAAACCGGCAAAACAAGAATCGCGAGCGCCGCGAGAGTAAGCCCCGCGCAACCGACAATAAATTTAATATTGGTCATGGTTCTATTTCTTAATTCCAACCTTCCCCTCTATCGCGGTAATCCGATCTTTCACGGCCTCAAGTTCATGTCGGTAAACAATGTTTTCAAGTTTTTTCCTAATATCAATCAGCTCCATTTCAATCGCGTCAATACGCTCTCTGATTAATTTCAGATTATCATCAACTTTATCAAACCGTTCATCAACCTTTTTGAAGTCATCCTGAATCGCTTTCGCGAGCGGCGCGAGCGCTTCAACCACCGCCTCTTTTACATCTTGTTTTGTGAGATTCGCCATACCGTTTTATTATATCACAACGCGCTCCGTATTAAAGCGGCTTCACCTTGAATTGTATATTGATTTGGTCAAAGAAGGGACTGGCGGTAGCTTCTCCCCGAGGCGCCGCGCGCGCCCGCCAAAAAAGCAGGCGCCCCGCGGGGTCAGGGAAGGTTATCTCCTCTCCCACTGCCGCCGGCACCCACGCGGAGCCGTCGTTGGAGAGGGAGAGGGAGACCTCCGCTCCCACGCGCGAGCCCTCCAACGCGGTAATCGTTGCCTGCCGCACTTCGGCGGCGTAGTTATTGAGGTTATTAGAGACCGCCTCCAGAGTATCATCTTTCTGGAATCCGCCGTCGCTAAACTCCCGCCACTCCTCCCCGTTCGCGAGCGTAATTTCCGCGAAGAGCCGGCCGCCGCTCCCCGCGGCGAAGCGCGCCTCCTTTGTGTCGGCGGAAAAAAGGGATGGCGAGAAATCAAGGGCGCCCGCCACCTGACCGGCACCATTTTGAAAAAGTTTCACGAGCTTCGGCTTTCCCGCCGTCATACTCCAGATATACCAAGTGTCCGCGAAACGGATGGCGGCGGGTTCAAAGCCGCCGTTCATCACGCGAACGTTGAAAAAACGGGAGAGGTCCTCCACCTCGCTGCCGTGAACGCGATAGGCCATTCCCTCGTACGCGCCATAGACCGCGAGCCAATCGCCATCGCTCCCGCCGAAGCCAAGCGTTCCCCGATATCGGGAACGGAAAGTTAAGCGCTCTGATTTTACCGCGGCGCGGAAAGATGAACCGTCAAATACGAACACGCGCCCGACATACTGGCCATCTTCTTTGGAGACCACGCCCACGAGCCATACGGTATCCAGCCCGCCCACCGAGATATTCACCACCGTTTTTTCCGCCACTTCCGCCGGGAGCGGAAGCAGGAGCGGGTTCTCCGCACTCCCCGCGCTCCCAAAGAAAAGTTTGATGCCCCTCTGGACGAGGCAATTATTTCCAAGACAGACCGCGTCGCTCCCGTCGGGGCGGCGCGCGCGAAATTCGGCGGGCGAGTTCTCCAGCCGCCGGACGGTAAAGCGCGGCGGGAAGGTGAGCGCCGTTACCAAAAAATCCTGGTAGAGCGTGGTGCGCTCCTTGTCAAGCCACCCGACGCCCGAGAAGAGGTCGGAGAAGCTGGAAAGGGTGTACGATTCGGGTTCGGATTCAGAGCGGGGGCTCTCTTTAGGTTGGGGTTCACCCAAATCAAGTTTTTGAATAATGGTCGTTTGGATTCCACGCTCAATGAACGAACGGAGCGCCGCGAGCCCGGCGAAGATAAGAAGCGCCACGCCGAGGATAACGATAAGAGGGGTTAAGAGACGATGCCAGCGCCAGTGCCGGAGAATTTTTTTTCTCCTCCCCATTACCTGATAATAAGTCCCGCGGGTTCATTCTGGTCTTTCGCGTAAGTGGGCCAGTCACGCCAGTCAAAACGTTTGCCGATTAAGCGGTAGGAAAAATCAATGCTTGGAAGTTGAACTTCCTTCTGGAAGTTCAACTTCCCCAAATCGGCAACGAAAATAATTTTGCTTTCTTCTATCGTGTACGCGATCGGAACAGGAACGCCGTAGGGAGTCGCAAGCACTTCCACATTCTCCGGCGAAAAATCAACGGTCTCGCGCCACAGCCACAAGTCCGAGCCGCTTTTTACATTATTGAAATCTATCACATAGGAGAATTCATTTGAAATTGGGACGAGCTTGCCTCTCCCGACATACTCCTCCTTCACTCCGCCGGCGATGGAGGCCGCGTAAGTTGAGTAGTTCACTCCGCCGATGCGATATAGCGGGTCAATGGTGGTGACGGTAAGTTTATTCACCCCCGTAATATTTTTACCGTTCATACTAAGGTTGGTAACCGCCTGGCCACCGAATTGAATGTTGCCGTTGAAGGTGGAGGTGCCGGAGACGGTGAGGGTGGTGAAACTCCCCACACTTCCGCCGCCTGTAATGGCTGAATCCACATAGGACTTGGTGGCGGCGTGGCTGTTGGCCGTGGGCGTGCCTACAATCACGGGCTGGGAGAACTGGGCGGTGCCTACCACATCCAGTTTATAGGAGGGGGTACTCGTCCCGATGCCGACGTTGCCTCCCGTAAATAACGCTGAATAAGTCCCGTTGCTGAAGGTGTGTATTCCCGTCCAAGTCGGAGCAATCGCTACGCCTAACGCGGGCGAAGCGTCTGAACGGATAAAGGTGCTGGCGGTGCCGTTATTCGCCGTCAAACCGATGGTGGCGGTGGGATTGGCTCCGGCGGCGGTGGATTTATTATTAAAAGTCGTCCAATCAGCCGAAGTAAGAAAGCCATTTTGCGAAGCGGTAGAGGTCGGCATAGAGAGAACGCCGGCGGTAATTGAAAGGGGGGTAGTGGCGACAACGTGAGTGGTAGAAGCGTAAATAAGCGGGAAGGTTAATGGAGATTGATAATCAATACCGGAAGTTGCCGTTCCCGCCACTCCGCTTGTCCATTTTCCCACCCCATTCAAAGAACCAACCGTGAGGGTGGCGAAGCTGGCGGCGCCGCCGCTGCCGCCGACTGAAGAATCAACATACGCCTTGGTGGCGGCGTGGCCAGCGGCAGTGGGGGTCGCGACCGCGACGGTGCCGGTGAAATTGCCAGTGCCAGAGACATCAAGCGCGCTACCCGGCCCCGTCGTCCCGATGCCGACTCTTGAATTCACGGCGTCAACAAACAATGTGCCGGAATTGACATTCAGCGCGTTGCTGATTGTGGAAGAACCCGCAACGGACAATGTTGCGATTGGATTCGTCATCCCGATGCCGACGCTATCCCTGAAATAACCGCCGCCATAAACGGAAAGCGATTTGGGCAGGTTAGCGGTGGTGGACGTGCCGATTGCCAAATTTAACGGGAAGGCATAATTAGCCGAACTGAAAGCCCCGCCGGAAACGCCAGCCGGCGCGACGCCGGTCAGATTAGCTCCAATGCCGACAAAACCGCTGCTCGCGCTAATATCACCGATAACACTAAGAGTAGAAGTGGCCGGATACCATCCGGAACCGCTACCAGACGGACCGGGTAATACAATACGATTGTCGGGGAAAACGGTTATGGCATTACGATTATAACTGAAAGACGTGCCGGCATTAGTCAAGGTAATGGCGCCCCAGGGAGTCAATTGCCAAACCCAAGTCGCGTCCATAATTCCATAACTGCCGTTGCCGGACCCGCCACTGCCAATGTTCCGCAAAGCAATGCCGGGAGGAGAGGAGGTGGCGGCTATCATAAACACATTGGCGAAAGAGCCAAATGGCGGAGTGTTGTAAGTGTTGCCAGAGGTTAAGCTGGAGATTCTTGTCGTGCCGAAACCGACGTTGCCGTTCGCGTCAACGGAAAAACTACTGTTGCAAGCCGAAGTGCCGCCGGGAGTACAGCCGGCGGAAGGACCGGTGAAGGCAGACGCATTTAAAACGAGACCAAGAAATAAAATTCCCGCTACCAGGAAGTTGAACTCCCTTAGAAATTTCTTTGAAATTCTTTTCATGGCAACACAATCAAACTCCCTCTAATTATAGCACCGCCGGGGCATAAATCGCGGCAGTTAAAAAGGAAGGTGCCGCTCACGCCGGCCTGAAAACTGACCTTGCCGGGTTTGCCCGGAGACGCGCTTGTATAAAATCCGGCGCTTGAGGAAAATATGTCGTACTTGCCGTCCTGTGTTTCAAGATTTATTTCCACCGTGTCGCCTTGTTTAACCGTGATTGAGGACGGGGAGTAGCCATTGCTGCCAACCGCGATACGAAACACCCCGAACTTGGCGCCGGGGGCGGCGTTCGGCTGGCTGACGAGGGGGATGGTTTGAGCCGGCGCCGTTTCTATCGCGCCCTTTGGAATTTCGGCGGAGTAGGGTTTGACGGCCGCCGCGCTTCCTCCGGCGCTGGCGCTTGAGTTTTGAGCGGAGGTTTCTTTGCCGATAGGAGTGTTGTCTCGGTTCTTGATAATAATTCCCGCCGCTACTCCGATTAAAACCACAACCGCGAGGGCAATGAGAATATAGATTTGTTTTCTATTCATAGTCCTAGGTTTATTATAGCAAACCATTTATTTTCAAATAATCATGGATATTGAGCACCGCCTTCACGGCATCTCCGGCCGAGATGTTGTTTTGGCGGTAAAGGCCATCGGTGACGTCTCCCGCCGCCCAGATGCCTTTTTGAGAAGTGGCCTGGGTTTTCGGGTCGGTTATTATTTCACCGCGCTCGTTGAGTGCAACCAGATTTTTTACCAAATCGCTATTCGGAACGATGCCGATTTCCACGAAAACGCCATCCACCGCGATTCTCTTCACCTCGCCGGAAATCTTATCTTTGTATTCCAAACCGACCACGGTTTTGTCTCCCGAAATTTTCTGCGTCTCCGCGTTTAAAATCACCGTCACTTTCGGCTCCGCCTTGATTTTTTCCTGCGTGACCAGGTCACCCTTCAAATTTTCGCCCCGGTGGATGAGATAAATTTTTGAGGCGTAGGGAATGAGGTCCGTCACCGCTTCCAGGCCGGCATTGCCGCCGCCGACGACGGCTACTGTTTTCCCGCCGAAAACCGGCGCGTCGCAGGTGCTGCAGTAAGCCACGCCTTTCCCTTCAAATTCTTTTTCGCCGGGCACATCCAATTTTTTTCTTCTGCTCCCAGATGTCAAAAGTATGGTTTCCGTTTCAAAGGTTTTACCATTCTTCGTCTCCACTAAAAACCCAATATTAGGAAGTCGGACTTCCTTAATTTTAGAGACCAAGTCCCCTTCAATAATTTCAATTCCCGTCTGGGCTTTTAGATGTCCTTCCAGCTTTTGAGCCAAATCAAAACCGGAGAGGCGCGGTTCGCCGACCCAATTGCCGATGTCGTCCGAGACCAGCGACTGGCCGCCGAAAAGGTCGGTGACTAAAACCGTCTTGAGTTTTTTACGAGCGGCATAAATTCCCGCCGCCACGCCAGCCGGCCCGCCGCCGATTATAATCAAATCATATAGATTTTCCATAGCGAGATAATTCTTTTACAGATTTACGAGGTTAAACCTCGTACCTCGTAAATCTGCATTCACGCTTGCGGTTCGGAAGAATTCCAAAGGGAAAAGATGACCACGAGCACGCCGATTAAAACGGAGTTCCAAGCCGCGAGGTTCAGGGCGGAAAATCCCAAAATCCACGGCGAAAGGATGAGCCAAAGGCCCAAGACCACTAATGTCCAATGATTCCAGCGCATAGACGCATTATACCACATTTATGGGAGCTCAACTTCCATGGGAAGTTGAGCTCCCTCGCAAAATTAAAAGCCCCGAAGTAATTCGGGGCTTTCACTGCTATCGGCGGAAAGAGCGGACTCTTTCCTGATGGCAATTGCGGCACAGAAGTTTATCCAAACGGTTTTCATCCGGCTGAAAGGGCAACTCGGTGATGGCTGTGCCGCATTTGGCGCACTGCCACTCGCCCTTGTAGGTCTGCCTTTGGAAACCTCCTCCGCGATTGTTATTAAAATCC
This sequence comes from uncultured Candidatus Saccharibacteria bacterium, assembly GCA_964366055.1. Lineage (GTDB taxonomy): Bacteria > Patescibacteriota > Minisyncoccia > UBA6257 > GWB1-50-10 > JBBTQX01. Next base: position 29,578 of record CAYISE010000002.1, read on the forward strand.
ATTTTACTAAAAACTTAACGACCTTTTCGGGCTAGGAATTTTTATTTTAAAGCCGCGTTAATGATAACGCCAACCTCATCAAAAGGCAAGGCCCCGGGGATGATAAACTTCTGACCCTTATTATTGAGCACAATTGAGTAGGGCGTGCCTCGGGCGCCGGAATTCGCGGCATCGTTCATATCATTCTGAATTTTATCCTGTCCGTAATCGCTCGCCAGGCAAGAGTTGAATTGTTCTAAATCCAAACTGATGTCGGTTGCAATTTTCGGAAGAAGCGCCAAATCCAAACCATTATTGGAGGGCGTAATCTCAAAAATTTTATCAACATAGGCCCAGAACTTATCGTTGCCGCCCAGCTTAGTGGCGCACTCGGCCGCCTGGGCCTCCTTCGGCGCTTTAGGATGGAGTTGCGGCAGAGGAAGGTGGCGGTAAACCCAGGCTACTTTGTCGCCGTAGGTTCTGACCACCTGATGCATTGTCGCGTGGAAACTTTTACAGAACGGGCATTCCAAATCCGAAAATTCAATCACCTTCACCGGCGCGTCGGGATTGCCGAGAATGTGGTCGGCTACGGAAACCGGTTTTATGCTTTCGGGCATCGGAGCATTCGGATTATTTTGGGCCGAGCCGGCCAAATTCGCCGGCTGATTTTCCGCTTTCTTGCCGGCGTTATAAACCAGCGCCACGGCCACCAAAAGCGCGGCAATCAAAATGCTCACCGGCAAAACATAATCGCGTTTCGGTTTTTCGTTTTCGGGTTCCGTCATGTGTGTTAAAATTCTAATCATACCGATAATGAAAGTCAATTATACTTCCCTCAAACAAACCCTCCTGAAAAACACCTTTTGGCTGACGGCCGGCACTATCGTGAGCCGGATTATCCGGGCGGTGCTCATAATTTACGCCGCCCGGATTTTGGGCGCCGATGGTTACGGTGTTATTTCCTACGCTTTGAGCTTGGCCGCTTTTTTCGGAATTTTCACCGACATCGGCCTTTCTTCGCTTTTAACCCGGGAATCCGCCAAAAATCCCGACAAAATTTCGGCTTATCTTTCAACCACTTTTTATCTGAAACTCGCCATGCTCGCCGCGACGGTGGTCATTATGATTATCGCTTCGCCCCTTTTCACGAAAACCGCCGGGGCCATTCCGCTTATTCCGGTGATGGCGGTACTTCTGGTTTTTGACAGCTTGCGCACCTTCGGCTTTTCCATCACCCGCGCCAAAAACAAGATGGAGTGGGAGGCCGGCTTGACCATCGCCACCGATGTTTTCATCACCGGGCTCGGACTGATAACGCTTTTGAACGCTCCGCGCCCGATGCCGCTCGCCTACGCTTATACCGCGAGCGCCGGGCTCGGCTTCCTCCTCGTGTTTTTTGTTTTGAGAAACCAACTGAAGGGGCTCTTGACCCGTTTTGACAAAGCGCTCGTGAAACCGATTATGACCAAGGCCTGGCCCTTTGCCGTTATGGGCCTTCTGGGCGGATTTATGATTAACATAGATATGATTATTATCGGAATTTTCCGGAGCGCCGGCGAACTCGGCCTCTACGCCGCGGCTCAAAGGCCGATACAGCTTCTTTATCTTTTCCCGAGTTTGCTCGCGGCGAGCGTCTTTCCGATTTTGAGCAAACTGGTCCACGAGAATCATTTTGAAGCGGTGAAAAGAGTAATGGAAAAATCCATCACGGCGGCGCTGGCGGCCGCCCTTCCCCTGACCGTCGGCGGAATCATCATCGCGCGGCCGCTGATTAATCTTTTTTTCGGGGCCGAATACAATGACGCGACTTTCACCTTCCAACTGCTTCTGACCACCGTTCTTTTGGTCTTTCCGGGAACGATAATCGGGAATGTCATCTTCGCCTGCGACAAGCAGAAAATTTTCATCATTTCAACCGGCATCGGAGCGACCACTAACGTTGTTTTAGACCTTATTTTGATTCCCGCCTACGGAATCAGCGGCTCGGCAATCGCCACCATCATCTCTCAAATACTGGTGAACTTCATCAATTGGAGTTATCTGAAAAAGATAAACGATTTCGCGACCCTGCCGCATATTTTCAAAATTTCTCTCGCGACGAGCGCGATGGGAATCGCTACCTTCACTCTCCTTTCGCTGGGATTAAACGTGATTCTTAATATGGTAATTTCCGGCCTGATTTTCGGAGGAGCGCTTTATCTCCTGAAAGAACCGCTTTTAAGAATCATTACGGAGTTGAACTCCGTAAGATTTGCAAGTCCGGACAAGGACTAGCATAATCTGAAATATGAAGGGACTAAGGAAGTTTATCCTTTTTTCGGGCGATGTCGGCATTCTCTATCTCGCGCTCGTACTCATGCTGATAATCCGCTATCCTCTAACGGACCTCCGTTTTCACCTAACAGACCATTTTTATCCGTTTTCCCTGATATTCATTTTGTGGCTGGTCGTCTTTTATTTATCCGATTTCTATCAGTATAAAAATTACGGCAGCGCGCTGATTCTGTTCAAACGGGTGGCGGGCGCGGTTCTTTTGAACGGGATTGTTTCTGTCATCGTTTTTTATCTCTTCGGCCCATTTTTTGAATTAACCCCAAAAATAAATCTGCTCATTTTTTCCGGCGTGTTTCTGGTTCTGGATTATTTATGGAGAATTTTTATCATCAATATCTTCACGGCCGGCGCCATCCGAGTTCTCATTCTCGGCGACGCGCTACTGTTAAAGGAGATTGAGTCCTATCTTCTGAACAACCCCCACGCCGGATATCAGATTGCCGAAAAAATCGGGAGCATGGATGACAAGAACGCCGCCGCTCTGGCGCGAATAATAAGGGAAAGGAAAATCAACACGGTGATTATCCAGCCCGCTCTCACCCAAAATTTCTCCAACCTGAAAACCGTTTTCCAGCTCATTCCGCTGGAGGTGAATTTAATGAACGCCGGGGACTGCTACGAAATGCTTTTTGAAAAAGTTCCCCTGAAGGACCTGGATGAAAATTGGTTTATTGAAAAAATCCCCACCCGGCGGCCTTTTTACGACGCTCTTAAAAGATTGACTGACTTGATGCTTTCAATAATTTTGGGGATTATATTCCTGCCTTTCGGCATTATTTTCGCGCTCGGCGTAAAAATGAGTTCCGCCGGTCCGGTTATTTTCAAACAAAAAAGAATCGGAAAAAATGGAAAGGTTTTCACTCTCTACAAATTCAGAACTATGTATCGGGACAATTCCGGACCGCTTTGGACCGAAGCGGATGACAAAAGAATTACGCCTTTCGGAAAAGCACTCCGTTTTTCCCATCTGGATGAACTGCCCCAGCTCTGGAATATTATTAAGAGCGACATTTCTTTTACCGGCCCGCGGCCGGAACGGGTGGAACTCGCGGAAATGTTTAAAAAATTCTCATACTACGAAGTCCGCCATATCATCAAACCCGGCCTCTCGGGCTGGGCGCAAATCAATTACAAACCGAGCGCTTCGCTGGAAGAGGCCTATGAAAAACTTTGTTACGACATTTACTACGTGAAAAATCGTTCGTTCTTCCTGGATTTCGTGATTATAATCAGAACGATAAAATATCTGTTCACCTCTCACCATTAATGGCTCTTAAATTAAAAGAGATGCTTTTCAATAATTTTGGCACCCGCCAAACGGTGGCCAAGAATGTTTTTTGGCTCTCGTTCGGCCAGATCGGCACCCGTCTTTTGAGAGCGTCGGTGATAATCTACGCCGCCCGCGCTTTGGGCGCGGCCGAATACGGCGTCTTTTCCTATGTGCTCGGACTAGCCGCGTTCTTCACCATATTCTCCGATATCGGCATCAACACGATTCTCACAAAAGAGGCGGCGATGAATCCGGAGAAAAGCCGCCAAATTTTCGCGACCAGTTTCCGGATTAAAATAATTCTCCTGGTTTTTACGGCCCTGCTTATAATTTTTGTCGCGCCCTATTTTTCAAAAATTGAGGCGGCCAAACCGCTTTTATATTTCGCCGCGATGCTGACGATTTTTGACGGCATCAGAGAATTTGCCATCGCTTTTTTCCGGGCGAAAGAAAAAATGGAATTGGAGGCCTTGGTGACTACGGTGACGAATGTCGCCATAACGTTATTCGGTTTCGCGATACTTTACTTCGCGCCGACCGCTCGTTCCTTAGCCATTACCTACGGCTTAAGCGCGGGGACGGGGACAATCTTGGGGATTTTTATTCTCCGAAAAGAATTCGGAAGCATGAACAGCGCCTTCCGCCGAGAATTATTGGCGCCGATTTTACGATTGGCCTGGCCAATCGCCATCACATCGCTCGTAGGGATTTTCATGCTGAATATGGATGTCATAATGCTGGGAGCGCTTAGAACGGCGGAAGACGTCGGTTTTTATTCCGCCGGCCAAAAAATCATCCAGTTACTTTACACTCTGTCGTCAGTCCTTGCTGTCAGTCTTTACCCCGTGCTGGCCAAATTTGTCGGTCAAAAAAATAACGGCAAGACGAAAGAACTCATGGAAAAAGGCATTACCGCTTCGCTGCTTTTAGCCATTCCTATTGTCATCGGCGGAGTAATTTTAAGCGGGGAAATTATAAAATTCCTTTACGGAGAGTCCTATCTGGCGGCTATTCCGGCTCTTCGGGTCCTGTTTTTTACCGTCCTTCTGATTTTCCCCGGTTATCATCTCACCAACTACATAATGGCCCATGATAAACAGAAAAAGGCCGTGCCCATTATTTTAATCGGCTCTTTGGGCAATGTCATTTTCAATGTCCTTTTGATTCCGCTTTACGGCACCGTCGGCGCCGCTATCGCCACCCTCGGCGCGTTGCTGTTAATCAACGGATTAAGCTGGCGGCTGGCCAAGAAAACGAATAATTTTTTCATCCTCCCCCATCTCAAAAAAATAGTTTCGGCTTCCGCGCTGATGGGGCTTTTCAGTTTGACTCTCCATTGGCTCGGCGTTCATGTTCTTTTGAATGTCGCTCTCTCGGCCACGCTTTATTTCGTTACCCTTCATTTCCTTAAGGAAAATTCTATTTCGGAAATCAAGGCCGTTTTTAAAATCTAAAAAATTCAAGTGCCTCACTTTTCTCGCACGTGCGAGAAAAGTGAGGCAACAACAAAAGAAGCATAAAAGCAAAAGAAAAATGGAAAAGAAGCATAAAAAAGAAACATAAAAGACATGTGCGGAATCAACGGGGTCTTCAAGTTCAATAATTCAAACACCGTAAAAGAATCGGAGGTGGTGAAAATGCGGGATACGCTCGTTCATCGCGGGCCGGACGACGCGGGCGTTTATCTTTCGCCGGACGGCAGAGTGGGCTTCGGCGCGCGGCGGCTCAAAATCATTGACCTGACAACGGCCGGCCATATGCCGATGAGCGTGAACGGCGTTTGGATAACCTATAACGGCGAGATTTATAACTTCCGGGAAATTCGGGAAGGACTTGAGAAAAAAGGTTATATCTTCCATTCCCGCACGGACACAGAAGTTGTTTTGAATGCCTATGCCGAATACGGCGAGGACTGCGTGAAATTATTCAACGGCATGTTCGCCTTCGCAATTTGGGACGAAAAGAAGAAAAAACTTTTCGCCGCCCGCGACCACATGGGCATCAAGCCATTTTTTTACGCGGTCCAGAACGGCGTTTTTTACTTCGGTTCTGAAATTAAGGCGATATTGGCTCATCCCGATTTCAAAAAAGAATTGGAGGAAAAAAATATCTCCCGCTATCTGACATTTTCTTCTCTGCCCGCTCCCTTCACGCTTTTCAAAAATATTAAGAAGCTGCCCGCCGCACGCCGGCTCGTCTTGAATATGAACGGGGAATTGGAAGAAACCTCCTATTGGAACCCGATAACGAGCGAGGAAAAGGGGAAAAGCGAGGAGTTTTACATTTCGGAAATCCGCCGCCTGCTCCGGGATTCCATAAAATCCCAGATGGTTTCGGATGTGCCTTTCGGATGCTTCCTCTCGGGCGGAATTGACTCCTCAACGAACGCGGCTTTGATGAGCGAGGCGCTCGGGAAACCGGTGGAGACATTCTCCGTCGGCTATAAGGATTTTGAAACAAAAAACGAGTTTGAATATTCCCGCCGGGTGGCTAAATCATTGAACGCGAAAACGCACGAGATTGTTTTGGATGAATCCCATTTCCGCGAATTTCTCCAGCAATACGCGTACTACGCCGACGACCCGAATGGCGACCAGGTTTGTTTTCCTCTTTTTTGGCTTTCAAAACTCACTCGCGATGCCGGAGTGACGGTTATTCAAATCGGCGAAGGCGCGGATGAAATTTTTTCCGGCTACGAGACATATCTGAAAGTTTTACGATTACGCGAAAAATGGCATTGGCTCAAAAAAATTCCGAACGCGGCAAAATCGGTCCTGTCTGAAATAACCCAAGCGTTATTAAACATTACCCGCCTGGATTTCGGAAAAGAATACGCTCAAAGATTCATAATGGGCCAAGAACCCTTCTGGGGACTGGCGATTGCTTTCGGGGACTACGCGAAGGAGGGACTTCTTACCTCTGAATTTAAATACCGGACTGAAGAATCAAGCTACGATATTATCAAAAATTGGTATCAAGAACTCAAAGAAACCGATTCTCGCGCCGATTTTTTGAAACAGATCACTTATCTGGAATTGAAACAGCGCTTGCCGGAATTTCTTCTGGCCCGCGCCGACAAGATGACAATGGCCCATTCGGTTGAGGGCCGCGTGCCGTTCCTGGACAAGCGGCTGGTGGAACTCGCGCTGAATATGCCGAGCGGTTTGAAGGTAAAGAACGGAAACACAAAATATATTTTGAAAAAAGCGGTGGAGGGCATCATTCCGAGCGAGATAATCTGGCGTAAAAAACAAGGTTTCGGAACGCCCATCGACGAATGGCTGAAAAATGATTCGCCAATTTCGGAAGAAATGTTCAATATTATAATGAGTTCCGGATTAAGAGAAAGAAATATTCTTAATTATGATTATGTTAAGGGGCTGATATATTCCCATCAAAACCGGAAAGCCAACCAATCCTTCAAAATCTGGAATTTAATTACGCTCTCTCTTTGGTATGATTATTGGTTTAAATAAATACTTGATTTTTTTTCTCGTCGCCGCCGCTATTCTGGCCGTCCTTTTTTTTCTGAACATTCTCGTAAGTCCGACCATCGGCGGGGATACCGAGTGGTATGTCGCGGCCGCGAACGGCCACCTGAATACCCTGATTGAACCCTACTCCAGCCGATTCCTTCATCCATTTCTGGTCGGCTGGTTGAGCCGCCACTTTCCTTTGGATATCTATCAGGGTTTTTATCTCATCGCCATTGCCTCCATATTTCTTTTTTTCATTATAAATATCGCGATTTTGAAGGATACTTTAAAATCTCCGCTTCTTTTAATTCCTCTTTTCTTTCTGCCGTATTTTTACGACACGCTCCGCGAGGTTTTTGAACCCGATCCGCTCTATTTATTCCTCACCGCCGTTTTTTTCGCGCTTCTCCTATTCAAAAAAGAAGGCTTGAGCCTAATCGCGGTATTTCTGATGTTTCTGGCCAGAGAATCAACCCTGCTCCTGGGCCTCATATATTCGGCGATGAGCTGGCTCTGGTCCAAAAAACTTCTGACGCTGGCCGTCATTATCGTCATTATCATCTCTTTTTGGATAACCGGGGTTGTGAAAAGCACCGGCCAGCCTAATATCCATAATCTAAGCGGTTCTTTTTATCTCGCCTCCAAACTCTCCTACAACTTTCTGACCAATGTGCTGGGCGTAAAGCCCTGGATCAATGGTTCCAAGTCCTGCGAACCCATATTCCGTCTTCAGCTTCCCGCTATTAAGTCCCTCGGAAACGTGCAAGAGGTCGGTTTCTGCGGTTTTGACTTTTCTCTTCCGCTTAAGGCCTTGATTATATTGCTCACGATTTTCGGGATAGCGCCGCTTATGCTTTTTTACATTCTTTCCAAGAAGTTGAGGTATATTTTCAAAGAATTTTCCTTCGGAATTATCGTGGCGCTGACCTACGGTCTAGTTCATTATTTCATCGGCCCCGTGGCCGGCACCGGCATCCAAAGGATTGTCGGATACGGCTGGCCGGTATTTTTAATTGTTGTTCCGCTTTTCATCCGGGCGTTTTTTGAAATTGACAAAAAATTCATTGTTAGAATTTCTCTTGCTCAACTTTTTACCGCCTGGCTGCCTCTCATTGTTTATCGGATAAACGGCGACGCGCTGGACTCGATAATTTTTATTCTCGCCGCCACTCTCGCGATATACATCTACGCCTTCCGAGTTATCAAAAATCAGAAGATGAATTCTCTCACCCCCAGCGAGCATGATATCTGAAAAACTATGCTTTTCAGAACCGCTCTTGCCTCGCTTCCAGCGGCTCGGCAGAGCCTGGCTCTCGGGCTAAAAACTCCTTTATTTAGGGCAAAATTCAACAAATAAAAAACGTCCGCGTGAATTTAATCACGACGGACGTTAAATCTAATCGACCAAGGGTTTGAGAAATCACAGTTCCCAAACCCAAGATCCAAATCACTTGCGAACAGCGAGGAAACGATAGCTGACACCCCATTTTCGGAGTTTCCGAAAACCTCAAATAAACCGTTTGACAACTTTCTGTTGAAATTATACACCTAATTCATAAATTTGTCAAACACCCAAAAAACCTCATAGAATGCGGTTTTTTATTACTAATTCTGCTCTGTGACAAGAAAAATCATTTTGAGCGAATATTGCCGAAGAGGTGGTATAATCAATTATACCACCTAGTTATTATCCTAAGATTTTACGCGACAAAATTCCTCGACAAAACCGTCTCGCGGACATAGAAACCATAGTAGGAGCTTCGCCTGTGTTTCCTGAAGCAACTCTCTGGTGGAACGATAATATTAATTATTGTCCTCTGATTGAATTTTTGATAGGATATAGCCGAATATAAATGGATTCTCGTTCAAAAATTAAATTCGGCGTTTTGGGTTGCTCCCGTGTCGCTCAAAAAGGTATGCTCCCGGCGATTTGCGATTCAAACTTCGCCGAGCTGGCGATGGTGGGGAGCCGGACGACGGAAAAGGCGAGGGAGTTCGCGGAACAGTTCCATTGCGACGCGCGGGGAACCTATGACGAAGTAATCAACAACAAAGATATACACGCCGTCTATATTTCTCTCCCGAACTCACTGCACGAAGAGTGGGCGATTAAAGCGGCGGAAAGGGGCAAGCACGTCATTTGTGAAAAACCCGCGGCTTTATCCTACGCGTCCGCCAAAAAAATGGCGGCGGTCTGCGGAAAAAACAATACTCGGCTGATGGAAGGATTGATGTTCAGATACCACCCCCAGCACGCGAAGGTCAGGGAATTAATCACGGGAGGCGTTCTGGGAGAACTTTTAAGATTTGAGGGCTGCTTCGGTTACGCCATGCCGGATAAAGCAAGCGCCATGATGAATAAGAAACTCGGCGGGGGCTCCTTCCATGCTTCAGCCACTTACCCGGTCTACGCCAGCCGGATGATTTTCGGAGAAGAACCGGAGAGCGTGCTTTGTAATTTAAAGATTGACCCGGCCAGCGGCGTTGATGTCAGGACCGATATGGTCTTGCGCTACTCCAACGGCAAGTTTGCTTTTATCTCTTCCATGTTCGGCTCCTATTTTCAGTCAACCTACAGCGTTTTGGGCAGCCAAGCGAATATCAGAATGGGCCGAGCCTACGCCGTTCCGCGAGAAATGGGGACAAAGATTTTTCTTGATGCCGACGACCAAGTTCAAGAAATCGTCATGGAACCGGCGGACCAATTCCGATTGATGCTTGACGATTTCTGCCAAGAAATTTTTAAAGGGGCGGCCAGCGTCAAAAATTATGAAAATGACCTGCTCGCGCAGGCCCGAGTATTTGAAGCGGCGCGATTGTCCGACCAAGAGAAACGCGTCGTAGGAATATCCGAGATAGACGACCGCGTTGATGTTCCGCTGCCGGAGAAACACCGGGCGCCGACAAAACTCGTTTCTCTACCGACAAAAAACAGCCGGATTCTTCTAACGGGCGGGGCGGGCAATCTCGGGCGAGCCATCCTGCAATCAAAATTGTTTGACAACATCATCGCGCCGTCCCACCAGGAACTGGATATCACCAAACCGGAAAGCATCAGAAAATTTTTAAAAGAAAACCGACCGGACATCATTATTCACTCCGCCGCGGTCGTCAGGATGTCGGAATGCGAGAATAAATTATGGAAGCAGGAAGCGGTGGAAACAAACATCATCGGAACATGCAATTTAGTCAAAGAGATTCTAGGGTCCGGTCAGGAAGGCGCGGATATCAGATTTATTTATATCTCCACCGACGGCGTTTATCCCGGCGCAAGAGGAAATTATTCGGAACAAGATGCCGCCATACCTTACAACAATTACGGCTGGACCAAACTGGGCGGAGAATGCGCGGTCCATCTTCTCCCCAATTTCTGCGTCATCAGAACAAGTTTCTTTGACCCGGCCAAGATAAAATTTGAGACCTCCGCGACCGATATGTTTTCGTCAAAAATGCCGCTGGACAGGGTGCCGAAAGCGATTGCCGCGGCAATCAAGAGCAATTTTATCGGCACCGTTAACATCGGCGGCGATAAAAAATCGGAGTACGAGCGCTACAAAGAATTCAAGCCGTCGTTAAAGCCCTGCCGGAGGGAGGATATTCTAAAGAATATTGAATTTAATCTCGCCCGCGACGCTTCACTGGATTCTTCATTGTGGGAAAAAATCAATGCCGGAACTTGATATCATCATCCCCGTCTACAACGAAGGGGAAAATATCGTTGAGACGCTTCGCTCGCTGAAAGACGGGGTGGTCACTCCTTTCCGGGCGCTTATTTGCTATGATTTTGACGGCGATAATACTTTGCCGGCCGTGGAACGAATAAAGAAGGAGTTGGGCTTTGAAGTGCTCTTGGTAAAAAATCGGGGCGCGGGAGTCCATAACGCAATCACCACGGGCTTTGAAGCGAGCCGCGCGCCAGCCGTTCTGGTCTATCCCGCGGACGAGGTTTACAACATAGGCATAATTGATAGGATGCACCAGGAATTCAGAAAAGGGAGCAAGGTCGTGGTCGCCAGCCGATTTATGAAAGGCGGCGGAATGGAAGGCGGCCCCGTTCTAAAATCAATCGTGGTAAGAGTCGCTTCTTTCGTTCTCCACTATATAGTGGGCCTACCGGCGAGTGATGCCAGTTATGGGTTAAGATTGTTCTCCAAAAAAATCCTTGATACCGTTCAGATTGAATCCACCGAGGGATTCACTTACGCGGTAGAACTTCTCGTGAAATGCCATCGCTTAAAGTGGAAAATATCCGAGGTGCCGGCCAAATGGTATAGGAGAGAAAAAGGCCAAAGCCGGTTCAATTTCAAAAAATGGCTTCCGCATTATTTCCGCTGGTTCCTCTATGCCATGGGAACCGCTTACTTGAGAAAATCCGCCGATACAGTTAAGTTAAAGAAATGACGGAAACAAGCCGCGTCGTCAGAGAATGCCAGATTTGCGGAAACCCGGAATTGAAATCGGTGATTTTCCTCGGCTATCTTCCGCCGGTGAACGATTTTCACCCCATCGGAGAAAGACCCAAAGAAGAATTAAGTTACCCAGCGGAAATACTTTATTGCGAAAAATGTCATCTCGTTCAATCCGGCCTTATCGTTGACCCGAAAATCATCTTTCCTCCATCGTACCCTTACACGTCAAGCACCACCAAAGTGTTGAGGGACAACTTCGCGGAACTTTACCGGGAATGCGCGGCGATGTTTGAACTGAAACCGGACGATTTAATCGTGGACATCGGTTCCAATGACGGCAATCTCCTCAATAACTTCAAAGAACATCATAAAGTGCTGGGCATCACTCCAGAGGACATCGGGAAAATCGCCATTGAGAGGGGCATCCCGACCATCTTGGACTACTTTACAAGAGAGGTGGCGCGGCGGGTTAAAAAAGAATATGGATTGGCAAAAATTATTACCGCCACGAACGTTTTCGCTCATATTGATAATGTGAATGAGGTGGCGGAGTCGGTGCTGGAAATGCTTGCCGATGACGGGCTTTTTATCATTGAGGCGCATTATCTCCTGCCGGTTATTCAAATGAATCAGTTTGACACCATTTATCACGAGCACCTGCGCCATTATTCCCTGCATAGTTTGAAATATCTGCTGGAAACGCACGGCCTTGAAATTATCCACGCGAAACCGATACCCAGCCATGCCGGTTCAATCCGGGTCTACGCCGCGAGAAAAGGCAAGTATCCGGTGAAAGACACGGTCGCGCCGCTTCTTGAAACGGAAAAAAATACTATTCTGAAAAAGGAAGTTCTGATTGAATTCAGGAAGAAGGTTATTCTCGCAAAACTGGAACTGGCCGCTCTTCTTCGCGACATCAAAAAAAGTGGCGGGCGCGTGTACGGCATCGGGGCGCCGTCGCGCGGCACCACTCTTATCAATTACGTCGGTATTGACGAGGGCATTGTTGATTGCGTCCTTGAAATAAAGGGCTCGCACAAAATCAACAAATACGTTCCGGGAACGATTATACCGGTGTTGGAAGAATCCAAACTTTTTGAAGACCAGCCCGAGTACGTTTTGCTTTTCTCGTGGCAAATCACCGACGAGCTCGTACCCAAGTTAAGGGAGAAGGGATTCAAAGGAAAATTCATTATTCCTCTGCCCGAGCCGCGCGTGATAGAATAATGGGCCAAAAAGAGCGCTTTATTTTGTGGGCAGGGCGCTCTCTCCGCGTATGTTTCTCGGAACCGGGGTTCGCTTGCTCCAGCGGCAAGCGCCCCCTGCGCTCTCGGCGAAAAAGTCCTTATGGACACCCAGCTTTTTCGCCTCCGAGAGCTTCCTTAAAACATACGCGGAGAGCGGGCATGGTATCAGAACAAAAAAATCTGATGAGCGAAGCTGACCTATCAAGATTATTTCGGTCTTTGATAATTCGGGTCGCCGTGGTCTCCCTTGCCCATACCCATATCTTCGTGAACGATGGGGGTCTTGCAATCATCCCACTTTTTCGTGAGAAAGGTGACATATTTGATATCTGTAATCGCATAGGTGACATGAGAAACACCCTGGGGAAGATAAACGCAGTCCCCCGTGCCGACATAAATAAATTCTTCTTTCCCATCATCGGATTTGGTCACCACTACGCCATTACCTTCGGTGAATAGATAGTATTCATCAAACTCCGGGTGATAATGATTGCCCCTAACGGCGCCTTTGTTGATAAACTGAAAATTGAATTCAACGATGGACTTATCGGGATAGAAGGTGAAGATGCCACCCCGTCCGTCCCGGACGGTCGCCAGATTGCAGGATGGGTCTATTTTTTTTATTTTCATCCCGTTAGAGACAGGATGCGCTTTTTAAGCGCATTCGTGATATATCGCTTGGTTTGATTACTCCGACCTGTTGGTAATTCATATTGCTCATAATTTTGATGATTTGGGTGTCTCTAACGGGATTCATATCATCCAAATATTATCAAAAAGCCGATATATTTTCAATTCCGGCGGGAAGGGGTATAATTTTTCGGGATGAGAATACTTTCCGGTAAAAAATTGCGGGGCGGATTCCTCGATTATCACCGCGGCAAAAAAGAGTACCGGCTGGAGGTTTCGGCCTGGAAGAATCTCGAGAAACTCGAGCATGTTTACCATACGCGGCCGAAGAGCCTGCGCCTGCTTTGGAACTACTTCCCCGTCGTAGGACCCGTGGGACTTGTCACAAAAACCTGGTCGCGGCTTCGGGAGGATCGCCGGAATGACAAGTATGTCGCCTGCGGCATCGGTAAAATAATCGAGAAACCGGGAGACGGCGTTTTTCGCGAAGGAGAGATCGTCGCTTTCCTGGCGCCGTGGCACCCGGCACTCGCCGAACGGATCGTTTTGCCCGAAAGTTTGATCTTCAAGATGAATAAATCCGGTCTACCCGAACTTTCAACCGATGCGATTTTCTATTGTTCTCTTGATAAAAACGAGAGGCAAAACCATTGGTGGAAAGAGGTGAGGGCTTGGAGCGTGTATTCGGGAGAAAAAATTTCCGATGAAACGCGGGTTAAGTTGGAAAAAGGACTGGCGCAAGAGCTCAAAAATACCGACTGGTCCCGGGCGAAAAAGATGGGGATGCCGGAAGCAAGTCCCGTTTCGGAAACGAAGGGTGAGGTTAACTCCTCGACGCGGCTCGGGGCGAGAAAGACCGGGGTTCTTTACGGTTTCGGCAACTACGCCAAGATCAACATCCTTCCCTATATGAAGCCGTTCGTGGACATCCGGACGGTCCATGAGATCGATCCGACGCAGGTCTCGACCGAACGGCGGGTGGAAAAATGGAGCTCCGCGCCCCTTCCCGAAGCAAGTGAAAAAGGCGACGTTTATTTCGTCGCGAGTTACAACCACACGCACGTGCCCATCACGCTCCACGCCCTGAAGCAGGGAGCTTATGCCGTGGTCGAGAAGCCGGTCGTGAACGATTATGGAGAGCTGGCCGAATTGGAAAAGGCCCTGCGGCAGGCGGGCCGGAAGGTTTTTATCGGCTTCCACAAGCGCTACGGACTTTTCAATGAGCTCGCGCTCAAAGACCTGGGCGTGAAGCGCGGCGATCCGATCTCCTATCACTCTATCGTCTACGAGCTCATCCAGCCGGAATTTTTCTGGTATAACTGGCCGGTGTCGCGGAGTACCTTCTTCGCGAATGGCTGCCACCAAATAGATCACTTTCTCCACCTCAACAATTTCAGTCAGCCGAAAGATTTTAACATCAAACTTCTTCACGACAATGCCATTGAGGTTTGGATAGAACTTGAAAACGGGGCGTCTTTCACAACGACCTTCAGCGAAAAAGGTACCTCAAGGGTGGGACCGCGGGACTTCGTGGAACTCAAAGTACACGGCCGGAACGTGCGGATAACGGACGCCATCAAATACCAGTCCGAAGATAACCATAGAATAATCAGGAAAAAGAGGATATTCAAAACCCAGAGCTACCGGGACATGTACCGGACGATCGGCGCTAAGATCGCGCGGAACGAGGAGGGCGACTCGATAGAATCCATCCTCATCTCGGCGAAGATCATGCTGGACCTCGAGGCGAAACTGGAAAAAATGAAGGGCTGGGGCGACCGCTACGAGAAGGCCAGGCAAGAATTCTGGAGCTACTTCAAATAAATTTCCCGTCAACGGGAATTGCGGAGAAACTCGTCCCACAAAGCGACGAGTTTTTCTTTGGTGAAATTCTTTTCCAAATAACGCCGGCCGTTTTCGCCCAGTTTCTTGAGCGATGCGCGGCTCTCATAAGCGGCGCGGAAAGCGGCGGTCACCGCCGCCTGATCGTCGGAAACGGCCGCAAAACCGCAATCGGCTTCTTTTACTATGCGGAGCGCGTCGCTTTCCTCGTGCACAGCGAGGACCACGGGAAGCCCGGCCGCCAAATATCCCAGAAGTTTCGCGGGTACCGCCGGCGTGGTGTTCTTCGAGGTGAGCGTGACGAATCCGACATTCATCTCTTTCACGAGCGCGGGATACTCCCCGCTCGATACGAAGGGTTTGAAGATCACATTCCCGAGTTTCTTGTCGCGAACCGTTTTTTCAAGCCGTAAGCGCGCGCCGCCGTCCCCCACAAAAAGGAATTTCACCTCCGGGTCCGAACGGAAAGATTCCGCCGCATCCAAAACCATTTCCAATCCCTGGGAGGGACCCAGAACGCCGCCGAAAAAGAAGGTAAAATCATTCTCCAAACCCCATGCTTTTCGGAAACGGTCTCCGGTGGGAGCGGCATCGAAAGGCGCCGGGTCTATCCAATGCGGTATTACGCGGAGCTTCTCCGCTGGCACGGCGCGCTTTTCTTCCAGGTAGCGGGCGTGATTTTCCGAAGGAACGATTATGACGTCCGCCCGGCGATACACAATCTGTTCCATCGGGCCGAAAAACAGCTGGATGAGCGGTTTTTGCCACCAGACGACGAGATCAATGCCGTTTCGGGGAAAAATGTCATGGATGTTGGCGATGAAGCGCGCGCCGTAATGCCGAGCGAGATTCGAGGCGGCCAACGCCAGTGGCAATGGCGGACTATGGACGATGACGGCGTCAAACGGGCCGGCAAGCATCTTCCGAACCGCGCGGGCGAAAATCCCGGGGAGAAAGAGCTGGTTCAATCCGCGTAAGATATAGTTTACGCGGTGGTGCGGCAGGGTCGCGATACGGACTATGCGGACGCCGTTCATCGTTTCGTTCCGCGGCACGGCTTCCGCCCGCGTTCCGGATGCGAGGTTATAGGCCGGCACGGTCGTCGCGACCGTAACATCGTGGCCACGCGCATGAAGCCCTTCGGACAAGTCCCGCATGAGTTGGGCCGCCGAACGCACCTCGGGCGAATATGAATCGGTAATGATTAAAATCTTCATGATGGTTTATTTGCGGCGATCATCGTCCGCACTATCCGTTCCGCCGCATGGCCGTCGCCGAACGGATTTTGCCACCTGATCTTCCTTTTTTCAAGCATCCGAAAGGCGGAGATAACGCTCTTGGCCGTGAGAGATTTCAAAAGCACGGCGCCGCCTGTTTTGAGCGTCTCGGGCCGTTCGGTGTTGGTCCGGAGAATGAGGCACTTTTTGCCCAAAACGCACGATTCCTCCTGAATGCCGCCGCTGTCCGTGAATACCATCGCCGCACCGCGCTCCAATCCCAAAAGATCGCCGTAGTCCGCCGGAGGGAGAATGCGAATGGAGCCGGGAACTTTAATTCTGGCGGCGGAAATATTGGCGATGGTGCGCGGATGAGCCGGAAACAAGCACGGTAGTCCCATCCTATCGGATATCGCGGCTATTCCAGCCAACAGTTCCCGGAGCGTTTTAGGATTATCGACGTTCGCTGGTCGATGCATGGTCAAAAGATGATACCCGTTTTTCCGGACGCCGTATTTTTTGAATATCGCTTTCAGATCCGGCGTCAAGATGCGAACCGCATCGACTATCGTGTTGCCCGTAACAAAAATCTTCTTTTTGGATATGCCTTCGCTCTTAGCGAGCTTGGCCGTTTCTTCGGTCGGCGCGAAGAGATAATCGCTCAAATGGTCCGCTACGATGCGGTTCAATTCTTCCGGCATAGTCCGGTCATAACTGCGCAAACCGGCCTCGATGTGAGCTACCGGTATATTCAGTTTCGCCGCCGCCAGCGTTCCGGCCAAAACGCTATTCGTATCTCCCTGGACGAAGACCGCGCTCGGTTTTTCCCTGGTCAGTATCGCTTCGATCCCCTGAAGCATCTTTCCGGTGGTCGCTCCGTGAGCCCCGGA
>CAYISE010000003.1:0-46809 GCA_964366055.1 uncultured Candidatus Saccharibacteria bacterium
TTTACCTCTGAAAAGGGTTTTTGGCTTGGTCCGCCGCTTGAGCGGCGGCAAAAACTCTTTTCAGCAGCGAGCTCTGCCACTGGAAGCAGAGCGAAGCGGGGTTAAAATTTTCTGTTTCGCAATTCAAAGTCAGAAAAACATAAAAAACCCGGAAAACTCGGAAAAGCTGATAAACCCGATAAACCTGAAAATGTTGAAAAACCCGATAAACCCGGTAATGCGATGAATCCTACATTCCTTGACAAAAAAGTGTGAAACATGTGAAACACTATCTTTTTTAGACAACCGGGTAGTGCGATGAATCCTACACTTTCACTTTTTTAGTGTAAAAAATGTTTCGTGTGAAACATTTTTATTTTGTTAATTTGGGGGTATAATTTGTATAAATATGACCCAAAAGTATAAATTAGGGCAGGAGGGAGAGAATTTTGCGACTGAATATATGAAGGAGAATGATTATAGGATTCTTGAGAGGAATAAACGTGAGAAGTGGGGCGAGCTGGATATTGTGGCTATGGCGCCAGACAAAACACTGGTTTTTGTGGAGGTAAAAACGATGGAAGCCGGCGGCGAGAATTTTTTGAGGCCGGAAGACCAGATGTCGGGGGCAAAAATCAGGAAATTCAAGCGGGCGGCCTCACTCTACGCGGGGATACATCAGGAGCTGGTCAATGATAAAAAAGGATGGCGGCTGGACTTAATCGCGCTTGAAAAAAATAATGACGGATCATTCCTGACCCGCCACTACGAAAATATATAACATCTGAAGGTGGTATAATTAATTATACCACCCAGTGATTATATTCCGATTAAGATTAAGTCCGACGGAGCCGACGCACATGTTCCGCCGGCGACATCAGAAACGGTATCTCGTTTCCACTTCTCCGTTTCCGCATTTTATCGTGACCATATTTTCGATGGACCCGCGGAGTTCTTTTTAGATTGTGTTTCACGAAGCTGATAGTGACCCTGGTTACATCCAATGCCTCGCCGATTTTCCGGTAACTGAAACCCCGTTCCAAAAGAAGCGATATCAGAAGGCGTTTCTCAATAAGAATTATCTCTGATGGGGTAAGGAACCTTTCCATGTTGGCGAGAAAAACCGTTTCGGATCCCGATTTTCCGATTGTTTTCCAAAAGGGTCTCCAGGCCGCTTCGCGCAACTCTTGAGCGATATGTTTCTTATTAACGCGTGTCATAAGGGGATTATATCATGGTGGTATAATTAATTATACCACTCGCCAGTTTCGGTTTAATCAATGCTTGCTTTTTGTCGGGTCTTTGTTGTATACTAACCAAGTAAATGCCGCTCCTTGAGAGCGGCTGTATTACAAAAATTAAAAGAATCAACGGGATGGACTTAAAAACATTAGCGAGCGCGGTGGAGCAGATTGCCGCCGAAAAAGGAATTTCCGCCGAAAAAGTATTGGACGCGATTGAGGCCTCCATCGCCGCCGCCTACAAAAAAGAATATCGCAAACGCTCGGAGATTATCCGCGCAAAGTTTGATTTGAAAACGGGGGATATCCGGTTCTTCCAAGTGAAAATCGCGGTGGACCCGTCCCAAGTCAGAATTGTGAACGAAGCTGAAGTGGAAGAACTGGCGCTGGCATCGGAGGAAAAAGACGAACTGCCGCGCTACAATCCCGACCGCCACATTTTCTTGGATGAGGCGCGGAAGATAAAGCCGGAGGCGCAGCCGGATGAAGAAATTGAATTCGCGTTGGAGACGCAGGCCGACTTCGGCCGCATCGCGGCCCAAACCGCGAAGCAGGTGATTTTGCAGAATATCCGCGAAGCGGAGCGCTCCTCCATTAAAGACGAGTTCGCCGACAAAGAGGGGATGATTTTGAGCGGCGTGGTCCAGCGTTTTGACCGCGGCAATGTGTTTGTAAATTTAGGCCGGGCGGTCGGCATTATGTATCCCAACGAAAGCATCCCGGGCGAACGCTATCGCATCGGCGACCGGATGCGCTTCTACATTCTGGCCGTTCAGGACGACGCCCGCCGGCCGGGCATCGTGCTTTCCCGCTCGCACCCGAATTTCGTGGCTAAACTTTTTGAACTGGAGGTGCCGGAAATTGCCGATGGCACGGTGGAAATCAAAGAAATCGCCCGCGAAGCCGGAAACCGCACGAAAATCGCGGTCGCTTCCAAAGAAGACGGCGTGGACCCGGTGGGTTCGGCGGTCGGCCAGCGCGGCACGCGCGTGATGGCGGTGACGAACGAATTAGGGAACGAAAAGATTGACATTATTGAATGGTCCGAAGACCCGTCTAAATTCATAGGCAATGCCATTTCGCCGGCTAAGGCGAAATTGGTGGAGATTCTGGAACGGCGCGAGGCGCGGGTGCTTGTTTCCGAAGACCAGTTGAGTTTGGCCATCGGCAAAGGCGGCCAGAACGTCCGCCTGGCGGCGAAATTGACCGGATGGAAGATTGACGTGCGCTCGCAGTCCAATCCGGAGGCGGTGCAGGAGGGCGGCGTGGCGGCGGCGGAAGAAGATGGAGAGGGTTTAAATCCGGAAGAAAAATCAGAAGAAAAATCAGAGGATTAAGAGTTAGGGACACGAGAAATTTCTTCTCTCGCTCGCAAAACCTCCACGCGGAGACCTAACGCACCGGGAAAAAGTGTGCGCTCCGGGCCGCTAGGCCAATTCTTACCCGCTTTTTCCCAGTGCGCCAGGTCTCTCTGATTTTTACTAGTTCAAGGAGAGATATCTCATTGGTGTTTTTGGAATTAAAAACGAGAGTTACTTCAGGAAACACAGGCGGAAATTATTTTATTTCCAAAAATTTGAGAGAAAACTGGTTTACATCCATAATTGAGGTTGATGGAAAATAATTTCAAAAACAAAAAAGTTCTGGTGATGGGTCTGGGTCTTTTGGGCGGGGGGATTGCGACGACGAAGTGGCTCGTGAAGCGCGGCGCGAAGGTGCTCGTGACCGATTTGCGTTCCCGCGAACAACTTAAAGATTCAATCAAGCAATTGGGAGTCGCCGCGAAGAAGGTGAGGTTTGTTTTGGGCGAACATCGCGAGGCCGACTTCAAAAATAATGACATTATCATGGTGAATCCCGCCGTGCCGCGCGAGAGCAAATTCTTGGCCATCGCGAAAAAACGCAAAAAATTATTGGTGAACGACGCGCGGATTTTCTTTGACAGCATTCCCAATCCCGTGGTGGCGGTGACGGGGACGCGCGGAAAAACCACCACCGTGAATTGGATCGCGCATTTTTTGAAACCGAAATACTCGCGGGCAATCGCGGCCGGAAACTCCTCGGCGGTGGCTCTTTTGGCCCTGGCGGACAACTTAAAAGGCAAGGAGAATCCGGCGGTGATTGAACTTTCATCGTGGCAACTGGAACTCTTGCCCGGCAGTCGCCGCGCGCCGGAGGTGGCCGTTATCACGAATATCTATCCCGACCATCTGAATCGCTATAAATCTTTAGGGGATTACGCGCTCGCGAAGGCGAATATTTTTAAAGGACAGAATAAGAATCAGAAATTAATTTTGAACGCGGATAATCCTTGGGCTGATTTTTTTCTGAAACAGCGTCCGCGAGCCCATATTTTCTTCTTCTCAAAAAAGCCGCTGTCTAAAAATCGGAATGGAGTATTTATAAAAAACCGCTCCGTTTATTTCAAAAACGGAAGGTGGACGGAAAAAGTTATCTCCGAAAAAATACCGGGAGAATTTTCATCCCGCGGCGAGCATAATCTGGAAAATCTCCTGGTCTCGCTTCTCGCCAGCCACTTGATGGGTATGGAGTGGGCGGCGCTCGCGAAAAATATAAAGACCCTGCCGGATATCTTGTATCGCGAGCAGATTATTTTAAAAAAGAAAAACCTGACGGTGGTGAATGATTCCACGGCGACCTCGCCGGACGCGGTTATCGCGGCGGTGAAACGTTTCGCGCCGCAGGGGGACACCATCTTAATCACGGGCGGGACGGACAAAAATCTGCCGTTTAACGCGTGGGCGAGGGCGATAAAACAACATTTAAAACCAAACCAGATTTATTTTCTGAACGGTAGCGCCACCAAGAAAATGATTGCCGCGCTCGGAAAAGTCGGATGTTTTAAGAAAGAACCGCCATGGATTTTTGAGGACCTGGCGGGAATTTTGCTTTTTGTAAAAGCGGGCATTAATTCCAAAAAAGACACGATTGTTGTCTTCTCGCCCGGCGCGGCCAGTTTTGAGAAGTTCAAGAACGAATTTGACCGCGGCGAAAAATTTTCAAAGTATGCGAGGGAAATTTTCGGTTGACCAGGTAGTGAAAACTCGATTGCGGCTTATCGCCGACAGGCGATCGAGTTTCTACTACCTGGTTGACTTCGTTTGAGTTTGAGAATATATTTCACCTGAATAAACTGTTCGTTTACATTCAATAATATAAAGGGAGTTCTATGCCAACCATGCGAGAATTTCAAAAGAAATTGTCCGATTTAAATGTCCACGAACTCGGAGAAGAAATATATTTGAAGAGTTTGTGCGAGTTGGGATTGGAATTTTATGTAAACCGCCCCAGCGAGCTTGGGGAGGCCTTTCACCTTAGGGGTTCTATCAATGGAAGGATCGCAGAAGTTCTCGGCGTTGCCGATACTGAATTCATATCGGAGAACATGCGCGATATCCTTGACGCCCTCAATGAAGGGCGCAGCGTAGAAACCATTTCTCGGATGTTCACCGGCGCGCCGGTCTACTAGGAGAATTATTCATCCGCTTTCACCTTCAGTTTTTTGGATTTGTTCCGATTCATCTTCGGCATTCTGATATTCAGGATGCCGTTTTTTAATGTCGCCGTGGAATTTTCCGGGTCCACCTCCTGCGGCAGAATAATGGAACGGGAAAAAGTCCCCCAAAATAACTCCTGGTAAAAATAATCCTTTTCTTTCACCTCCTCTTTCCGTTCGCGCTCGCCCCGGATGGTCACTGATTCGTTTGTGATGTTTATCTCCAAATTCTCGTCCTTCACGCCCGCCACCGTAGATTGGATGATTATGTAATCACCGTCCTGAAAAACGTCCACCGTGAGCGTGCCCTCGCCCTCCTCCCAATCCTTGGTTTTTCCCGAGGAGACATTCAAAAGGGGCGCCGGCTCGGTTTTTAATTTGGCCAATTCCACGAATATGTCCCGTTTCGGTTCCCCATTTTTATTTTCCCCGAACATACTTTTATTATATCACGGACTAGGAGATTGATTTTAGTTTGGAGAAATCCTTGAAGATGAAAAAAGCGATGAAGACGAGGAAGATTGACGGATAAAGCAAACTCGCGTCCCCAAATTCGTAGATGAGATAATTGAAGGCGAAATGAATTACGGAAGCGATTGCGAGACCCAGAAAAATCCGGGATTTTAATTTGTTGATTCTCCGTCCGATAGCCCAGTAATATCCCGTGAAGGCGGAGGCCAATCCGTGGAGCAGGGTGGCGCCGATGAATCGGAAACCCAGCGTGCTCACAGTCGCGAGGATATTATTCATGCTTAAAAAATCCATTTTGTCGCCCATAATAAAAATGTTTTCAATGGTAGCGAAACCCATGGCGGCGACAATGGCGTAAATCATCGCGTCCACCGGCTCGTCAAAGGCCGGCTCTTTGTTTACGCTCCAGTAGGCCGAGAAGAATTTAAAAACCTCCTCAATGAGCGCGAGACCGAGAATCAAAAGAAGAAAAGCGTGCAGGGGCCCGGCGACGAATTTCTGGAAAATGAGCTGGAGGGCCAGTACCGGAACGCTCGCGAGCGCCCCGGCGCAGAAGGTGTAAATAATCAATTTTTTCGGTTCGGGATGAAGGTCCTCTTTGAGAAAGAAAATAAGCCAGAGAATGGAAGGCAGAAAGGCCAGAACCAAAACTAAAAGAAAATTTAAAGCGGCTACCATGTTTCCACGATGAGAAGTTTCTTGTCTTCAATCGGCAGATGTTCGTAAACGGCCTCGGTAATGAAGGGCATAAACGGATGAAGCATTTTGAGCGATTCCTTGAGGGTGTAAGCGAGAATTTTTTGGGTGCCGGCCGTTAGTTTGTCGTTCCGGATTTGTTTCTTTGATTCTTCAATATACCGGTCGCAGAATTCATGCCAGAAAAAATTGTAAAGGAGGCGGAGCGTCTTGCTCAACTCAAAATTCCCTATCATCTTCTCCGTCTGCTTCTTCATTTTGGCCAAAGATTTCAGAATTTTTCTGTCCGCCGCCGTTTGATATTTGATATTTGATATTTGTTTGTCATTTGGAATTTGGAATTTGGAATTTGCAGTTTGCTCAATAACAAATCGGCTCGCGTTCCAGATTTTGTTCGCGAATTTCCGGCCAGCGATGACTGCCGCCTCGTCCCACCGGATATCCTGGCCCGTGGCCTGCCAGATTATTCCGAAACGAGTGGCGTCCGCGCCGAATTGATTGATATAATTCAGGGGGTCCAGTCCCGTGCCCAAACTCTTAGACATTCTTTTTCCGTCTTTCGTGAGAATCGTGCCGTTGATGAAGACATCGGTAAAGGGAGCTTTTTTCTGAAACTCCAGGCCGGAGAAAATCATCCGGGCAACCCACAAATTCAAAATATCGCGGGCGGTTACCAGCGTGTTGCCGGGATAGTAATTTTTCAAATCCTCTTTGGAGAGGCCGGCGAAGGGCCAGAGAGCGGAGGAGAACCAAGTGTCTAACACATCTTCCGATTGGATATATTTCGCGTCGCAGTTTTTGCATTTTGGCTCGGTAAGCGACACTGCCATCTCCTCGCATTTTTCAATTTCTTTCTCACGCCCTTTGCGGGGGGCGCATTTTGGTTCATGAAACCAAACCGGGAGTCGATGACCCCACCAAATCTGGCGGGAGATGGACCAGTCGCGGATGTTTTCCGTCCAGTCCAGATAGGTCTTTTTGAAATTTTTTGGCCGGATTTTGACTTTTCCGAACTTCACGGCGCTTTTCGCGAGCGCGCCCAATTTATCCATCTTCAAAAACCATTGGTTTGATGGGATGGG
The DNA here is from genome assembly GCA_964366055.1 of uncultured Candidatus Saccharibacteria bacterium. Classification (GTDB taxonomy): domain Bacteria; phylum Patescibacteriota; class Minisyncoccia; order UBA6257; family GWB1-50-10; genus JBBTQX01. The sequence continues at coordinate 6,987 of CAYISE010000003.1, forward strand.
CTCAATTGTCGCGCCGCAACGGTAGCATTTTGCGAGGCGGTTTTTATACGCTTCTTCTTTCACCAAAAACCCCGTCTCTTTCAAGTCGCTCACGATTTTTTCCCGGGCCTCGGTAACCTTGAGTCCGGCGTATTGGCCGGCCGCCGGAGTCATTCTGGCGCGTTCGTCAATCACCTGAACCGTTTCCAGTTTGTGCCGCTGGCCGATTTCAAAATCCAGAATGTCGTGAGCCGGCGTAACCTTCACCGCGCCCGTACCGAATTTGGGGTCAATGGCCGCGTCGCTCACAATAGGGATTTCCCGATTTTGGATCGGAAGTGTTACTTTCTTTCCGATGAGGTGTTTGTATCTTTTATCGCTGGGATTTACCGCGACGGCGGTATCACCCAGCATTGTTTCGGGTCTCGTCGTTGCCACCGTAATCTCTGGGCTGTAGCGGATGTACCAGAGTTTGGTCTCGGCGTCGCTATATTCCAGTTCCAGTTCGGACAAGTTCGTGCCGCAACGCGGGCCCCAATTCACGGTGCGGAGGCCGCGGTAAAGCCAGCCCTTCTCGTAATAATGGATGAAGGTTTTTAAGACATCGCGGCTGTATTCGGGGTCCATTGTGAAGCGGTTGCGGGACCAGTCGGCCGAGGCGGCGAATTTTTTGAGCTGGTTCAAAATCGCGTCGCCGGATTTCTGTTTCCACTCCCAGACCTTTTCAATGAATTTTTCACGGCCGAGTTCAAAGCGGGAGGTATTTTGTTTGCGCAATTCTTTTTCCACGACATATTGCGTCGCGATGCCGGCGTGGTCGGTGCCGGGCAGCCAGAGCGTTTTAAAACCTTTCATCCGGTGATAGCGGATTAAAATGTCCTGGATGGTGTTATTCAGGGCGTGACCCATATGAAGCGTCCCCGTCACATTCGGCAGGGGCATATAAACGATGTAATTTTTACTGCGCTTGCCCGGGAGATTATCTGGATTGAAATAACCCGATTTGAGCCAAGTTTCATAGATTTTATCTTCAACCAGTTTAGGATCGTATCGGGAGTTGAGCATCTCCATTTATTATAAATTCAAATTCGCCTGGGCGCGAATTGCGCGCCTTTTTCTCTTTAGATTCTGAATATACGCCGCGGCGGCAATCATGGTGGCGTTGTCGGTATTGAAGTCCATCGGCGGGACGAGGAAGTTCCGATTTATTTTCCTCGTTTCGTTTCCGAGCGTTTCTCTCAAAAACGCGTTGGCCGCGACGCCGCCGGAGAGAATCACCGATTTTGTATCGTATTCTTTAGCCGCCCGAATGGTTTTTGCAACCAGCACATCCACGACCGCTTTTTGAAAACTCGCCGCGATATCGGCCTTATCGGTCCTGGGATTGTCGCGGAGATAATAGAGCACCGAGGTTTTGAGTCCCGAAAAACTGAAGTCGTAATTTTTATCGTGAATCATCGGCCGCGGGAATTTAACCGCCTCGCCATCGCCTTGAGCAGCTAACTTTTGGATCTCCGGCCCACCAGGGTAGGGAAGATTGAGCATCTTCGCCACTTTATCAAAGGCCTCGCCCGCGGCATCATCCCGTGTTTCACCGATTTTTTTCCATTTGGTGAAAGACGGCACATACAAAAGAATCGTGTGTCCACCAGAAACAATGAGCGCAATAGCGGGGAAGGTATTTTTAATTTGTAGTTTGTAGCGAGTAGTAAGTAGAAAGCTATATAAATGTCCCTCCAGATGATTTACCCCGATTAAAGGAATTTTCGGAAAGATTTTTTTCTTGAGTTCTTTCGCGAAATTCACGCCAGTCCAAAGAGCCGGTTCCAGCCCCGGCCCGACTGTGACCGCGATTAAATCAATTTTAGGGAAGTTCAACTTCCCTAGGGAAGTTGAACTTCCTGATATTTTTTTAAAAATTATCGGTAAATTTTTCAGGTGTTCCCGTTTCGCGATGCTCGGCACCACGCCGCCGAAGGGCCGATGAACGGCAATTTGGGAGGAGACCAGATTTTTCAGAACCTTGAACATCGGCTGGCGGAGCCCGCCCCCCGCCTCCACGAGAGCGAGGGCAGTTTCATCGCAGGAGGTCTCAATGGCGAGAATCTTCATAAATGGCATTGTAATTTATATTTCTTTGTTTTACGAGAGGATTTTTATTGTGTATACTTGAATTATGATTTCGCCTCTATTCGTTTTCAGCGATATCGGCATCTTGATTTTGAGAGTCGTCCTGGGTTTGATTTTGATTATTCACGGTTGGCCGAAAATAAAAAACATTAAGAACACCGCGGAATGGATGAAGCAAACTTTCAAGCCCGGAATTTTTTGGGCGGCGGTCGTTTCGCTGACTGAATTCGTCGGCGGTCTTTTTTTGGTTTTCGGATTCCTCACGCAAATTGTCGCGCTTATCGTCGCGCTTCAGTTCCTGGTGATTTTGTTCGCCATGAATTTCAGAAAGGGATTCGTCGGCGGTTACGAGTTTGACCTCCTTATTCTGGCTTCGGCCATAGCCCTAATTGTCCTGGGCGGCGGGCAATACGGATTGGACAATTTCTTCGGCCTTTTGCTTTACTAGTTCTAACTTCATTATTATGATCCGGCTTTGGGAAATAATACCGGGCGCTCTGGCTTGGACGACCCTCTTGGGCTTCATTTTTTTATCCTGGCGCTTGCCCGCGGCGGTGGTCGTCATCATTCTTCTTTACGACCTTTATTGGTTTCTGAAACTCTTTTATCTTTTCTTTCATCTCCGAGTGTCGTTTATGAAAATGCGCGCCAATTTGAAACTGGATTGGCTGGCGAGGATAAAATCGGAAAAATCCGGCGCGTGGGAGAAGATTCATCACTTGGTAATTTTCCCGATGTTCCGCGAATCCTATGAAGTGGTCAGAGAAAGTTTTTTGAGCTTGGCGGAGAGCAATTATCCCAAAGAAAAATTTTTCGTGGTTTTGGCGACCGAAGAAAAAGGCGGGGAGGAGGACCGGCAAACCGCCGCGATGATAAAGGAAGAATTCGGCTCCCTGTTCAAGGATTTTAGCGGGACCGTTCACCCGGCCGGCCTTCCGAATGAATTGCCGGGTAAGGGTTCCAACGAGGCCTGGGCGGGCCGGGAGGCGCAAAGAAAAATTATTGACCCGTCGTCGGGCGTGCCCCATGAAGACATTTTGGTTTCGGTTTTTGATATTGATACGCGCACCGGCCCGGATTATTTTGGAATTCTGACTCATGCGTTTTTGAGCGCGCCGCATCCCCAACACTCCAGTTACCAGCCTGTCCCGATTTACATAAATAACATCCGCGAGGCGCCGTTCTTCGCCCGCTTGGCCGGCTTTTCCTCCACCTTCTGGCAATTGATGCAGGAGGCCCGGCCGGAGCAATTAGTGACCTTCTCTTCTCATAGTATGCCTTTCCGGGCGCTCACCGAAATCGGATTTTGGGAAACGGATCTGGTCTCGGAGGATTCCCGGATTTTTTTTCAGTGTCTCGTCCATTATAACGGCGATTGGCGGACGGAACCTCTTCTCTATCCGGTTTATATGGACGCCGTCACGGGAAGAAATTTTTTCACGGCCCTTAAAAATCTTTACAAGCAGCAGCGGCGATGGGCCTGGGGCGCGGAAAACCTGGCCCGTCTGGCCGGGGACTTTTCTCTCAATAAAGAAATCCCGGGGCGGGTGAAACGATTCTGGCGCTGGGTGCTTTTTGACGGATTTTATTCCTGGTCCACCAGTTCCTTTATCATCTTTTTTTTCGGCTGGCTGCCGAATATCTTGGGGAATGAGGCCTTTCGCGCTTCGGTCTTGTCTTATAATCTGCCGCGGCTCACCGGCTGGATATTGAACTTAAGTTCGGTGGGCGTACTCGCCCTGGCTTTTTTGAGCATCGTTATTCTTCAACCAAAGATGAAGGGTTTCAAAAAAAGATATTATGTTTTTTACCTCCTGCAGTGGGTTCTTACCCCCTTCACTTTTCTGATTTTTAGCGCCCTGCCGGCCCTGGATGCCCAAACGCGATTGATGTTAAGCGGCCGATTCCGTTTGGGTTTCTGGAGAACCCCGAAAGTAAGAATCAACGTCGCCCAAAATGGTTGAGTATCTGACCCAAGCCGTGGTTTTGAATTACCGCCCGCAGAGAGAGAATGACCGGCTGGTGGATTTATACACCAAAGATTTCGGCCGGCTTGAGGCGAAAGTGATCGGGGGTCGGCGCATTCTTTCCAAACTCGCGCCGCATCTGGACTGGTTCAATTTGGTGACGGTGCGTCTCGTGGAAAAAAATCAGTTCACTGTCACCGATGTTTTGACCAAGGAAAGATTCGGCCGGGAACGACGCAATCCCGGGTTTTATCCCTCCGCCCTCAAAATTTTTTCTTTGGTACGGACCCTGATCCCACTGGCCGCGCCCGATTTGCATCTTTGGCATTTTTTGGTGACGGGTCTTAAAGAATCGGGTGGGAACGTCGGCACTCTCTTGAAAATTTTCGGCTACGACCCCGAACATGCTTCCTGCGACACCTGCCGCAAGCGCCCAGTCGCGGCTTTCCGCGCCAAGGACCAGTCATTTTTCTGCCACGACTGCGGTTTCAAAGCCGGAGCGGTTGAGCTAATATATTTTTAATTGTAAGAAATCACAGGAAGATGTAAAACATTATCCACAATTCAAAGAATCTCCAAGTGCTATAATTAAGAGCAATGACAAACGACAACTTCTATCCCGGTCAAGCGCCGGGTCAGCCGCTCGGCACGGGTGAGGGAGAGTCGCCGCTCGCGAAGCCCGTCGTGCCCAATGCGGATGTGCGCACGATGGGCTCCGACCTCGGGTCCATTAATACCGGAGCCTCCGCGCCGAAGCCCTACGCGCCGCCGGTAAGCGCTCCGGAAAATATTCCGCTGGCTCCAACGGCCCCTACCGCTCCGGTACCGAGTCAATCTTTCCAAATCCCCCAAATGGACGCGGCGGGCGAATCCAAGAAGGCCGCTCCTAAAAAAAGCAGTAAGGGAATTTTTACCGCCCTTATCGTTTTCATTGTCGTAATCGGACTGGCGGCTCTCGGTTATTTCGTAATTTATCCGATATTCTTCGCGGCGCCCGCTGAAATCGCGCCAGCGCCGGCGACCCCCGTTCTTCCGGCTCCAACTCCGGCCGCGGCAACCGCGCCCAATGAGCCAACCCCAATCACTGGCGCTCCCGCTCCCGCTCTTCCCCACATCTCCCTCTTTACCACGCCTCCCGATACCACTACCGTAACCACGGATAGCGGGCTTTCCGTTTTAGCTTTGAACACTTCGGCCGCGCCCGGTCTTTCAGAAATCGTGTATAAGGATTCCGCTGGCAATCTGGTTAAGTTCACCGACATTTTGAAATCCGCCACGGGATTGGATTTATCCTCAAATCAGGTCTTGGCAACGGCCTTTGACGACCAAACCGCCGCGGGATTGGTTTATACCGACAGCAACGGTAACCGCTGGCTCGGATTTACCGCTCAACTTATGAGCGGTTCAGACCGGCAAAACGCAAGCGCGGCCTTTGAACAATCCTTTGAGGCAGTCGGTGATTACAGCGGACTTTTCTCAAGCAATCCGGGAACGGCCCAGACCTGGAAAGCCGGCCAAATCGCGGGCGTGACCGATAATCGCTATCTTCTCTTTGGCAACGCCGGTTTCGCGCTTGATTACGGCTGGACGGGCAATAAGTTAATAATAGTTACTTCCTACAGCGGCTTTAAAGAAGCGGCGAAACGGCTTCAATAATTAACTTGTTGACACAAACCCGCCTCATCAGCGGGTTTATTTTTTAAAAACAGAATTTACAAAAATGATACACACCGGTAACACCTCATATTCTGCCGCAGTGTCTTGCGGAAGCTCTCGGAGGCATTCGGAGCTTGGTTTCCGAGCGAAGCGAGGAATCCGAATGCCGAGAGCGCAGCGGGCGGTTGCCGCTGGAGAAACTGAACCGCGGTTCCGCAAGATACTGCGGGAGAATACTTGGAGAAGGAGAGAATGTTACCGATATGCCATGCCGGTACAAGGATGTGCAAAAACAAACAAATTATGATAGAATCCCTCGTATGAGAAATGAGGATTTAAAGGAAATAAAGGAAAAATTAATCTCTGAAAAGACAAAAATAGAGAGGAATCTGTCTAAACTTAAGGAGGAGCTGGACTTCGGAGACGACGTTGACCACAACGAGGAGGAGACCGACGAGACGGAAGAAATGGGGACATATTTAAGCGTTAAGAAAACCCAGGACGCCCGCCTCCAACAAATCAATAAAGCGATTGAAAAGATAAAAAACGGCGCCTACGGCCTCTGTGAAAAGTGCGGCGGCCCGATTGAGCAGAGAATCCTGGATATAGACCCCGAATCGTTCTACTGTAAGGAGTGCAAGCGCGGACTTTAAAAATGCGGACGGTTCCCAAGTTATATTCCGCGGAACTGGACGGTATCAGCGCGGAACTCATTGAGGTGGAGGCCGACTTAAATGTCGGCCTTCATTCATTCAACATTGTGGGGCTGGCCGACAAAGCGCTCAACGAAGCGAAAGAAAGGGTGAACTCCGCCATAAAAAATTCCGGCATTAAACCGCCGACCAAAGAAAACCGGCGCGTCACCGTGAATCTCGCGCCAGCCGACGTGAAGAAAATTGGTTCGCGTTTTGACCTGCCGATCGCGCTCGCCTATCTCCTCGCGAGCGACCAATTGAAGGCCTTTGAAACGGGCGATAAGATATTCATCGGCGAACTTTCTTTGGACGGCTCCTTGCGGCCGGTAGCCGGCGCTTTGAACATCGCGCTGATGGCCGAGAGAAAAAAATTCAAGGAAATTTTCCTGCCGGCCGAAAATGCCGCCGAGGTCGCAGTCCTGAACGAAGTGCGGGTGATTCCGGTTAAAAATCTGAAAGAAATTATTGAACATCTGGAGGGAATAAAAATCATCCCGCCCCGGATTAAAACCGAGATGAGCCCCGGCTACGCCGAGACCTCGGTGAGAATCGGAGAGATAAAGGGCCAGGCGGCGGCCAAACGGGCGCTCGTGATTGCCGCCAGCGGCGGACACAACCTCCTTTTCTCCGGCCCGCCGGGCACGGGGAAAACTATGCTCGCCCAGGCGATTAATTCCATCCTCCCGCCGCCCTCTTTGGAGGAGGCGATTGAGATTACGGAAATTTACAGCGCCGCCGGACTCCTTAATTCTTCCAACTCGTTCATCAACTGCCGGCCGTTTCGGGCACCGCATCACAACGCCTCGCTCACCGCCGTCATCGGGGGCGGCTCCATCCCGAAGCCGGGTGAAATCAGTTTGGCCCATCGCGGCGTTCTTTTTTTGGATGAAATCCCGGAGTTCCATCGGGATGTGCTGGAGGGCCTGCGGCAACCGCTTGAGGCCGGCTCCGTTTCCATCGCGCGGGCCCGAAAAGCTCTTACCTTCCCGGCCAGATTTATGCTCGTCGCCGCCATGAATCCCTGCCCCTGCGGCTACTTCGGCGACCCGGAAAAAGAGTGCCGCTGCACGGCCAACGAGGTTTTTCGATACCACAAAAAAATGTCCGGTCCGTTGCTGGACCGGATTGATATCCAGCTGGAAGTGCCCCGCGTTTCGGTCATTGAACTTCGGGAAGAAAAAAGCGACGCGGGTGAAAAAACCCACAAAGAAAATATAAAAATCGCTCGCCAAATCCAGCGCGAGCGCTTCAAAAAGAACGGTTTTAAAATATTCACCAACGCCGAAATGTCCTCCCGGCAAACGGATCAGATAATAAAACTGGAAGACGACGCGGAAAAATTCCTGAAAGAAACGCTGGAGAAAAATTTCATCTCCGCCCGCGGCTACTATCGCATCTTGAAAGTATCCCAGACCATCGCCGACTTGGATGCGACGCCGAAAATAAAAATAGAACACCTGGCGGAGGCGTTTCAATACAGATTGAAAATGGGAGAATAAGTCGGTGGCTACTTGCTCACCGCGAACGGGTTTTTCGCGCCGTAGACCTCAAAATGAAGATGGCAGCCGGTCGGTCCGTGAGTATTTCCCGTGCTTCCCATTACGCCGATTTCTCCACCGCGATTCACATAATCGCCAACCCTGACAATGGCCTTATCCAAATGAGCGTAACGGGTCTTCGTGCCGTTCGGATGTTCCAAAAGAACAAATATCCCGTAGCCATCATTCCAACCGCTTGAACCGTCGCCGAAATTCTCATCCGCCACCACCAGTCCTTCCGCCGCCGCGTGAACCGAGGCGCCGCATTGATTGGCAATATCCACCGCGTTGTAATTGTGAAGTTCTCCCCAATTCCAGCCGATAGCCGGCAAAGCGAAATAGTTCTTCAGGTCGGGCAGGTTCGCGCCCGCGGAAGGGAGTTGAACCCGGGAAGCCAAATCGGTTTTGACGTTGCCCTTCTTTTCTTTGTATTTAAAATTGCTTAGGGGATCGGAGGCGCCTGCGATGGCGCTGTTTTCTATAAAAAAGTTCCCGCCGTTGCCGCCCGAATTGCCGTTTCCCGGATAAACAACATCTCCCCGAAAGGAGGATTGTTCTGCCTCCGATTTTCCGACGGGGCCGCCCGAGTTCCAAATAATCGGCTTGGCATAGACCTCAATTCTTTGCCAAGACCAAAAACCCAGCGCGTTGAAGCCGAGCAACGCGATGACAAAAAGGAGCGACCAGAAACTGGTCGTCTGAAATGCCCTCTTAAAAAGGGGCTTTATTTGGACTAGAATCGTACTGATGGATTCATTATACCAAAAATCCGACGCATTTCAATATCTTGTGCCAACGAAGTATGCCAGCAATATACCATGCGCTAGAACAGCGTCTCTGATTTCGCCCGAAAACACTTCCTCTTTTTGAGGGATGAGAGGGCGGAGCAAGGGGGGTGCAAATAAAAAAGATGACTACCAGAAAAAGTTTAGGTCAGAATTTTTTGACCAATAAAAATAAAATAAGGGAGATTGTGGCGGCGCTCGGACTTGAGGGGAACGAGACGGTGATAGAAATTGGGCCGGGACACGGGGAACTGACGAGAGAGCTAATTAAGACGCCTCTTGCGCGATTCATAGCAATAGAGAAAGATCCCGCGTTGGCGGTCTCACTCAAGAGAAATTTCCAATTATCAATTTCCAATTTCCAAACTCCAAAAATTGAAATAATGGAGGGTGATGCTTTAAAAATACTTCCCTCGTTGATTGAAAATTGTAAATTGAAAATTGAAAATTACAAGGTAGTTGGCAATATCCCTTTCTATATCACGGGATTTCTCTTAAGAGTATTGAGCGAGCTAGAACCAAAACCTGAGAGAATCGTTTTAACGGTCCAAAAGGAGGTGGCGGCGAGAATCGCCGCCCGGCCGCCCAAGATGAACCTGCTCGCCGCGAGCGTTCAGTTCTGGGCCGAACCGGAGATAACGGGAATTATTCCCAAAAGCGATTTTTCGCCCCAACCTAAGGTGGATTCGGCGATTTTAAAAATCACCCCGAAGAAAACGGGCGCGAAACCGGAAAATTATTATCCCCTCATTAAAACGCTTTTCAAACAGCCGCGCAAAACGATTCTCAATAATCTTCTCGCGGGATACGCCATACCAAAGGAAAAATTGATAAAAATCCTTGAATTAGCGAATATCAACCCAAACGACAGACCTCAAAATCTTGGCTTAAATAACTTTTTTAATTTTCTCCATCGCCTAGAAACCGGTTCCGACTAATAACTCACTTCAATTGATTGAAGTGATTTGATATAATAAAAACGATTTATATATGGTTCGGGTCAATAAAAAATATTTGGGAGAAGAACTGCGGAACGCGGCTTGGCGGCATTTTTTGGAAGTGGTAAAAAGTTCCGAATCGGAGAAGACCCTGGTGGAAAACCTGCACAAGTTTTTGACCGATGCCGAAACAATAATGGTTGAAAAACGGCTTACGATTCCGATTCTTCTAGAACGCGGCTTAAGTTATGCGGCGATCGGCAAAACGATAGATGTCAGCCCAGGCACGATCAGTTTCGTAAAACACAATCTCGTGAGAAAACCAGTAGTGCGCCGCAAATACAGCTCAAGCATGACCCGCAAACCCAAAGAGAAACCGTTTTTTATTCCGTCGCGCGCGGAACACGGTCGGCGATTTCATCGGATATAAACATAAAAACGGGGATATTAATAAAACACCGGTAATGCTGGCGTTACAAGCCGGGCACTTCAGTTGATTGAAGTGCCCAGAATTAAAATGATTCCGACAAAACTGCTTTTGTTCGCTCTAAAATTCTCATTTTCCATTCCTATTAGAATCACCAAATCATGCGATCGGCTTTAAATGTTGTATACTGATGTTATGCCCCGCAATAAAAGGGTGTGTTTGCTTGTATGAAAAAACGGAGAATAATTTCCGCCGCCGTTGTATTAAGCGGGCTGGCTCTTTTTTTGGTGATAATCAACTGGCCCGATAAAAACGCTCAAAAATCGGCGGCGGGGAGCGTTTCAAACCGAGCCGGCGATGCCTCGGGGCTGGAATTTCAAGTCAACCGAGACCGCAATTTGGTAACGAACCCGGCCGCCGCGGAGAAAAAAGCGGCCAGCTCCGATAATTTAACCGACCGGCTGGCCCAAAATTTGTCGCAAAACATTCTTCAGATGAACAACAGCTTCAATTCGGGACAGGGCACCTCAACCGTGAAACTCCCCTCGCCGGATTCCTTGACCAGCATGATTGGACAATCTATAGGCGGGCAAAGTATTCAGTTTCCGACCTTCAGTGAAAAGGATATTCGGCTCAATCCCGATAATTCCACTGACGCCCAACTCGCCTATATCAAGACGCTGGGAGAAATAACTAAAAAGAACTTCGCCGGTTTTAACACACCCGTTCTGACCATCCTGAATAATTTTTTTGAGCAGAATAATTCCGAGGCGCTCGCCAAGTATGTGGCTATCGCGGGAAATCAAATTAATGACCTTCTCGCGCTTAAGGTGCCGACCCAACTTTCCGCCTGGCACCTCCAAAATCTGAATCTGTGGGAAAAGAAATTAGCGGTCTACAAAGCCATTCTGGATTTGAACGCCGACCCGCTCAAGGCCGCCTTGGCGATTCAGGAAGTTAACGGCATCGGACAGGAAAACGAGAGTATTCAAAAAGTGTTAAATGATTTCGCGAAGAAATGATAAATACAAATCAAAAATTTATCAGAGCGGTTTTCGCGGGCGCGCTCGCAGTGATTATGATTATTCAAATCTACCCCACCACAACCGCATACGCCGGCATACCTTTTTCTCCTGTTGATGTTGTCACCGACCCTGTCCACACGGCATTAACTGCGGGTGGTTGGGTAGCGGAGGCCGGTCGTTTCATTTGGGACAAGATTTTAAGTGTGGCGCTCCAGGCCCTGAAAAAACGGCTTTTGGACACCATGACCGACCAGATAGTGGGGTGGATCAACGGGGGCGGGAAACCCAAGTTCACTACCGATTTTGGGAGCGTATTCACGGATGCCGCCGACGCGGCGGTCGGCGATGTCCTTCAGCAATATGCCAGCACGAAAGCCCTCTGCCAGCCCTTCGCTTTTAACATTCAGCTCCAGCTTCAAAAACCAGCGCCGCTCTCCCAGCAAGTGACTTGCTCCCTGACCAGCGTGATAAGCAATTTTAAGGCCTACCGCGATAATTTTGAAAATGGCGGCTGGCTCGGCTATCAGGAACTTTTGAAACCCCAGAACAACCAATGGGGCGCGGAGATTATCACCCAGGACGAGATATTAAACCGCACCGCCCGGAAAACCAGCGAAAATGTTCTCCGACAACAGATAAATGTCGGCTTTAACAGCGAGGAATGTACGGGCGGATGGGATGTATTTGATAAAAGAACAAGAGCTCCATTTAAAGCGGCTAATGGCGAACTGGGTTATAGGCATCAGCCCCCCGATCCTGACCATTCCCGTGCCCCGAACGACCCGCCACCCACACCGGATCCAACCAATCCAAATCTTGAATACGTATGCGCTAAGGCCACAGTTACTACGCCGGGCGGACTTCTTGCCGAAGGTTTAAAAAAATCCACTTATAAAGAATTTGATCTGGTCATCAATTCAACGGACTTAACTAATTCTCTCGCGATTATCGCCGACGCGGCCTTCAATAGACTTATCAGCGCGGGTGTTAAGGGGCTTAAGGATATATTCAACCCAGCCAACCCGCCAACCACCGTGCCGCAAGACCTAAGGGACGCGGACAGGAGCTATCGGGATACCCAAAGTCAGATTACCCGCGACACCTATCTCTCCCAATTAAACCCCGCCAAGGAGGCCGCCCGCTCGGCCCAATCCACGCTTACTCTCGCTTCCGAAACCAATCAAACCGTGATTGACACGGCTAATGAACTGCTGACTTGCAACGCTAATCCGACCGACCTCACATTCGCTCAAAACGCGATAAGTGTGGCGAATTCAACCGAACAAACCATAATCAAAAAGTCCGAGGAGGTTGAATCGGCTATTACGACTCTGGACAACTTCATTTCAAGCGTGGGACGTTGCGCGGACATTAGCTGTCTCTCACAGATAAATCAGCAGAATATGAATAAAGCCATCAGCGCCGCGACCGGTTTGAACATTGAGGCGAATAACCTTCTTCTTGGCGCTCAAAACACCCTGACCGAAATTCAAAAACGCAAGATGAGCAACAATTGCCCCGTTTCAAACACGCCGTAATGGAAAAAATAATCCGAAATAAAAAGTTCATTCTGTTAATTATCTCGGGGGGCTTGCTCGGGCTCGTTCTCTTTCTCATTCCTCATTCCGCCGAAGCCGGCCTTTTCAGCATAGACGGCATTGCCGCGAGCGTGGTCACTTTCGCTTTCAAGATAATCGCCTCTATTTTTAATTTCATTTTCGGTTTTTTCTTTATGCTGGCGGGATGGCTGGTCACCATCGCCTTAACGTTAAACAGTCAGATTCTCATGGATTCAAACGCGCTGGTGAAAATCGGCTGGACCATCACTCGCGACGTGGCTAACTTGGGCTTCGTCCTGATTATGATTATTATGGCGGTCGCGACCATCGTCCGTTATGGAAAATACAGCGTTCAGAAGCTGCTTCCACTTTTAATCGGCGCCGCCATTCTGGTCAATTTCAGTTTAACCATCGCCGGCGTTCTGATAAAATTCTCCGATATCGTTTCCGCCACATTTACGGAAAAACTGAATGCCGGCAACATCACCGACGCCCTGGCCGGCGCCTTCAGCCCCCAGCGTCTGCTTCTGAAGGACACGGAGAATTTGTCGCCGCCCGACCCCGCCGAGCAGGGCGGCAGCTTCGGCGGTTTTTCCTCCGCGGTTCTGGTCAGCATCTCCGGACTTGTTTTTAACGTTGTCTTTTTAGCCATAGCCACTTTTTCAATGGCTGCGGTCGCGCTGATGCTTCTCTATCGGTATATAGCTCTGTCAATCCTGCTGATTCTCGCGCCGCTCGCGTGGCTTTTCTGGGTCTTCCCGGATTTGCAAAATCTTTTCCACGATTGGTGGGGAAAGTTCATAAAATGGACCTTCTTTTTGCCGGCCACCACCTTCTTCCTTTATTTGGCCGTGCAGGCGGCCAGCGCGCTGAAAGACAGTAAAATGTTTCTGGGGAGTATTTTTACCACCAGCGGTTTAGCTGAAGTTATGGCGCAAGGCGCGCAGATGATAGTCCTGACCGGCTTGCTTTTGGGCGGGCTCATCGCGGCCCAAAAAATTGGTGTCGCGGGAGCGGCGGGGGCGATGAAGCTGGCGGAGAAAGCCGGTCGGGGGGCCAGAAAGGGATTAGGCACTTACGCTCAAAACAAATCAGCGAGAGCAACGGCGGTATTATTAAATACTCCTCCTCTTAGAGCGGCAAGATTGGGAGTAATAAGAGCTGGCCGTAAACTTAAGGGTGTGGGTGCCACATCTGGACCAATAGCCAAATTTTTCTCCAGACCGCTAAGGAGCGCCGGGAGAGGACTTGAGGGAACCGGAGGAAAGGTGAGTGGTTTTGCAAGTAAAAAAAGGCAACCCGCCAGTCTTTTTGGTTCGGTGTTAAAGGGCGTCTATTCATCAGTATCCGGGAAAAGACAATGGCAATGCGGCACATGCGGTACCGTTGTGGGCCCGAGTAAAAACCCTCCGTCAAAGTGTCCAAATCATACGTGTCAAACTAACGTAGCGGGGTCCGGCGTTAATCTTTCATGGAGGACTCTTTAAGTGTTTAAAAATAAATCATTATGATTGTGATAAAAAACGAACAACAGGTAATTGGGGCTTATGAAAAATTACCGCCCAAAATTCAAGAAGCCATTGATGCAATTTCGAACCTTGAGATAATTCAAAAAATATCAAGGAAATACAAATTAAGCGGGGACGACGGGGAAACTCTTGAGATGTTCACCGGATTTACTCTTTTGGGTTTTATCCGCCCCAAGAATCTCTTGGATGAGGTGGCGCCAATTCTTGAGGTTAAAGAACAAACCTTAGTTGAAATATTAAAAGAAATAAATCGAGAAATATTTTTGCCCCTCCACGATGATTTCCAAGTTCTCTACCAATCTCAAACATCGTCTTGGGAAACTAACGAGGAAGAACAAGAAACTAATCTTAGAATAAAGATTTTCGAGGGGGGGAGGAATGAAAAAAAATCATCCACCGAAACAAAAGTGATAGAAATAAATGAGTTGGGGTTGGGAAAAGAAGAACGCGGAGAAGAAAAATCAGTTCCAATCAGTTCCAACGCCCCCTTCATCCTTCACGAGGAAAAGAGCGCGGGGACCGTGGCGGGGGGAAGAAAATCAATTTTGAAAAGTATTGCCATCCCGCTCGGCTTCTTCAAATCAAAAAACCAATTATCATCTCAACCGGCTAAACCAATAAGAGTGGAGATTGAAATACCTAAAAGCGAGAAGCGGGTGGTAAATTACAGCGAGTTAAGAAGCTCGCTCTCGCCCTTTGAGAATCAGGATTTTATCAATATTGGGAGTATCAATGAACAAAAAACTTCCGCAATCATTCCAGAAATTCCTAAACCCGTGGAACCGGCGCCCGCGCCTAAAATTCCGGAAAAACCGGCGGCGCCGGAGGAAAAATCGGAAATCCTGGGCACGATTAAAAAACCCGAACCGAAAATAGAAGGAAACACGATAGATTTAAGTCCCATAAAATGAATTTTCAGGTTCCCCAATTCATAGAGCAGAAGCCGAAAATCGTCGGGTTTTTGACCCTGTTTCAATTTCTGTATCTGGCCGGCGTCGCTCTGCTCGGATACGTTTCCTTTTACGTCTTCAATTTCTTTCTGGCTCTCATAATAACCGTGTTCGCCGGTCTCGTCGGCCTCGCCCTCGCCTTCGTAAAAATCAACGGCCAGGAGTTCCCCCGAATCGTCATAGCGGTTTTCAGCTACCTGTGGAATCCCAAAATCTACGTCTGGCAAAGGCAAACGCTTCAGTCCTCCGTAAATATCAAAGAGATGGAGAATTTGAGAAATAAGATGGGCCTCCAAGAAAAATTAAAATCCGTCGCCTTAAACATCACTACCGGAAAATTTTTCAGCCGGAAACAAAAAGCGGGGGATGAAGAAAAATACGAAACGGTGGTTTTCCTCACGGGCGAGCGAAAAACCGCCAAGCGGGTGGACTACTGAATAATTTTATAATTTTGTAATACAATAACCACATGGCTGACATTCCAAAACCATCTCAACAATTCGTCCCGATAAAAGAGATTAAAAACGGGATTCTTTATCTGAAAAATGGCGGTCTCCGTCAGTTGTTGATTGTGAGCGGGATTAACTTTGAACTGAAATCCGAAACCGAGCAAAATTTGATTTTGGGCGGCTTTCAGAATTTCCTGAACGCGCTGGACTTCTCCGTCCAGTTCTTCATCCACTCCCGAAAAGTGAACGTGGACGGATACCTCGCGAAGATGGGGGAGCGGAAAACCGAGGAATCAAACGAGCTCCTGAAAATCCAAATTGACGAATACATAAATTTCATCCGGAGCTTTGTGGACCAGAACGCCATCATCAGCAAAACATTCTTCGCGGTCGTTCCCTACGACCCCGCGGGTTTGCCGACCGCCACTAAGGGGTTTTTGGGACTTTTCAAAAAGAGCGCGCCCACGACCGAAAAAAATCTCACCGAAAAAGACAATTTGGAACAGCTCCAGCACCGCGTGGAACAAGTTACGGAGGGGCTGAACCAAATCGGCCTCCGGGCCGCCCCGCTCGGGAACGAGGAGACCACGGAACTGTTTTATAATTTGTATAATCCGCAATTGGTTGATAAAAAAACTTTAAATATAGCCAAATAATAAAATGGATATCAAAATTCCCAAAGCGTACAAGCCCGGTGCGGAAGATGTTCCGAACATCATCGCGCCCGCCGGATTGGATATCAACAGCAATTATCTAAAAATCGGGGATTATTACACGAAAACCTTCTTCGTTTTCACCTACCCTCGCTATCTCTCCTCCAGCTGGTTTTCTTCCGTCATCAATCTACCGGAGATGATGGATATTTCCATTTTTATTCATCCGATGGACACCGCGCTCGCGCTCCGAAATCTCCGCAAAAAAGTGGCCCAGATAGAGGCGGAGGTCAGCGAAAAAGAGGAGAAGGGAATCGTCCGGGACCCGGTGCTGGAAACCGCCTATCAGGATGTGGAGTCATTGAGAGACGCGCTTCAGCAGGCGAGGGAAAAACTTTTTGAGGTCGGTATTTATTACACCCTCTACAGCCAAACCCAGGAAGAACTAGCGAGAATGGAAGACCGGGTGACCAACCTTTTGGAAAGCCGGCTGGTTTATGTGAAACCCGCCCTCTTCAAACAAAAGGAGGGGCTGACCTCGGTTTTCCCTCTGGGGAAAGACGAATTGGAAATTAAAACCCCCCTGAACACCGGTCCGGCCTCCTCCATCTTCCCCTTCGTCTCGCCGGACCTTTCCTCGGAAAACGGAATAATGTTCGGCATCAACATGCACAACAACGGTCTGATAATCTTTGACCGATTTTCGCTGGAAAACGCCAATATGGTTGTCTTCGCCAAGGCCGGCGCCGGCAAATCCTACGCCATCAAACTCCAAATTTTAAGGTCTCTGATGACGGGAACCAACATAATTGTGATTGACCCGGAAAACGAGTATCAAAATCTCGCCAATGCCATCGGTGGCAGTTATTTCAAAATCTCGCTCACCTCCCAAAGCCACGTCAATCCCTTTGACATCCCGATTATGCCGGAGGGGGAGGAGCCGGCCGACGTTTTTAAGTCCCACATTTTGAATCTCACCGGTCTCGTGAAACTGATGCTCGGGGAAATCAAACCCGAAGAAGAGGCGCTCCTGGACCGGGCCATTACCGAGACCTACGCCTCGCGCGACATCACCGCCGAGAACTTCGGTTCCATTAAAGAATTGAATCCGCCGCGATTGGAGGACCTGCAGGTGATTTTAGAAAACACGGAGGGGGGACGAACGCTCGCCCAGCGGCTGGATAAGTTCACCCACGGCTCCTACGCGGGCTTCACCAACGCGCCCACGAACGTGGATATCAAGAACCGCCTGATTGTTTTCTCCATCCGCGACCTGGAGGAAGAACTCCGTCCCATCGCGATGTACATCGTCCTGAACTTCGTTTGGAGCATGGTCCGTTCCGAATTAAAGCGGCGCCTGCTGGTGATAGACGAGGCGTGGTGGATGATGAAATACAAGGACTCCGCCTCTTTCCTTTTCGGTTTGGTCAAAAGGTGCCGCAAATATTATCTGGGGGTTACCACCATCACCCAGGACGTGGACGATTTCATAAAATCCGAGTACGGCCGGCCAATTATCACCAACTCCTCCATGCAGATACTTATGAAGCAGTCCCCATCAAGTATAGAAACCGTTTCCAAGGCCTTTGACCTGACCGACGGAGAAAAGACCTTTCTATTGGAGGCCGGCGTGGGCGAGGGACTTTTCTTCGCGGGCCTGAAGCATGTCGCCGTCAAAGTGATTGCCTCCTACACCGAGGACCAGATTATCACCACCAACCCCGAACAGATGTTGGAGATAAAAGGATTAAAAGAGGGAAAATGAACAAATATAAAAAAATAGGCGAGGCGGAAATGATTATCGGGATAGGTTTATCCTTTCTGGTTTATTTTTTCTGTTTTCTTTTAGATTTTACAGGAATCGGGGCGGTGATCACGCCATTTATAGAAAGCTTTTTCACCTTCGGGACATGGCTGTTTTTCAAAAACAAGGGCGACCCCTTCGCCAACAGGGTTGGCGCGAATATCGCCCAATATGCCGCGAATTTGATTCCCTTCATACCGTCAATCGTGATTGCTTTTATAACCAAGGTTTATATCCATAATCATCCCAAAACCCTCGCCGCGGCGGGAAAGGTCGCGGGCGCGGCGACAAAAATATAAAATGAATATTTTAAAGATTATTGCCTGCGGAGGACTGGTTATGACGCTGGTTTTTATCCCACTTAAATCCGTGGCTCAAACAACCGTCAATCCGCTCATCATCACCTGGCAAGCCAATAATTACTTTCCCGCCGACTACAATGGCAAGGCGCTTGTGACCCCCAACACTCTCGTTATCGCCTCGGCGGAATTAGTCCAGAACGGCAAGCTCGCGGACATCACCGGGGCCGACATCCGCTGGTATGTGGGCAATGAGCTGGCGGCGAGCGGCGCGGGTTTCAAGACCCTGTCCTTTTCCGCCCAACAGCGGCCGACAGGTTATCAGGCGCTCCGGGTTTCAATAAAATCCGGCAACAGCTCATTTGAAAATTCAATCCAAATTCCGATCTCCCAGCCGAACGTGGTGATAAGCATTCCTTCTCTGGGAAAAACGGCGAAAGCGGGAAGCCAGATTACCCTTCAAGCTATTCCCTTCTTCTTCAACGCCGACTCCCTCCGGTATCTCACATTTGACTGGCAGATAAACAACCGGAGAGTGACCGGCGAGGGGAATAAAGTCACTGTGAAGGTGGGGACGCCACAGTCGGTTTATCAAAATTCAATTCCGGTTTCGGTGACGGTCCAGAATTCCGATAATCCCTATGAATTCAACAAGGGTTTTATAATGCTGTCCATAATCCAATGAAATTCGGAAAAATAATCCTGCTGTTTTCAATTCTCGGCTTTTTGTTTTTCTCGGCCGGAGAATTTTACGCCCGTGCGGCGGAATCGAAGCCAATCGTGAATGTGGATTTTCCGTGCCCGAGCGGTTTGGGTTTGGGAGATTGCCAGCCGACCACCGACATCCCGAGTTATCTCAACAACCTCTATAAATTCGCGGTCGGAATCGCGGGACTCCTGGCTTTGGGAATGATTGTCGCGGGCGGGGTCTATTACACCGTCTCGGCCGGCAGCGGCGACAAACAGCGGGAGGCGAAGAGTATGATTACCTCCGCCCTTTTGGGCGTGGCGCTTCTTTTGGGGTCTTATCTGGTTTTAAACACCGTTAATCCGCAAATCACCACGTTAAAATTACCGGAATTAGAAAATATAACCGCCACCTCAAATCTAGCCGCCGAGGGCGTTCAGACAACACCAAATGAGTGCGTAGACCCCTCGGATAAAACGTTTAATAGCATTCCATCTTATCCTCGCAACACAAGCACGGAAAACTGCGCCTATCGCAAAATGATAATCAAGGATTCTATTTCAATCAGCAGTGATTTTGATCTTTTCTATGACGAAGGCGAAACTATCCCCGCCGGGGCGACCATCTGGCAATATCCGTATTTCATCGGCCAAAGCGTCGTACTCTTTAACGGACTCCCCGGTAACGTCAGTCAAATGGCCGGTTCCTCCCACGCGCAATGCTTGATTTACGCTTACAGAAAACCCAACACCCCCAACACCCCTAAAGAGGAGCCGGTATTCATAGACCTCAAACCATTTCTAAGACTTTGCGCGCCACGCCAGCAATCCTTTAATGTAGCCCAAGCAACCTGTAATGACTGGACCTTTGAGGGTGTAAAAATAGGTGACCCACCAAGCGCAAAAGACATACGCCCGGTGCATGTGGACGCGAACTTCAACTGGAGCGATCCGGCGGTACGCCCCACGCGTACTGTTAATACCGCCACCACCAGAGACCCGGAAATTGAGGCAACACGTGACGGGATAGTAGATCCTAGCGTAAGGACGGCTATAACACAGTCGTCCATCACATTGCTTATCAATCCACCTGGCGTGACAGGTGTAGTATATAAAACGAAGAAATGGACATGCTACAACACTACCTCTCCCGCCCCCGGGATTACTATCGGCGATGATTTGACACCCATTACAGATTCGGAAGCGCTCTTAATGGAGGGGGATGAGGGGAAGGGGGGCCAGAAGATTCTTTGGCCATCCTCCAATCCCAATCTTAAAATCGCTGTGGATGCCCTCAAAAACATCGCATCGCCGCTTGGGTATACCGTTACCGTTAACTCCGCCTATCGTCCCACGGCATACCAAGCGCACCTATATGAATTGAATGAACTTTGGAACAAATTGAGAGGCACGTTTCCCGCCGCTGCTTCCCCCGAAGCAGCGCTCAAAGATAAAATATATAATCACATGACAAATCACGCCCTTAGGACGGACGGTCAACAGGTTGTGGCAAGACCGGGAACATCGCCGCATGAAACGGGAATCGGGGTTGACCTCTGTGTAACAAAGGGAGGCGGAGGATGTATCAAAGAATTAGATGGAATTAACGATTTATTAAGAACAAATAGAATTAATCTCCGATGGCAAAAAATCCAGTACGATGAGATTCACTTTAACTATTACACTTGGCCATAAACATCCATGAAACCCTTCATCAAAATCGGCTTAATCATTTTTATCCTAATCGTCGCGGGCCTGATTGTTTATTTTGTCTGGTCGGCTTTGGTGGCGCCTCCGCCGGAAATTCCGGCGCCTCCCGTGTCAAACGTGTCAAATCTCCCGACCGCGCCATTAGAAGGAGAGGGGGAAATCAATCAACTCCCGGGCGAACCCAGTCCAACTCAAGTGATTCCCGCGCTCGCCAAAATTTCCGAGAACCCGGTCTTTGATTATTGGGTTGATTCCCAGACGCGGGAAGTTTACTATCTGAACCCCGAGGGCCAGATTTTCTCCGCCAAAAACGGCGAGGATTTACAGATTACCCAGCAGAAACTGAACGCCCCGAATTTCATTGAACTGTCGGGGAACGGCCAGCGGGTGCTGGCGGCCTTCGGCGACCCGCGCCTGCCCCAGTGGGGGATTTTTGACGTGATTGACAGGGCCTGGCGGCCTCTGCCAGATGGAATTTTGAACGCGACCTGGGGCGAGAACAGCAACACCCTCATTGGTTTCGTAAAAAACGGGAGCAATATAAATCTCTCAACCATCAACCTCTCCCAGGGCCAGCCCGTTTATAAGGTGATTGCGAAAGACCTTCGCCTCCAGGACGTAAAAATAACTTTTTCTCCCCCGAACGGCGTCATTATTCAGGAGAGGCCGTCCGTGAACTACCCGGTCCGGGTCTGGAGAATGAGTATCAAAGACCTGTCCTTCCATTCTCTTTTCTCTCCGGAAAACGGCCTCACGATAAAATTGTCCGGCGACAAGACGACCCTGCTCGCTTTTTCAAACAGTAACGGTTTCCGGATTCTAAATGCCGATACCCTGGGTCTTGTCTCCCCGGTGCCCTTTTCCACCCTGCCCGCCAAGTGCTCGCCCGACTCCGCGGTCATTTACTGCTTCGTCCCGAGCGACGATAACTTCAAAAAGGCCTCTCTGCCAGATGATTATCTTGAGCAGAAATTCTTTACCTCCGATTCTCTTTATAAAATTGACCTAATTACCGATGAGGTGGCTCCGGTCGCTATTCCTCAAAACGCGGCCCTGGGCCCGATTGACGCCAAAAACCCACTGGTAAACGGCGGAAAACTTTATTTTATAAACCAATATGACAACTCAATATACGCGCTTAGCTTCGGGTTGGGACAAGACGGGATATTAGGCGATTAACTGGATGACGATGTGGCGATCTTTTCCCACTCCCACGCTTTCGGTTTTTAAGTCGGGGTGAGTGGAAATCTCCACGTGAATCAGCCGGCGTTCGTAGGCATTCATGGCGGGGAGGGCCACCTCGCCTTTGGTTAAAATCGCTTTCTTCGCCGCGGCCTTCGCTAATTCAACAATTAATCGCTCTCGCTCCCGGCGGTAATAGTTAATGTCTAAAACATGGGCGGGAAGATTCTCGCGATGAGCGAACAAGCCCACCAAATGTTCAATAGCCGGTAAAATCGTCGCCACGTTGGCGCGAATCAGTTCATCGTCCACCATCACCGATACTTTGCGGTGCTCGTCTTCCACCGTCACCTCGGCCTCCGGAAATCCCATTAGAGCGAGGAGGTTTTGAATTTTCTCTCTTAATTCCGTAGGCATAGAGTCGTGGGATACTCTATACCTTCAGCGGATTTTTTTCAATCCCACGTACCAGCGGAGTATGTCAGCGAGGAGTATTATCCCTCCTTGTCTGCGGGGGCAGTTCTTTACGACTCAAACACTTTCCGAAGCGGTTATTTTTTTATTGATGTAAAATTGCTGGCCGATGGAAAATAAATTTGAGACCGTCCAATAAAGACCAATGGCCGCGGGCAGATTAAACAGAACCACCACCGTGAGAATCGGCCCCGCGTACATCATGATTTTTTGATTGGCCGCCATCGGGTCCTTGGCGCTCTCCTTCTCCTGGGGGGGTTTTGAAACCATAATCATCCTGGTTTGGAGATATTGAAACAGGGCCGCCGCCACCGCCAAGAGCGCGCTTTTCTCATCCAAATTTATTAAACCCAAAAAAGACCGGCTTAAAAAGACCAGGGCGGAGATCTCCTTCGTAAAAATCCCAAAGAGCGCGATAAAAACCGGCAACTGCAAAATTATAAAGAAGATGCTGGAGAACGGGTTCACGCGGTGCTTTTTATAAAGCGCCATAAGTTCTTTGGCTTGCCGTTCCTTATTGTCCTTGTGATCCAGTTGAATTCTTTTCACGTGGGGCTGAATTTTCTGAATAATGGTCTGGTCTTTGGCGCCCTTATAAAAAATGGGGAGGAGTACCAACCGGACAAGAATCGTCAGAATGATTATCGCAAAACCAAGGTCGTGAAACGAGAGGTTTTGATAAATAAAAACCAGGAGCCATAAAATCGGCTGATAAATGTAGGTGTTGAATAGCGCGGTCATTTTAAAATATGCTTCTTTAACTCGGCGAAGCCCAGTTTTTCCGTTGGTGGCTTGGCAATCACCAAAAAACTGCTCCCGGTTTTCTTTGAGACGGGGAGTAGGATTGACCGAATCCTTCTTTTTAAAAGATTGCGCTCGGTCGCCTTTTTAAATATCTCTTTGCCTACAATAACCGTCACGGGTCTGTTTTTGCGGTTGATGGACCTGGTTTTTATTATAAAACGCACCTTAAACCGAGAGTTTTTTTCTGCTCCTTTGCCGGCGCCTCCGTAGAATGCTTCTTCCTCCCGGCGTGCGACTGCGTTTCAAAAAACCGTGCGTCCGGCCGCGTTTTCTTTTCTTTGATTGATACGTTCTTTTGGGCATTTAGGAGAATTATAAGCCGAGCCGATTTAAATGTCCATTATCAACAAGCCGTGCACAGTTAAATAACAAAAGACCGCTGGACGCCATTTGGCAATTTGAAAAAATCTCCCTATGATTAACCGAGGAATGGATACCAATCAACTTTGGCAAGCGGTTTTAGGAGAAATTGAATTACAAATTTCACGGCCGAATTTCCTAACCTGGCTGAAAAACAGTCAGTTGTTGGAAAGGAATGAAAAAGAGGGCGTGGTCTTGGTTGGCCTCCCGAATAATTTCGCGAAAGAATGGGTTAGGGGGCGTTACCATAAAATAATTCTTGACTCCCTAAGAAACATGGACGGTTCCATTAAAAACGTTGATTATGCGGTTTCCAATCAAAATATAATTCCTCCCTCTCCCAAAAAACACAGCGGAGTCCGAACCAAAGAAGAAAAATCCCAGTCCTCGCTGATTGAGCTTGAGATTGACCCGAAAACCAATCTCAATCCTAAATATCTTTTCGGTTCTTTTATCGTGGGTTCTTCAAATGAGATGGCCTACGCCGCCGCCCAGGCGGTGATAAAAGATGTCGGGAAAAAATACAACCCCCTGTTTGTTTACGGTGGAGTGGGTCTTGGGAAAACCCATCTTATCCAGGCCACCGGCAACGAGATAGCCAACCGGTATAAAAAATTGGTCAGTATCCTATATGTGTCTTCGGAAAAATTCATCAACGACGTGGTTTGGGCGGTGAGAAATAAAAGAATGGATGATGTTAAAAGGAGGTATCGCGACATAGATGTGCTGATTGTTGACGATATTCAATTTATCGGGGGAAAGCCCACCACCGAGCAGGAGTTTTTCTACACCTTCAATACTCTCTATGAGAACAACAAACAAATCATCATCTCGTCAGACCGGCCGCCGACTGCCATCCCGATTCTTGAGGAGCGGCTCCGCTCAAGATTTGAGGGCGGAATGATAGTGGATATTTCTTACCCCGACTATGAGATGCGTCTCGCCATATTAAAAACAAAGGCGCAGAATAGCGGCGTCTTTATTGAGGTGGGGATTTTGGAACAAATTGCCGCCCGGGTTCAGAAAAATGTCCGGGAATTGGAGGGGGTCTTGAACAAGGTGATTTTTTACGAGCAGTATAAGAGTGAGAAAATAAACAACAAAAAACTTGACGAGATAATCAATGAGGTGGTCCGGGTTTCTCCAAAAAACATCACCGCGAACGACATCGTAAAAACGGTGGCTGATTTTTTTGAGGTGCCGACCACCGACATGAGCGACCGCAGCCGCAAGCAGGGAGTGGTGGAGCCCCGTCAAATCGCGATGTATTTAATGAGGGATATTTTAAAACTCTCTTATCCTCATATCGGCGAAAAATTAGGAAAAAGAGACCACACCACCGCCATTCACGCCTGCGAGAAAATAAAAAGGGAGGCGAATCAGAATCCGGGCTTAAACCAAAAAATTATGCTGATAAAAGAGAGGTTGTATAAGATGTAGGGAAGTTGGGGAAAAGAATGGAATATTTTCAAATATCATTAAAAATAATCAGGATGCCATCACCAGCTTACCAACACTCCGCGCACTCCGTTACGAGCATAAAACAATGGCTTCAAATGATAAATTTAGAAAACGAGAATTATTAACACTACTACTATTACTATGAATTTAATTATACTAAGAACTAACTTACTAGACGGGCTCGGTTCCGTGGAACGGGCGATTAGCGAAAATACGAACCTGGCGATTTTAAAAAATGTTCTCATTAAAATTCAGGAGGGTAAGATTAATCTTATTTCAACCAATTTGGAACTGGCGATAGAATCCGCCGTTTCGGGCAAGGTGATTGAAAAAGGCGAGATTACCGTGCCGTTCGCGATATTTAATTCCATCATCAGAAATCTGAACACCGAGCGGGTAACTCTTGAGGAAAAGAATAAAAAGCTCGTTATCAGCGCCGATAATTACGAGGCCTCCATTCATGGTCAGGACCCGAAAGAGTTCCCGATTATTCCGTCAATTTCCAACAAGGACGCATGCTTAAAAATAAACGTCGGTGATTTTAAAGATGCTCTGGGAAGCGTTATTATCGCCGCCCAATATTCGGATATCCGGCCGGAAATAAGCGGCGTGTATTTTCACTGCTTTCCGGGAGACGGATTGACCCTGGCCGCCACCGACGGCTTTCGTCTGTCGGAGAGAAGAATAATCCAGAAGCAAACCGAGTCAAGCGCGGGAGATATTTCCATAATCGTTCCTTTAAAAACTGCGAGCGAACTTATGAGAATGTTTAACAATGACGAGGAGATGGAAATGCGCGTTGACCCCAACCAAGTTCTGTTTAACACCCAGGACAAGAAGATAATCTCCCGTCTCATTGACGGAACCTTTCCGGATTATCAGGATGTGATTCCAAAACAAACTCCCAACGAAGTCCTTCTTGATAGAGACGAATTGATTAACGCGCTTAAGCTCGCTAGCGCCTTTGCCGGCCGAGCCAATGACGTGAGTATGCGGGTGAGCGACAATAAAAAATTTCTGGAGGTTTATTCCGCTGACAGCGTCCTGGGAGAGAATTGCTATCGGGTGCCGGTAAAACTAAGAGGAGATAAATTTTCCATGATTTTTAACTGGCGTTATTTACTGGACGGTCTCAAAATTTATAAAAACAGCGAAATTACTCTTGGGGTAAATTCGTCGGACCGGCCAGTGGTGATTAGGGACCAAAACGAGCCGCGGCAGGTCTATGTGGTGATGCCGATTAAGAGCTAACCCAATTCATCACCCCGTCTTCCCAATTCATAAACTGCGGGTCGTCCGCGGGATTTTGGGGCGCGGACCCAAGAGGGTCGTCCTTATTTACATAATACAAAAGGGAGTGGATTGGCGGCGTGGATTGGCCGTTTAACATCGGTTTATTTACCGGGACCGCCGGTTCGGGACTATTAAAAATCTCGGTTGGATATTTTGATATTATTTGATTCAGGAAGGCGCTCCAAATAGGCACGGCGGCCAAAATACTGGTGCCCCGCCTTTGCATGGGAGTGTTATCGTTGTTTCCGGCCCAAACCCCAACCACCAGAGAGGGAGTGTAGCCCATTGCCCAGGCGTCCCGGTAGTCATTAGTCGTTCCGGTCTTGAGGGCCACGTCGCGATTCGGAAAGACGGTCATGCTCAAGCTGTTTTGAAAAAGACCCGCCCGCAATTCTTTATCAGAGAGAATTTTGTTGATTATTCTCGGGTATTGGGGATCAATTACCCAACTGGCATTATCATGGTATGTTTTGAGAATGTTTCCGTGACTGTCGTCCACCTCCAGAACTAACGTCTGTTCGTGCGCTACTCCTTCTTGAGATAGGGTGGCGTAGGCGTTTACTAAGTCAACGAGTTTCACCTCTCCGCCGCCCAAGACGAGCGATAGACCGTAGCGCCACGGCTCATTCAGGGTGGTGATGCCGAAGCGATGCGCGTTGGCCAGAACGCTTTTTAATCCCACTAAGTAGAGCGTCTTTACCGCCGGTACGTTTACGGATTGAGCCAGCGCCCGTTCCATTGAGATGAGTCCCTGGAACGGTTCAAAATCCTGGGGGTGGAAACACTCGGTTGAATTGCCAAATATCGGCGCCGTCGGGCAGTTGGGATTATTGGATACGAATTCAGTCGGGACATCAAAAATCATCGTCTGGGGCGGATAGCCCCTTTGGAAGGCGGTCATATATACGAAGGGCTTCAGCGCGGAGCCGGGCTGACGCAATCCCTGAACCGCTACGTTAAAGTTTCCGCCGTTATCCATATCAAAATAATCCCTTGATCCGACCAGCGCTAGAATCTGGCCGGTCTTGGGGTCCTGGGCCACCAAGGCCGCGTTCTTCCCGTCATAAAGGGTTGTATTTCTATCGGCCCCCTCTCTAATCGCCTTTTCCGCGATTTGTTGCATGGGCCAATCCAGAGTGGTAGTGACCCTTAGGCCGCCGCTCGTTACCATTTCCTCCCCGTAATTATTAACGAGATATTCTTTAACCATCAGAGAAAAGTGGGGGGCTTTTATTGTTCCGAGTGATGGCGGGGCGAATTTTATTTTTTCTTTTTTAGCGTCGTCTCTTTCTTTTTGACTGATTTTTTTCAGGTCGTACAAGCGATCCAGGACATAATTTTTCCGGGAGAAAAGATCGTCGGTATGATTTCCCCACGGCGAATAATAACTTGGCGCTTTCGGGAGGCCCGCGAGGAGAGCGGCCTCCGCCCAATCCAACCCCTTGGCCGGTTTGTTAAAAAAGGTCTGACTCGCGGCCTCAATGCCGTAGGCGTTTGACCCGTAGGGGATTTGATTAAGATAAAGGGCAAAAATCTCTTCCTTGGAGTATTTTGATTCCAGCTCAATCGCCAGAACTAACTCTTTGAGTTTCCGGGTTATGGTTTTTTCGCCGGAAAGAAAAACGTTTCGAGCGAGCTGCTGGGTAATGGTAGAGCCGCCTTGAGAGAAACTCATTGTTTTTATATTCACCCATAAAGCCCGAAGAATCCCTCGCCAGTCAAAAGCGGGCCGGGTGTAAAAATTGGCGTCCTCCGCCGCCAGAGTGGCCTGTTTTAATTCATCCGAGATATCCTCAAAGGGAATAATCGTTCTCTTTTCCTCCCCGTGAATTTCATAGAGAAGAATCTGGCCGGTTCGGTCGTATATTTTGGTTGATTGGTTGATTTGGCGGGTCTCAAATTGTTCCGGGGAGGGCAGGTCCCGAATCATTACCACGGCGTAAATTATCCCCAAAGCTAAGAGCCCCACCGCAATAATGGAACCGATTAAAAGAGAAGAAATTAAAAAATGTTTCCGTTTTCTTTTTGATTTTTTTATCACGGTCATTCAATTTTATAATTTACCGGGTTTTAGGGCAAACCCCCGCACCTAATACGGCTAGCGCTTTGGCCGGAGTATCAATCCTCATTGGGTGTGTGGGCAAATCAAAACCCCAACGGGGATTCCCGGCGGGGTTTTGAAATAAAGAATCTATAACTCGTTCTCGCCCGGCGCCTCAATATTGCCGTCTGACCCAAAACCCTCTTCATCCCCGGCGGTTTCATTGGGGTCAGCGCTTGGCCCGCTATCTTCTTTGGGAAGAAACGATGGTTCATTCTCATCCGGGTTCCCGTCCTCGTCAGAAAGATTAAACAAGCGCGGTTCTAGTTCTGTAATAACCATTATTTTTCTTTAAATAAGCGACCTTTCTTTCTGGTTCAATTCGATTTTAATAGGGGATAGTATAAAGGACGGCTTTCAAATGTCAATCCCATTACCATTCAATCTGGTTTGACGCCGCTATGGCTATGGCCAGCGCGTCGGTCTCGTCGTCTATCAGCCCCGTTGTTTTTATATTCAGAAACAGTCCCGCCATTTTAGCGACGGCTTTTTTATCGGCCCGGCCGTTCCCCGTGACCGCTAATTTAACGGAGGAGGGAGAAAGCTGAACCAATTTAGGGCCGCGGGCGGCCACGATTTTAAGAATTAAACCGCGCGCTTGGGCCACAAAAATGCCGGTCTTTTTGTTTTTGGAGAGAAAAATCTTTTCCAGCCCCACCACTTCCGGCTTGGCCTTTCTAATCAATTTCTCCAGATTTTTTTCCAGAGCTAAAAGCTGCGTTCCAAAATCGGCCCGCGGCGGGATTTTAATCAAACCACTCTCCAAATATCTGAATTCCCCCCCTTCCTTTTTGATTAAGCCATAACCCACTCTCACGTTTCCCGGGTCAATTCCCAAAATAATCATATCTCCTCGCGGAATCCCCGGGACGGAATGAGTTTAAAATTCAGCGGCAAGGTAAAGGAGAACGCGGCGCCGCGCCCCAATTGGGATTCAACGTCAATTTTTCCGCCGTGGCGCTCAACGATATTTTTCGTTATATAAAGACCCAAGCCGCTCCCGTTAACTTCCGTTTGGGTCGCATTTGAGCCCCGATAAAACTTCTGGAACATCTTTGTGATATCTTCCTGGGATATGCCCACGCCGGTATCCCGGATGTCCACTCTCACGAAGTCCGGATTGGAAGCCGAGCCGATTCCGATTGATATCTCGCCATTTTTAATGTTGTATTTTACGCCGTTGTCTATTAAATTAGCGAGGGCCATACCCAGGAGTTCCCGGTCTATCCGGACCGGGTACCGCTCGGCGCCGGGGACGAAATTTATTTTTATCCCGTATTCTTTCGCCACCGGCTCGGCTTGCTGAACAATGGTTCGGATGAAATCCGTCAGGTCAACGTCCTCAAGGGTAAAACCGAAACGCCCCCCTTCAATTCGGGCCGCGCTCAATAGGTCGTTCACGATTTTAAGCGAATGTTCGGCGAGCCGCCAACCCTCCTTGGCTAAATTTGCCGCCTCTTTTATATCAGGATTCCCGTTTTCCAGAATTTTGTTCAGACCCTCAAAAGACCAGTTCAGGGCCGTGAGCGGCGACCGCAGTTGATGGGCGGCGATGGAAATAAATTCGGTCTTTGATTCCAGGATATTTTTCTCCCGGGTCATATCCGTCACCAGTTTCAAAAAACCGGTTACCTCGTTCTTATCGTTTATGATTCTATTTAAAACCGTCCGAAGTTCCAGATGGGGATTTTCCAAGGTGAGGTCAATAATCTGGGGCCAGCCGCCGCCGGAAATAGCGGTCATCGCGGGGGCCAAAGACGGGAAGACAACCTCCGTGAGCAATTTAAGCCGGGGATTTTGCAAGAAAGCGGGCTCAACACATTGACCCAAAACCTCCCCGGCTTTCAGACCGAGAATTTCCTCGGCCGCCCGGTTCATTCTCAAAATTCTGAAATTGGTATCGTAAATAACCACCCCGTCGCGGATATTTTGAATCACCGTTTCCAGTTCCGCGTCTCCGACTCCATTTCCAAATTTAAAAATCTTAAATAAGTTGAACATTTTTATCCCGTTAGAGACAGGATGCGCTTAAAAAGCGCATCCGTGATGTATCGCTTGGTTTGATTATTCTAGCCTGTTTGTTATTCACATTGCTCATAATCTTCAAGGTTTGGTTGTCTCTAACGGGATGAATATTTTTGGAGCGACCCCCAGCGCTTGCCGGTCTTGACCTCCGCTGTAAGCGGCACGGCCAGGGGATAGATTTCTTCCATTAATTTCTTTATGAGGGGTACGGTTTCCATAAGAATATCATCTTGAATTTCGAAGAGCAATTCATCGTGAATGGTGAGAATCAATCTGGCTTGGCTGTTGAACCAGCCGCGCTCCTTGAGTTTCTCAAGGGAGTTTATCATCGCCATTTTGATGATATCCGCGCCCAAACTCTGAAGAGGCATATTGATGGCCGCTCGCTCTATTTCGCCAATCATTTTTGGGTGCTGGACGCCGGTCCAAAACCAGCGCCGGCGCCCGTTTAAATTCTCCACATAGCCGCGGGATACCGCTTCCGCTTTAATTTTATCCTGCCATTTTTTTATCTTCGGGAATTCAAGGTAGTACTCGTCAATGAATTTTTTTGCCTCCCCCAGATTTACGCCAGCCGATTGGCTGAAAGCGCGCGGCCCCATGCCGTAGACGACGCCGAAGTTCAGAGTTTTTCCGAGACGCCTTTCCGGAAGAGCAACCCCATTGAGAGGGATTTTCAGAACGCGGGAGGCGGTGAGCGCGTGAATGTCCTGATTTTCTTCAAATGCCCTAAGAAGTTTTTCTTCCAGCGTCAGATGAGCGAGAAGCCGCAATTCCAGCTGGGCGTAGTCAAAAGAGGCGAAGGAAAAACCGGGAGCGGCGACGAAAGTGTCGCGCAAATCCTTCGCCCACTCGGATTCCTGGGGGATGTTCTGAAGATTGGGTTTTTCGGAGGCCAGACGTCCCGTGGCGGTGCCGGTCTGGATGAAATTTGTCCTGATTCTTTTATCGGCGTCCCGGAACTGAAGCAGCGGCTCCGCGTAGGTGGATTTTATTTTGAATGTTTCCCGGTAAGAAAGAATTGCCGGGATAATCGGATGAGCGTCTTTCAGGGAGAGAAGCACCTCCTCGGCGGTGGAGCGCCGGCCGGCGCTCGTTCTTTTATTTTTCACCGGTCTTATTTTCATTCTTTCAAAAATCACCTCGGCTACCTGCCGGGGCGAGTTGATATTGAAGGGGCCGCCCGCCATTGAATAAATCTTTTTAGTGAGTTCGGAAATTTTTTCGCTCATCCGGGCGCCGAGTTTTTCCAGCATTTCTCCGTCCGATTGGATGCCCCAGATTTCCAGCCAGGCGAGCGCCGGGATAAGCGGCATCTCTATTTTATAAAAAACGTTTTCCAGCCCATCTCTTTTAATTCGGTGCTCCAACTCGTAGAAAAGGCGTTTCATCGTCTCCTGGCTTGTTTCCTCGGCGCCGCTCTTTAAAAACTTCTGAATTAAAATCTCCGGCGCGAAATCGGTTTCCTCGGAATTTAAAAGCCAGCCCGCCACCCCCAGGTCAAATAAATTGGAGGGAATTTCCTTTTTGTTTTTTATCATTCTCTTGATAATCGGTTTCCAGTCCCAAGCTACCCCAATTTCCCGTTCAAAGGTGAACGATTCTTGATTTAGGGTTCCCCCTTTTATTTCCCCGCCGTTCATCCGGCGAATGATGCTTTCAAAACCGAGTTTTTCAAGATAAGGAATAAGCGTTTCCCGTTTGAATCCGGTATATTCTATCTCGCCCGCCCCCGCTTTTAAGGGGACGTCGCAGTTAATGGTCGCGAGTTTTTTGGAAAAAAGCGCCTCTTTTTTAAAGGGCAGGATTTTTTTGGCCGCCGGGTCTTCAGCCGGCATTTTTTTAAAAATGTCTTCCAGAGCGCCGTATTTTTTGAGAAAATTTTCCGCCGTTTTGGGACCGATGCCTCTCACGCCCGGGATGTTGTCGGAGGCGTCGCCCACCAGGCCTTTATAATCCGTCATTTGGTCGGGTCTCAATCCGTAGCGCCCCATCACGGCTTTTTCATCGTAAAGCGCGGTTTCACCGACCCCCCTTTTCGGTGTCTGGACGACTACTTTTTCGCCTTCCACCAATTGAAGAGTGTCCAGGTCGCCCGTGAGAATCACTATTTGACGCCCGGGGTCTTTTTTGAATTTCTTTACGAAAGTGCCGATGATATCATCCGCCTCAAAACCCGGTTTTTCAAAATAATTGATGTGAAATTTATTGAAGAGATTATGCGCCTCAATGATTTGGCTGATAAGTTCATCCGGCGCCTTGGGCCGGTGGGCCTTGTAGCCCTCAAACATTTCTTTGCGGAAGGTCGGCTCGGGCCGGTCAAAGGCCGCCGCGACATAGTCGGGTTTTTGTTCCTTGAGAACCTTTAAAAGGGCGCCGGCTAAACCGTAAAGGGCGCCCGTCGGCTGACCGTTTTTCGCGGTGAGGGGCGGCAGGGCGTGAAACGCCCGATGAATCAGAGAATTGGCGTCTATGAGTAAAAGTTTTTTCATATTTTGAATTTTATCACCCGTTCGTTTTCTTTTCGGCCGTGCCGGAATTCCAGCCACCGCGTTTTCTTCGGTAGCGCCTTTTTTATTCTCTCCCCCCACTCTATCAGAACGATGCTTCGGGGCAGGGAAAGGATTTTTTTGAATCCAAGCGGCTCAAGTTCGCTCAGTTTTTTTATCCGATAGGCGTCCATATGAAAGAAATGTTTGTAGCGAATAGTTTGTAGTTTGTAGTGCCGGAAAATCAGAAACGTCGGGCTGGTGATTTTGTTTTTTAATTTTAATCCCTCGGCAAAGCCCTGAATGAAGGTGGTTTTGCCGCCGCCCAGGTTTCCTTCAAGAGCGACTACAACAGCATTCCCGTTTTTGGTCTTCAGAACTTCTTTCGCTAGAAGTTCGCCCAGTTTTTTCGTCTCAAGCGGGGAGTAAGTGATAACTTTCATCCCCAATCTTAAATTAGTTTCTTGTCGCGGGGAATCTTCAAGTGCTCATAGGCGAGCGGGGTCGCGATTCGGCCCAGCGGTGAGCGATGCAATAAGCCCAGTTTCATCAAGAATGGTTCATAAACACCCTCAATGGTTTCCATTTCCTCATTCAGGCCCGCGGCGAGGGTCTTCAAACCCACTGGCCCGCCATTGAACTTTTTTATGATAATTCTCAAAAGTTCCCGGTCGGTTTCCTCAAGCCCCAGTTCGTCAACGTCCAGCATTTCCAGGATTTTATGAATGGTCTCCTCATCTATGTTTTTTTGCTGGTACACTTGGGCGTAATCCCGGGCGCGTTTCAGGAGACGATTGGCCGTCCGCGGCGTAAAGCGCGAAGCCCGGGCGAGTTTCGCCACCGCCTCTTTTGTAATTTTCACGCCCAGGATTTGCGCCGACCGCCCGATAATTTTCTCAATGTCCTCGGGTTGATAGTAGTCCAGACGGAAAGTGGCGCCGAAGCGGGAACGGAGCGGCGCGGAAAGAGGGCTGATTCTCGTCGTCGCGCCGATTACCGTGAAGGGCGGCAAATCCAAACTGAAGGTTTTGGCCGAAGGACCCTTGCCCACGATCAGGTGCAGTTTGCGGCTCTCAAGCGCGGGATACAGAATTTCTTCCACCAGTTTGTTGATGCGATGGATTTCGTCAATGAAAAGAATCTCGTTGGGTTCCAGATTGCTTAAGATGGCGGCGATGTCGCCCGCCCGCTCAAGCGCGGGACCGGAGGTGGAGCGCACATTCACATTCATCTCTTTGCCCACGATGTAGGCGAGGGTGGTTTTTCCCAAACCGGCTTGGCCGTAAAAAAGAAGATGGTCGGCGGTTTCGTTGCGGCCCTTCGCCGCGTCAATGATAAGCCGCAGATTGGTTTTTACTTTTTCCTGGCCGATGTAATCCTCCCAGCGGCCGGGCCTTAACAGAAGCTCCAGGTTTTTTTCCTCGTTATTGGTTTTTTTTATCTCTTTTTCCATATTTTCTTTATATTGACATTTAAAACTATTTATGCTAGTATGGTTTAGAATTTTAATGAGAGACCTGTGGGCACCGAGAGTTTTCCTAGCCCCGGATCACCTGGTTTCGGCTGGGTGACTCCTCGGAAAATTTTTAAACGCCTTCTCAAACCCGGCGAACTGCCCACAGATCTTTCGTTGGAATTTCTCCTTCCTATGCCGGCCAAACGATTTGGCCGGTTAATCGTTCCACCTCCTCAAAACTCGTTACGCCCGCGAATATTTTAAGAAGCCCGTCCTCTTGCATCGTAACCATTCCCTGTTTCCCGGCCAGATTTTTTAGTTGTATCTCGGTCGGGTTTTGGTAAATCGCCGCTTCAATCTCCTCGTCAATCAAAAGCAGTTCAAAAATGGAGGTGCGCCCCCTATAGCCCAGGCGGCCGCATTTGTCGCAACCCTTCGCCTCAAAAATTTCGTATTTCCCGTAGTCGCTTTTCTTGACTCGGGCGGGGAGAGCGGCAATGAATTTTCTGATTTTATCTTCCAATCCCGCGTCTGTTTTTTTCCGAGTCCGGCACTCCGGGCAGAGCCGGCGCACCAGCCGCTGGGCGATGATTAAGTTCAATGCCGGCCCCAGGATATTGGTCTGGATTTCCAGGTCCAGGAGCCGCGGAATGGCGCCCACGGCATCGTTCGTATGAAGAGTTGAGAAGACGATATGGCCGGTCAGCGAGGCGTTTAAGGCGATTTCGGCTGTTTCTTTGTCGCGGATTTCGCCCACCAGAATGACGTTCGGGTCCTGCCGTAGGATGGAGCGCAAACCCGAGGCGAAGGTGTAACCGGCGCCCGGGTCCACCTGGGTCTGGGAAATACCGGGCAGGTGATATTCAATCGGGTCCTCCACGGTGATGATTTTTATCTCCGGCCGGGTCACCCTCTTCAAGAAAGCGTAGAGCGTCGTCGTCTTGCCAGAACCGGTGGGGCCGGTATTCAGAATGAGACCATTGGGTTTTTTAATTTCTTTTTCCACAATCGCGAGGTCGTCGGCGCGCCAGCCCAGGTCTTCCAGATTCACCTTAAGCGAGGCCGGGTCCAAAAGCCGGAGCACGGCCGTCTCCCCGTATTCCGAGGGGATGAGCGAGGTTCGGATTTCAATGGAGCGGTCTTTCAAAGAAATCGTGAAGCGGCCGTCTTGTGGCTGGTTTTGGAGATTCAGTTTCAGATTGGAAAGAAGCTTGACGCGGGTGATGACGGATTTGTAGACGGTCCGGTTAAATTCGGAAAAAACGGTGTGGAGCAAACCGTCAATCCGCAAACGCAAATCGCCGGCCTTCTCGGTGGGTTCCAGATGAATGTCGGAGGCGCCGAGGGCCATCGCGCCGCTCAAAATAATTTCCAAAATCTGGGAAGTGTAGGGACCCTTGAAATCCTGAATGCTTTTCGTGAGATCATCCAGGCATTTGATGATACTTTGGGTCTCGTGAAGTTTGGCTTCGTCAATGTTCACACTGCCGCTGATGTCTTTCAGAGGCACGATGTATTGGTAGTAGTCCCAGGCGTGTTTCAAACCGGAGAGAGAACCCACCACCACCTTAACTTCGTATTTCTTTTTGAGCTCCTCAATTATTTTTTTTGCTCTCGGTTCTATCGGGTCAAAAGCGGCCACGATGAGCGTCTTCCTCACGAGTTGCAGGGGGACGAGAAGAGCCACTCGGGCTTCTTCCTCGGGAACGAGCATCATCGCTTTGATTTCGGAGGGCACCTTGGCGGAAATGAGGTTCAGATAATCCAGGCCGTATTTTTCGGCCCGCCTTTGAGCGTCTTTTTCCTCCGCCTCCCGCCTCTGTTTCTGAAGTTGCTCCGCCAGGTCTTTTGATTTGAGCATTAATTTAATTCTATCTTGTTTGGGGCTCGGCTTCAATGTTTTATACTAGTGCGCATTGATCTTACCTTTTGCTGGAAGAAACGAACCATTGGTGCCGCGAGATATACGCCGAGATCGTCTTCGTCCCTTGACTCAATAATCCAAAACAGATAAAATGGGATCACTCAAATGCCAATCACGAAGTCGGCCGAAAAAGCGCTCCGTCAGAATTTGCGCCGCCACGGGCTCAATCTGGAACGCAAGAAAAAAATGCATGCGACCTTGAAACATTTTAAAAAACTGGTGGCCGCCGGCAAACCCGATGAAGCCAAAAAATATCTGCCCCAGGTCTATAAAACCCTGGATAAAACAACCAAGGTGGGATTGATCAAACGCGGCAAAGCCGACCGGCTGAAGTCCCGCCTGTCAAAAAAACTGCCAAAATAGACAGTTTCTCTGAATTTAATATCTTACTATCCCATCAAGACGATCGTCTTAATGGGATAGTAAAAACAATTACGAGCAATTACGGTAGTACAAAATCCAGAAGCGCCTCTTCATAATCCAGATTGCCGCTCTTGATGACGATGTCATAATCGGCCATTCTCACCAATTCTTTCCCTTTAGCCAGAAAGGCCAGTGAATTGAAAATGTGAGCCGGCTCTTTTTTTTGAAGCAGAAGACACTCCAATAATTTCGCCTTTTGAATCCAATCCCGCGACCACATAATTTGCTTGGCTGTTTCAAAAACCTCGTCCTGGGGAGCGTAAGCAATGACGCTCTTCAAATCGTCGGACTTTATCGGTTCGGATAAACCCAAGAGAGAAATTTTGTTTAATTCGTTTATAATCACCCAGCTTCGTTCCGCCGCCGCGGCGAAATAATCCAACAGAAAAATCCAGGCCTCTTTTTCAAAATGAAGTCCCCGTACTGCCGTTTCCCTTTTTACGAAAAGTTCCAAGAACTGGCCTTCCAATTCCCCGAAGAAGTCCTTTTTGACCGGTGATTCTGTCAAAAACTCAAAGGCCTTCAGCGGGTTTTTCGCGTCGGAAATCATAATAAAAACGCGCGGGGTCTCCAGATTGGATTTTAAAATTTTTACCCATTCTTTCTCCGCGACCGCTCCGCTTTCTTTTATCACCAGCACCTTGGAATCAACAAACATTGAGGGCTGGTTCAAAAAGTCCCGGGCTTTAATCCAACCCTCCGGCTCTTCCGCCAAATCAAAAACCGCGAGGTCCGTCATGGAACGTTTCTTTTTATATTCGGCGATTGAAGAATTCAGCCCCTTATTCCGCCGGTATGAGTCCGGCCCGTAGAAATAATATAACACGATGGATTTTTAAATTTTATAATTTTTAAACTTGGCAGTGCGGACAAAAATGCGCCGAGCGTTGGCTAATCTTGATTCTCTTGATTTTTCTGCCGCAACGCCGGCACGCCTCGCCCTCCCTATGATAAACCTGATGCCGGGTTTGGTAAAAACCGCGCCGGCCCGAGGGAACACGGTAGTCGTCCACCGAGGAGCCACGGAGTTTAATGGCGTTCTTTAAGACCAACCGGAGGGAGTTATAAAGTCGCCAAAGCTCGGATTTGTTTAGACCCTGAATCGGCCTCAAGGGATGAAGGCGGGCCTGCCACAGGGATTCATCCGCATAGATATTGCCCACTCCGCTTAGAAAATTCTGGTCCAGTAAGACCGGTTTTATTTTTCCTCTTCTATTTTTAAAAAGTTCACGGAATTTGGAAAAGGTGAAACCCGGAGCAATCGGCTCCGGACCCAGTTCTTTCAACTCCGGCATACTCAAAATTTCTTTTTCGGGACCCAAAATCAATTTCGCGAATCTCCTCAAATCCGAGAGCGCGAGCATTTCACCGCCGTTCAGAAAAAAGATCAGGCGGATGAAGCGGTTTTTCTCATCCCCCAGCGGACTTTTGCGCTCTGCCGGTATCCACTCACCGCGCTTTGAATTTTCCCGCCAGCGGCCGACCAAAAAATGGCCGGTCATTTTCTGGTGCGCGAGCATTATGTATCCGCCCGAGAGATAAAAGAGAATATTTTTGCCTTTCCTCCCGACCGAAAGGATTTTCCGGCTGAGAATCATTCTCTTAAAATTCTTCTCGCCCTTCGGCTCTTTGAAATACTTGGGCCAGTCAGTCCAGATGTCTTTTATAATCCAACCCCTCACTTTTTTATTAAGATGGGTCGCGGTGGTGTGAACCTCGGGAAGTTCCGGCATTCTAGATATCGTAGCAAAAAATATACCGCGGCCAAAATTTCTTGGTCGCGGTCAATATTAGGAAGTCGGACTTCCTAATACATTAGTAGCGTCTAATGCTACTGGGAATCAGAAGAACCTGCTGGGCGCGCGGGCCATCTGGGCTGATATAAAACTCAATTGGGTCCGCATATCCCACAAATCTCCCTCGGTCAATGAAGATGGCTTGGCGGATAATCCTCCCGGAGCGATACATATCAAAGGTGGTGCTCCGGTAGATGCCACCGGGTTTTACGACGGCATCGGCATTGGAAACGCTAAGTCCAAGAAGGTCCGAGATTCTCCCCTTCGTTCTGCTTTCGCGAACGATAAAATCAAACAACGTCCCGTTGATTATCTCAACGACATTGGTTGATTTAGTCGCAATCCTAGGAATGTTCACCTCCTTGTCCATTCCTAGATCGGGTTGCGGATAGGGCGACACATGGGAAGAATAACCTCGCCAGCCCCCGTCCAGAAAGAAGATTTGGTTCACCAGCCATACGGTGGGCTGATCTCTCCGGATTTCCAAAACTCTTTGGGCAACCCCGACAAGATTTACGTGATCCTTGTCAGTGAAAGCCCTGATAGTAACCGGCAATTGAGACCAATCAAACTCAACGTGCCAGGAATCATGAATTGATCCACTTGGCTCAATATTGAAAGTGGAATTAAGAATCGCCACTTCAAAATAGAATGGGGTGGGGTTCCCAATCATAACACTCGTTGCCGGGCCGAGATCCAGTCCGGTGACGGAATTGATGATGTCCCCCAAAAATTCCGCGCCACCGGAGGAGCGGATGGTTATTCCCATCGGGGAGCAACCAAAAAGGGTAGTTGCAAAGAAACCAAGAATAGCAAGAGACAGATTCTTTTTCATAAGATACTCCCTTCATGATAGTTTTTTGTTATTTAGTTTACTGTTCTCATTATACTACCAAATAGTATATTTGTCAAATACAAAACTCATCTCATAATCTCTCACTTCCTAACGCTTAACAAACATAACGATCGTTAGAATTGTTAAGTTCTTACGGAATTGAACTCCGTAAGATTTAGAACGCTTCAATCAGGGAATTTGATAGCGTGTTTTCGGAGGAAAGGATTTCTTCTATAATGAAGGTGATCAAATTTTATGATTCACACTTTGTCGGGAAGAATTACGGAACGGAGCGACGGCTATGTCGTGGTGGAGACGGGCGGCATCGGCTTCAAGGTTTTTACCAACGCGAGAGCGGCCGCCGGCGCGCCGGCGGGCGGGGCGGTGAGAATTTTTTCTCATCTTTACGTCCGGGAGGAT
>CAYISE010000004.1:0-39048 GCA_964366055.1 uncultured Candidatus Saccharibacteria bacterium
AGTTCATACCCCTTAATCATACAGAGGTGTTGCACTTACTTGTTGAACTTGCAAGTTACACATTTTCCGAACTGTATCGGATCTACCCGATGGTGAAAATTAGTATGGAAGGATTAGAGAGATTGGCTTGTTTGAGATAGGACTATGGGGTCAGGTTTTGGTGTAGATCGTATGATCTAAAACTAAGGCTCAACTGTTTCTAAATTATCTAATGCATCACCCATCTCATCATAGGAAGACCAAGCATTAGATCTAGCATTTTCTATGTTTTGATTCGCTTGATCCAGCGCATCCTGATAAGAGGATGACTCCTCTTCGCAATAAGATAACTCATCCTGCGATTCTGCTAATTGATTTTTCATATTTCGGTGGTCTCGCCAAAACCAAACAGACAGAACAATCAGGACAATGATTACCCAATTATTTCTCATAATTGGTTATCCTTTTTCTTGTTTGCTCGCCAGCCGATTGTGTAAAAGAATATAAAAAATAATATGTCTATTCCTAAAAGTCCGAAGAAGGGATCTCTTTCTTCACTTGCGGAAATAAAAGAAAATAACGCTCCAATTACCCCAAAAATCAATGTTATTACCAACTGGCCTTTTGTTATTGAATAAAAGTTTTTGTTTTCCATATTAGTTTTTAATGTAGTGCACTATCTGCTGTACAAAATTTGTTGATATTCGGCCTGCAGTGCGTCGTAATTAATTATGTACTGACTGTTTAGGTTTCTTACTACTGCGTCTGATTGTCCAGTTGTCATGCCACCATTACCACGAGCCGCCGCGATATCTTTGGCATATTTAGCATTGAGGTCAGCGATCTTTTGGTTTACGGCGTTTAATTTTTCTTGTTTATCTAACGCCGCTTTAATAACGGCATAATTTGCGGTATTTTGAGTAGCAACATTAGAGGCAGCCAACCCTGCGGTGTATCTGTTGTTCTCATCGGTATATTCTTTGATAATCTGGTTGTATATTAATTCCCAAGAGTCAAATTCCGATGGAATACGTTTTCCCACTTTCGCTAATAAACCATCAAGTTTGAAGTAAAGATCATTAAGGTATTTTAAGTGGGCTTGTTGATTGATGTCTTGTATGCTTGCCTCTCTCGTGCTAACAATATCGCTATCAACCCTTTTGTCTCGCAAAAAAGCATATTTCCCTTGCAAATCATCATATAAAACTTTGTAGTCTCTAGTCTGAACAGGCGAGGGCGGTAAAACCGGAACGGGAATAATTGGCTGGACCACTACAGGAACCGGCGGTTTCGGAGCAACAACAGGTTTCTTTGGTGGCTGTGAAGCCACTGGCACTTGGTTATTACCAACTTTCTTCGTGGGAGGCAAAACTTGAGTTGTGGTCGCCGTTATCGTGGCTATTGTTCCTGTTGTAGTGGCTATTTCACTTGTCTTATTTTCTAACTTTTTTTCCAATTCTTTTATCCGATTCTCTAAAACTTGGACTGGAGTATCTTGGACTGGTTGAGAGAAAGTCCAGTTGCTAAACCAACTCAAGGGATTCCACCACGCAGCGAAGGTAATTTATGGAATTATGAGCGTCAATAATGCCAGTAAAATTATTTTTTTCATATTAATTTATGGTAACGGTCCGAGATTATCCCAAAGATTCCTGTCATTTCGAGAATGCCAAAAATTACCATTTTTATCGGTCAGCCACCAAATATGCCAGTCAACGATGTCACTCACAGGAATCGGAACATCATGTCCTTGTACTCGACGGTAACTCAGGCCATCGCTTGTCCATACAGTGCCATCCGTTTTCAATAAGTAAGAATCATAGGTAAATGCAATATTACCTGCTCCGTGTTGAGCTGGAAGTCCTTGTTCGCCGGTGTCTCCTTTATCTCCTTTCGGCCCGGCATCCCCCTGAATTCCTTGTGGGCCAGTCAAACCAATCGGTCCCTGTGGACCAACAGGTCCAGGCAGGAGTTGAATATTCGCAATTTTTTGAAACAGTTCGACAACTTGTTTTTCAAGAATTATTACTCGTTGCACCAAACTCCTTATCGTAGACGAGATTGAGTTTGATAGATTAGCCGTTATTTCAGTAGGCGCAACCAACAGTTCAGCAGAAGAAACTGGAGCACTTGCCAGTAACCCTGCTCCGAAAACAAATACTATAACCAAAACTAACGTTAATTTTTTCATAGTAATTTTAATCTTAATTTTTAATCAAAAACCTCCCTATCATTGATATACCAAGCCTATACCTATGACAGGATAAATCAACAATGATCTTCTTGGCCGGTATTTTTAGTTTTCGATAATTCGATTAGTATTTTGTGTTTTTTCATACCTAATTGTTCTAAAATTTGTTTATTGCTTTCCGCAAACAGTAACACAATTTTTTTTGTATTTGTATAAATAGCACATTTAGCATAACAAGCATCGAATTCGGTCTTAGGGCTAAAGAAAAAATAGTAGGTAAAAGAAATACTTACAAACAGAATCCCTGCGATAATGACGTTTCGAAGAGTCTTGTCCATTTTAGTTTGGGCCAACTTTGGTTTTTAATTTAATCCAACGATAAATTCCCACGATCAAACAGATCAATCCAATTAAACCAAAGACGTCCGCGATAAAACCAGGAATAGGTTCAGCATATTCAGAATACATACTCGAGACTAACCCGAGCAAAAAACCAAAGAGAACTAACTTTTTCGGTGAGTAATTTGGTAAGCCAGTGATCATAATTAATTAATATCTCTAATAATGATTAAACACACAAAGCCCGACACCACGAGGTCTTGCGACCCTATAGAGGTTTCCCCCTATAACGTAAGCCACGCCGTGAATGCCGGGTTTTCTATGGCTTACGATTTTTGCCATGCCCATTACTGGGTTTAGGCCTTATTCAGTTGTAATTTTAGGGTAGCACACTGGTCAAATTAAAACAATCGGAAACTTGATTAGTGGCTTGAAATAAGGTAGAATTGCAGAAGGAGGATTTATTGATGGTAAATTTCATCAATCACTTATAGATGCAGGTTTGTTTAATAAGGTGCAAGGACTTCTTACCGCCCGCAATGTTAGTGTCCATTATATTGATAAAGATTTCTTCACTTACCGAGGATTACTCCGATGTTCATGTGGTCGTGGGTATTCGCCCTATATTCAAAAGGGTATCACTTACTACCGGACACGCTGTAAGGATGGGTGCCATAAT
Source organism: uncultured Candidatus Saccharibacteria bacterium (assembly GCA_964366055.1). Classification (GTDB taxonomy): domain Bacteria; phylum Patescibacteriota; class Minisyncoccia; order UBA6257; family GWB1-50-10; genus JBBTQX01. Next base: position 3,189 of record CAYISE010000004.1, read on the forward strand.
CCTGACAAAAATTTAACCGAAACAGATATCCATAAATTAGTTCAGGCAACTCTTGCCACCATAAACTTTACAGACGATGAACTCGTGGAACTTGAGGAGAAAGCTAAAAAAGATCTCGGCACTATCTCTGAATCTAGAATCAAAGAATTAGACGACCTCCATTCCCAAAGAAAAAAGGTTTTTGAGGATCTAGACTATCTCATGAACAATAAATTAACTCTCCTACGGACCAACACAATGACTATGGTGGATATTAAAAGTGAAGAGAATCGGTTTAACGAACGATTGGCTGAGATAGACGGCAAGATAAAAATTTACGCTGAATCAGCGCGAGATTTGCTAAAATATATCGTTACCTTTTCCGAACTCGTTAAAAACGCCAGTTTGTACTACGAACACGCTTTAGACACAGAAAAACGAGATCTAGTGACCCAAGTGTTTTCCGAACTCGTTTTTGAAGACCGAAAGCTTGTAAAATATAGGGCAAAAGATGGTTTCGACGCCCTTCTTAATCGAAGTTGGGTATCTGGCTCCGCAGGTAGGACTCGAACCTACAACCATCTCCTTAACAGGGAGCCGCTCTACCATTGAGCTACCGAGGAATAAAGTTTGCTTTTATTTGCTTTCAAAAGCAGTTTGATTATAATATACCTCGCATGGAACGCAAGGAATTAATCCGCGCAATTTATCTGTATTTGTTCTCCCTCGTGGGGTTGGTGATTGTAGTCATCGGTCTCGTGAATCTGGTTGATTTGGGGTTGAAGGCCTTTGTATTTAAGAATGCCGACCGGCCGATAATCTACCCCGCTTATCCCGCGAAGCTTGCGCCTCCCGATGCTAGGGACAATGTTGTGACTCCGGCTCCGGCGGAAGATGAAAAATACAAAATTGAGCAGGAAGAAGCCCAGAGGAAACAACAACAAAGCGACCGGGAACGAAGCGCTTCCAACGCTCTGGCGATGATTATCATCGGCGCGCCGCTTTTCCTGTATCACTGGCGGATTATTCAGAAGGATAGAAAGAATTAGAGTCCTCGTTTTTACGGCATCCCCCTATAGCTCAGTTGGTAGAGCACCTGCCTTTTAAGCAGTGGGTCCCAGGTTCGAATCCTGGTGGGGGGACAATGGAGAGTTCCTATCCGTTTTATGTCCAAACTTATTTTTGATATTGAGACCGTGGGAGAGAATTTTGACGGGTTGGATGCCACGACGCGGGAGGTTTTGACCAAATGGATTAAAAAAGAATCCGGGAGCGACGACGAATATCAAGAAGCCCTGCGCGACCTAAAACAGGGTCTCGGTTTTTCTCCTTTAACCGGCGAGATTGTGGCCATCGGCGTTTTGGATTACGAAAAGGAAAAAGGCGCGGTTTACTTTCAAGCTCCGGGGATTGATTTTAAGGAAACCGAGGAAAACGGGATTAAATTCAAGTCCGCGACCGAGAAGGAAATGCTGGAAAATTTCTGGAACGGCGCCAGGAGCTATCAGGAATTTATCAGTTTCAATGGCCGGAGTTTTGATGTGCCGTTTCTCATGGTCCGGTCGGCCATTCGCGGCGTGCGGCCGAGCAAGGATTTAATGTCTAATCGGTATTTGAACAGCCAGCGGTTTGACGGCAAGCATATTGACCTTCTGGACCAGTTCTCTTTCTACGGCGCGGTGCGAAGAAAAGGTAATTTGCATCTTTGGAGCCGCGCCTTCGGCATTGAAAGCCCGAAAGCGGGGGGCGTCACCGGCGAAGATGTCGGAATTTTATTTAAAGAAAGGAAATTTTTGGATATCGCCAAATACAACGTCGGCGATTTAATCGCCACGAAGAAGCTCTACGAATACTGGGAAAAATATCTGAAATTTTAAAATTTGTTTGTGGCATAATTAAGTTAATGAGATTTTGGGAGAAGGTCAAAAAAATTGGGCGGAGCGCCGGACCGGGACTCATTACCGGCGCCTCCGATGACGACCCCTCGGGCATTCTGACCTATCTCCAATCGGGGTTTGTTTTCGGCTTTCGGACGCTGTGGCTCACGCTCTTCTGTCTGCCTTTTATGTATGCGATTCAGGAGATGTCGGCGCGGATAGGATACGTGACCGACAAGGGGCTCGTGAAAGTCATCAAAGAACACTACGCGAAATGGATTTTGTATTTTATCGGGGGGATTTCGGTGATAGCGATTACCGTGAACATCGGCGCCGACCTGCTCGCCATCGGCGTGATTGCCGAACGGCTCTCGTCGGTTTCAAGATTCTTCTGGCTACCGGCCGCGAGCGTTTTCATCCTTTTCTTTACGATTTTTCTTTCCTACCCGAAGTTTGCCGGTGCGCTCAAGTGGCTCATGCTTTCTTTCGCTTTTTACATCCTGACCGCTTTTTATCTTCACGTGGACTGGCTCGCGGCTTTGAAGGCGACCGTTTGGCCTTCTTTCAGTTTCAGCAAAGAATATGTTTTGCTTTTCACCGCGTTTTTAGGGACGACCATCTCGCCGTACCTGTTTTTTTGGCAAGCCGATGAGGAGACGGAGGAGCGGGATGAGGAGAAAAAAGAACGGCGCCTGAAAAGATTTTTGGTGACGAAAAACGAATTGAAGCATTTGAAAAAGGACACTCTCTGGGGAATGTTTTTCTCCCAGTTTATCACTTGGTTCGTTATCGCGGCGGCCGGGCAGGCGGCCGGTTTATACGGTTTGCCGGCGATTGCCAATTTTGACCAGGCCTCGCTGGTTTTAAAGCCGCTCCTGGGCCAATTTGCTTTTTTGATTTTCGGTCTGGGTATTATCGGCGCCGGCCTTCTGGCCATTCCGGTTTTGGCGGGTAGCATCGGCTATATGCTCGCGGAGATTTTTAACTGGCGCGAAGGAATCAGCAAAACCTTCCGGGAGGCCAGGGGGTTTTATCTCGTCATCATTCTGGCGACTCTCATCGGGATGGCGCTGAATTTTTTTAATTTTGACCCCATCCAACTTCTGATTTATACCGGCGTCCTTTACACCTTCATTACTCCGCCGATTATTTTTCTCATCATTCGCATCGCCAACAACAAGACCATTATGAAGGGTCGGGCGAACACGCCCGTTTCAAATATCTTGGGCTGGCTGACGTTTGTTTTAATGCTGGCCGCCGCGGCGGTCTTCGCGATTTTTGTTTTCTGAAAAAGCTGATAAGATAGGATTATGAAGAAATATATTGAACCGAAATTGGCCTCCGGTTTCCGGGATTATCTGCCGTCTGACGCGGCGGCCCGGGAGTGGATGGTAGAAACGATAAAAACCACATTCAAGCGGTTCGGTTTCGTGCCGCTGGATACGCCGGGGGCGGAGCGGGAAGAAATCTTAACCGGCGGCGACCCGGAGTTCAGAAAGCAGATTTTTAAATTAAATTTAAGCGGTCAGGATGAAAAAACCGCTCTGCGGTTTGATTTGACGGTGCCGCTCGCGCGGGTGATTGCCACCTATTCCAATGAAATCGCGAAACCTTTCAAACGCTATCAAGTCGGGAATGTCTGGCGGGGGGAGCGGGCGCAGGCCGGCCGCTTCCGGGAATTCACGCAGTTTGACGCGGACATCGTGGGCGCGCCGGGCGTTGAGGCCGACGCGGAAATTATTTCTCTGATGTATGAGACATTAGCCGCGCTCGGTTTGGAAAATTTCGTGATTAAAATAAATAATCGGAAAATTCTGAATGCGCTTCCGGATTACGCCGGCTTTCCGGAAAATAAACTTGAAAAGGTATTGAGAATCATGGACAAATTGGATAGGGAGAAATGGAGTGGAGTTGAGGCCGAGCTCGCTTCGGTTTCGGGCGCGGCTCTGAAAAAGGAGTCCATAAGAATCATTGGGAATTTTTTGGAACTGAAAGGAGAAAGTAAAAAAGTATTAAAAGAAGCCGCCGTTTTATTTAAGAATTCAAGCATAGCTGAGGAAGGTATCCTGGAATTGGGAGAATTGGCGAAAGATGTTGAGGCGCTCGGCGTTCCGGCGGGGAACTGGGCGATTGATTTTTCCGTGGCGCGCGGCTTGGGATATTACACCGGCCCGGTGTTTGAAGCGGCGCTGACCGATTGTCCGGAAATCGGTAGCGTTTTTTCCGGCGGGCGCTATGACGGATTGGTCTCTCGTTTCAGCTCCGTCAATATCCCCGCGACCGGCGCCTCGGTGGGCGTGGACCGGCTTTTTGCGGCGCTTCAAAAAATGGACATTCTTCCGAAATTTAATTCCGGAGCCCGCGCGCTCATTTTGAATTTTGACGAAGCGTCGCGGGGATTTTGCGAGGGTCTCGCGACGGAATTGCGCCGCGGCGGCATCGCGACGGAAATTTATCTCGGCCAGGAAAAAAATCTGAAGGGCCAGCTTAATTACGCCATAAAGCAAAATTATCCGGCGGTGCTCATCGCAGGCGCCGAAGAAAGAAAGAAGGGGATTGTTCAGATAAAGGATATAAAGAATCGGAAACAGGAGGCGGTGCCGAGAGAAGACATTTTGAACTACCTGAAAAATTTTTTGGGAGTTCGGTAAATTTTATGGTGGTCTAATCAATTAGGCCACCTCTTATTATGTCTAGTGAAGAGAAATCAAAAAAACTTTCGGCGCTGAAGGAAAAAATGGTGGCCGATGAAAATCTGCCGCTTCGGGAGGCGAATTTCGTTTTTGGCGAGGGAAGCGCCGAAAGCGAGGTGATGTTTATCGGGGAAGCGCCGGGTTTTTTTGAAGATAAACTGCAAAGGCCGTTCGTGGGCCGCGCCGGAAAACTTTTGGGCAGATTATTGGCTGATATCGGCTGGCGGCGCGAGAACGTCTACATTTCCAACATTGTGAAACGCCGTCCGCCGGGGAATCGCGACCCCTTGCCGGAAGAACTTGAAGCGTATCGGCCGTATCTCACCGAAGAAATAGGGATTCTAAACCCGAAGATAATCGCGCCCTTGGGCCGATACTCAATGAATTACATTCTGCCGAACGCCAAAATCTCTGACGCTCACGGCAAGGTTTTTTGGTGGGGTGAACGACTCGTCATTCCTTTATATCATCCTGCCGCCGCCTTGCGTTCCACGGGCGTTTTGCAGGAGTTGGAAAAAGATTTTCAAAAACTTAAAATCCTTCCTGGAAAATATGAAACATTTTTAGCCGAGCGCCGGGAAAAACAGAGAAATAACCCCATGGTCTCTCAAGATAAAAAAGAGCAGGAGAAATTGTTGTAATGAATATTGAAAAACTTCTGAACCCCAGTCAGTGGGAGGCGGTGAAGACGATTGAGGGGCCGGTCCTGGTGATAGCGGGGCCGGGCTCCGGGAAAACGCGGGTGATTGAATACCGCGTTTTGCATCTTATGGAAAACGGCGTGAGGCCGGAGGCTATTTTGCTTCTGACCTTCACGCGGCGGGCGGCGGCCGAGATGCTGAACCGCGCCGCCGAACACGACCCGCGCGCGCGGAAAGTGGAGGGCGGCACATTTCACTCCTTCGCTTATAAATTATTAAAACAATACGGCGCTAATCTAGGTTTACCGAAGAATCTTTTGATTTTGGACGAGGACGACGCCCAGGAGGCGCTCGGGAAAATAGCGTCAAGAATCAATCTCACCGATGAGAATAAAAAATTTCCCCAAAAAAACACGCTCCGGAACATCATCAGCGGCGCGCTCAACAAAAATCTCTCCATAGAAGAGATATTGGAAAGGGGATATGAGCACTTGAGCCGATTTGCCGAAGATATAGAAAAAATCAAGGAAAATTATGTCGCCTATAAAAGAGAGTCCGGCTATCTGGATTATGACGACCTTTTATTTTATTCAAGAGAACTCTTAAAAGATGAAAAAATCAGAGAGGTTCTTTCTCAAAAATATCGTTTTGTGATGGTGGACGAATACCAGGACACAAACAAACTTCAGGGCGATATCACCTATCTGCTTTCCGCCGGGCATAAAAATGTGATGGTGGTGGGAGATGACGCTCAAAGCATCTACGGTTTTCGCGGGGCGCGCCACGAAAATATTATGAGTTTCCCGGAGCAGTTTGAGAATTGCAAAATCGTGAAATTGGAGAGCAACTACCGGAGCACGCAGGCGATTTTGGATTTGAGCAATGCCGTTCTGGAAAATATGGAAAATAAATTCAAAAAGACCCTGCTGGCGGCTCGGGAGAGCGCCGGAGAAAAACCGAACATTATTTATTTTGGCGATGCCGAAGAAGAAGCGGCCTGGGTGAAGGAGAAAATCCATGAATTTATTTTGAACGGCGCGCCGCCCGCGCGTCAGGCGGTGCTTTTTCGCTCCTCTTATGTCTCCATCCCGCTTCAGGCGGAACTGGCCCGCGCCGGACTGCCCTTCAAGATTTTCGGCGGATTGAAATTTTACGAAACCGCTCACGTAAAAGATGTGCTCGCGCATTTGAAAGTGCTCGCGAATTTCAAGGATGAATTGAGCTGGAGCCGGATTCTCACCTTACTGCCGGGTGTCGGCGGGAAAACCGCCGAGACGATTGCTTCTCAAATCCGCCGGGCGGGGGATTTGAACTCCGCCCTTAATGTTTTAGTTCGGTACGCGGAGGGCTATAAATATTCGCCGCATCTCGCGGAGTTGAAACAAACTCTCGCGAGGGCCGCCGTCCAAAATCTTTCCGTCGGCGGGAAATTCGGTCTCATCGCGGATTATTATCTTCCGATTCTGAAAGAAAAATTCGACGAATGGCCGAATCGGCTGAACGACTTGGAAGCGTTACGGCCAATCACCTTGAGTTACACGGACTTGAACGACCTGCTCGCCGATTTGGTGATTGAAATTCCCGAAGACAGACAACAGAATGAAAAACTACTCACCCTTTCCACCATTCACTCGGCCAAGGGCTTGGAATGGGATGTGGTTTATCTTTTGGGCGTGATGGAGGGGGTGTTGCCGTCAAAAATAGCTTTAAAGTCGCGAGAAGAAATAGAAGAAGAGCGCCGGCTTTTCTATGTGGCGATTACTCGCGCCCGGAATAAGCTTTTTTTGCTTTTTCATCTGGCGGGAAATATGGGTCCGATGTCATTTAATCGGCTTTCCAGATTTTTGGATGACCCGAGCGTGCTTTTGAGTGTGGAACACAAGGACTTATCAAATGGTTCAAATGATGGGATTTATGACGAGGAATCAGTGGAATATTAGGTTGTCGCCCCGGAAGCAAAGGTTTCTCGGAACCGGCCTCGATTTTCTCCAGCGGAAAATCGGGCCTGCGCTCTCGGCGAAAAACTTTTGCTTTGCAAAAGACCAAGCCCCCACGCCTACGCGTAGGTGTGGGGGCAAGCTTTTTCGCCTCCGAGAGCTTCCTTGAAACCCTTGCTTCCGGGGCTAGCCCATTTTTCTAAGTTGAGTTCCGAGAGAAGTACAGGCGGGGCGAGGAGGGTTGATTTTGAAAAAATAATTCCCATAATTAAGTCGTATGTCCAAAGTGACTATTTACACCACCCCGAGCTGTGTTTTCTGCAAGATGGCCAAGGCATTTTTTCAGGCGAATAAAATAGATTACGCGGAAAAGGACGTAGCCACCGACTTGCCGGCCCGGCAGGCGATGATTGAAAAATCCGGACAAATGGGCATACCGGTGATTGACGTGGATGGCAATATTATTATCGGTTTTGACAAAGAGCGCCTGACCGAACTTCTTTATCTTTAATTCTCAATGAAACGGCAAGATGTTTATCGCGGCTCTCTCGCTCTCCATAAAAGATATCGGGGCAAGCTGGAGATAAAAAGCAAAGTGCCCTTGAGAAATAAGTCCGATCTCGCGCTGGCTTACACGCCGGGGGTGGGCGCGGTGAGTAGAGCCATCGGAAAAAATAAATCGCTCGCTAAATTTTACACTCTGAAGCACAACACGGTGGCGGTCGTATCCGACGGCTCGTCCGTTTTGGGACTGGGAAATTTGGGCGCTGCGGGGGCCATTCCGGTCATGGAGGGGAAGGCGATTTTGTTCAAAGAATTGGCTGGCGTTGACGCTTTCCCGATTTGTTTAAACACCCAGAATCCGGATGAGATCGTGGCGGCGGTGAAAAACATCGCGCCGGTTTTTGGCGGAATCAATTTAGAGGATATCGCCGCGCCCCGTTGTTTTGAAGTGGAGAGGAGATTAAAAGAAGAACTGGATATCCCCGTGATGCACGATGACCAGCACGGAACGGCGACGGTGGTGCTGGCCGCGCTCATCAACGCTTTGAAATTACGCGGCTCAAAAAAAGAAAAAGTGAAAGTCGCGGTTAACGGCGCCGGGGCGGCCGGCAACGCGATTACTCAACTGCTCCTCAAATTCGGTTTTAAAAATATTATCGTGGTGGATTCTCGCGGAGCCATCTATGAAGGGCGGAGTCACTTGGACCAGTATAAAAAAGTATTGGCGAAACGCACGAACGCGGAAAAAATTAAAGGCGATTTGAGCGGATGTCTAAAGGGAAGGGATATTTTTATCGGAGTAAGCCGCGCTGGTCTTTTAAAGCCGGGGATGATTGAAAAAATGAATGCCAAACCGGTCATTTTAGCTTTGGCCAATCCCGTGCCGGAAATAATGCCGGCTTTGGCCAAAAAGGCCGGCGCTTTCATCGTGGCCACGGGCCGCTCGGATTTTCCGAATCAAATTAATAATGTTCTGGTTTTCCCCGGGGTTTTTCGGGGCGCTTTGGATAACGGCGTGAAACAAATCACCGACAGAATGCTCATTAAAGCCGCTCAAAATCTGGCCGCCGCGACAAAAAATTTGAATCCGAATAAAATTTTACCCGATATTTTTGACAAACTCGTTGTCAAAGCCATCGCTCGCGCGGTAAAATAGAGATTGATTTCACGATTATGAGGTTTTCTTTGTTTTGTTCACGCGCAATTTTAACCAGTTGTTTTCCAATCTTCCCTCAAAATCCGGCGGCAATTTGCCGCGGAAAGGCGCGAAGATTTTCACCCAATTGCCGATATGAGCGACCTGGAAGTTAATTCCCGTTCTTCTCCCGTAATGCTCAACTTTCCCCAAAAGTTCCGAGGCGTTTTCTCTTTTCACATAGGCCAAGAATGAACCGTCGCTCACCTCAAGGTAAGCGTGTTTTGGCTTCCAGAGCGGTTCCCCAGTCTCCTGGTCTCTCGGCGCTTCGGCGGCGATGGCCGGCAATTGGCCGGGCAGTCGTCCGGGCGCCCCGTTTTTCCACCGGGTGGAGGGGTTTTTGATATAGATTACCCCGCTGGTTGACCTGCCTCCCAGTTCGGCGTGAAAAACATTCGTCTCGCTTTTCAGGAAAACTCGGGAACCGCGGATGTTTTCTGTTTGTTTTTTCATCGCGCTCTCCAAATCGTGTTTTCGGATAAACTCATCCGATAACGGTTCACGCGCTTTTTGTTCCACAATTTCTTTCACGATTTTTCTGGTTTCGCCGAAATCGGACCAATTGATTTTTGCTTCTTTTAGGAAATCGCTCATGACGCTCAAAACCTGCTCGTGATTCAGGAGGCGGTTGATTTTGAAGAAGTTTATTTTTGATTCATCAAAGAAATTTTCGACGGTCGGCTCCAGCCATTCATTCCGTTCAATAACGTCGGCAAAAAGAACCGCGCCCATCAACTCCATTTTTTTCCGGTCTTCCAATTTGTCAAAGAACCCCGCTTTGGTGAGAATTTCGTACAAAATTGCCGTGGGACCGGATTCCATCTCCCGCGCTTCCCGGCCGTTTCTTCTCCCCGCGGCGGCGTACTTCTTTTTTTCTGCTTCACTCACGCAGAGTTTAAGTCCGTTGGCGAGCTGCTCCTTCGGGATTTGGTTTTCTTTTCCGATTTCAAAGAATTCAATCCGGCTGTTTTGGATGAGCCCCGATTCTTCCAGAAGCATTATTTGGGTTTCGTAGCCGAGCCCCCGCGGCGGCGCAATTTTTGTCTCCCGGCTTTGGTAATCGTAACTGATGTAGCCGGGAATCAGGAATGTCCGGTAGTGTTTTTCCAGGGCCTTCCTCAAAAATCCTTTTAATTCTTCTTTATCCTCGTATTGGCCGATACCCGCCTCTCCTTTGAGCCAGGCATTCTCGTAAAGCGGGTCAATAATCTCGCCCTTGAGGCCGGTTAAAAGATTGGCGGACGATTTATCGTCCAATTTTTTCTCCACGCCCTTCTCAATATTTTTCAAAACCATTTCATCTACCCGTTCCAGCGCTTCGCTCGCGATAATGTTCTCTTTCTCTTCCGGCGGATAATTTTGATTTTTTTCAAAGCGATTATTTGCCATTAATTTAATCATTGTCTCTTTCCGAAATATCGTCAATCCTGCCGGCAGATTATAACCAATCCTGATTTACAGAGAAAACCCGCTGTCAAAAACTCACTCGCCCTGCCACAACGCTATTCAGGCACCGGCGGTTCGTTTGCTCCAGCGGCAAACGACCGCCTACACTCTCGGTTCAAAAACCCTTCGAGTACCGATCTTTTGAACCTCCGAGAGTTGCCTGAACAGCGCTACGGCAGGGCACCATACCCGTTTGGCCTCGCTCATCTGAAAAGTATAGTTTGTCAGATACCCTTGTGGTAGAATTCAAGCAAAGGTCATTTTAAACCGCCATGCTTAATTTTTTTCAAGGAGACCAGTGGCTGATATTTATACTTGTTCTGTGGACTTTGCCGTGGAAAGGGGTGGCGCTTTGGAAGTCGGCGCGGTTGTCTCACAAGAAATGGTTTGTCGCTTTGCTCATCTTAAACACCGTCGGGATTCTGGAAATTCTGTACATTTTCGTATTTTCAAAGAAGGGGAAGCAGATTTTGGCGGAGAAAGACAATAAATAATGCCGAGTTTTAAAAACGGCCGGCGGGCCAGAAATATTTTTGACCCCGCTTCCGAAGAACCCTTCAAGGTAAGCCGTTCCAAGCTGGAACTTTTTTTGGGGTGTCCCCGGTGTTTTTATTTAGACCGCCGGCTGGGCGTCGGCCGGCCATCCATGCCCGGTTTCACTCTGAACACCGCGGTGGACAATCTTTTGAAAAAAGAATTTGATATTCACCGGGCCGCAGGTTCAAGTCATCCCCTAATGAAGGCCTACAAGATAGATGCGGTGCCGTTTCGGCATGAGATGATTAACGAATGGCGGGAAAATTTCAAAGGTATCCAGTATCTCCATCGGCCGACCAATTTCATAATCACCGGCGCGGTGGACGATATTTGGGTGAATCCGAACGGGGAATTGATTGTGGTGGATTACAAGGCGACGAGCACCGCCGGCGAGTTGACTTTGGATACCGAATACCGACAGGATTACAAGCGCCAGCTGGAAATTTATCAGTGGCTTCTGAAGGAGAGCGGCTTCAGGGTTTCCGAGATGAGTTACATTGTTTACGCGAACGGCGACAAAGACAAGAAGGCCTTTGACGGAAAGCTGGAATTCAACATCGTGGTTTTGCCGCACCGGGGCGACACGGCGTGGATAGAAGGAGCGATTTTGAGCACCAAGGAATGTTTAATGGGCGAACTGCCCGCGGCCGCTCCCGATTGCGAATATTGCCTTTATCGGAAAGCCGCCGCCGCGCACGAGAAGAAATAAACTAGAGAATAAGAGTTTTTTGGCGCTAGAGATTTTTCACCGGTATTATGTATAATACCGATATATTTTTTCCGAGTATTCTTTGAAAGTATTTTATTTCCAGGTGGTATAATCAATTATACCACCTATATTGACTTTTACGATAGCTAGTGCTATATTCTCTTCTAGAAGATTCCAATTTTCGCTCCGTTTGGGAAACCAAACGGAGTTTTTGTTATAATAAAAAGTGAAATTTATTAGGGAGTCCGACTTCCTAATTTCCTAATTAGACCAGTGAGCATTTAATCATCCGACCGCCGCCTAATATCCAAGCACTTCAATTAATTGAAGTGCCTTAATCAACCAAAGCGCTTTACGGAGTTCAACTCCGTAAGAAAATCCAACACTGGAATCAATCCTTATGTAGGGCTTTTAAAACATGGGAATACGCATAAATTAAGAAAAATGGTTTGTAAAGCGCATCTTATATCAGGTGAAACAAACGGCTATAATAGATGAATGATTCTGTTCGAAGAACTTAAAGGAGTAACGGAAGGAGAGGTGGCGGCGGATGAAGCGACGTTGAAGTTCTTCAGCCGCGACACGAGCTTGTTTGAAGTGAAGCCGGCGGCCGTGGTTTTCCCGAAAAATGTCGCGGACATTAAAAATCTTGTAAATCACATTTCTGAAAAAAAGCGAGAAAATCCGGCTTCAAACATTTCTCTGACCGCCCGCTCGGCCGGGACGGATATGACGGGCGGGCCCTTAACCGAATCAATCGTTTTGAACTTCACTAGATATTTTAACCGCGTTAAAGAGGTGACGGAGGACTATGCGGTCGCGGAGCCGGGCGTTTTTTACCGCGATTTTGAAAAGGAGACCCTGAAGAAAAACGCCTATCTTCCCTCCTACCCCGCTTCGCGGGAGATTTGCGCCCTGGGCGGAATGGTGGCCAATAACTCCGGCGGGGAGAAGTCCTTGATTTACGGGAAAACGGAGGATTATGTTTCGGAGCTGAAGGTTGTTTTGGGCGACGGGAACGAATATGTTTTGAAACCGCTCAACCCGGAAGAACTTAAAGAAAAATTGGCGCTTCGGAATTTTGAGGGCGAGGTATACCGGCGGACGCGCAAACTTCTGGAAGACAATTATGATTTGGCCCGGTTGGCTAAGCCGCTGGTTTCAAAAAATTCCGCCGGCTACGATATTTGGAATATCTGGGATGGAAAAACCTTTGACCTGACGAAACTTTTCGTGGGGTCCCAGGGAACGTTGGGGATTGTGACCGAAGCCAAATTCAAACTCGTGAAGACCAAACCCTTTTCCGGCATGTTCGTCGTTTTTCTGAATGATTTGAAGCCGACGGCCGAGATTGTGAATATGATTTTACCCTTAAAGCCGATGAGTTTGGAGTCATTTGACGATTATACTTTCAAACTGGCGCTGAAATTTTTCTACGGTTTTTTCAAACTTTTCGCCCGGAATCCGTTTTCCCTGTTTTTCGGTTTTCTGCCGGAGTTTTGGCTGGCGCTCACGCGCGGTTTGCCGAGAATCACGATTCTCGCGGAGTTTGAAGAAGAAACCCAAACAGCGGTGGAGGAAAAGTTAAAGCAATTGGAAGATAAATTGAAGCCGCTGCATCTCATCCGCCGCATCGCTCACACGGCGAAGGCCGAAAAGAAGTACTGGATTATCCGCCGCGAAAGTTTTAACCTGCTGCGTCAAAGAGCGCGGGGAATGCGCACGGCGCCCTTCGTGGACGACGTCATTGTTGACCCGAAGTATCTGCTGGAATTTTTGCCGAAGGTTTACGAAATTCTGGATAGGTACCGATTGCTCTACACGATTGCCGGCCACGTCGGGAACGGTAATTTTCATATTATTCCTTTGATGAATCTAGACGAGGAAAGCGAGCGGGCCAAAATTCCTAAAGCGATGGAAGAGGTTTTCTCGCTGGTTTTAAATTATCACGGCTCCATTACCGCCGAACATAACGACGGTTTGGTTCGGAGCCATTATCTGGAGCGGATGTACGGCCCGAAGGTCTATGGATTGTTTAAGGAAATAAAAAACATTTTTGACCCGTTGAACATTTTCAATCCCGGTAAAAAAGTGAACGCGGATTTTGATTACGCTTTGAGACACATAAAACAAGGAGAGCCGCAATGAATAAGTTCATATTCATATTCTCGTTTTTGGGGGCGGTTTTGTTTGCGGGGCGGGCGTTCGCGGCCGAGCCGCCGGTTATATTTTCCAACGCGCTTCTTTTTCAGGGGGACATATTGGTTGCCGTTGTCTCGGACAAAAACGCCGTTCCCGCAAGCGCTTCGTTGGATAACCGAGATATTTCGGTGTTCAACTACGACAATTCGTACCGAATCGTCGGGGCGATACAAGCGAATGAACGGGTTGGATATCACGATTTTTCGGTGAAATTCGCCGACGGCGCCGTGTTTCAAAAGAAAATCTACATTCGGGCGCGGAAATTCCCCGTGGTGGATTTGGGAGTGCCGGAAAAACTGGGCGTGACGGCGGAAGAACTCGCGCGAAATCTGGAGAAAGAAAAGTCGGATTTGAACTCCATCGTCGCCGTGAAAACCGCCAACATATTCTTCTCGCGGAATTTCGGCTTGCCGCTTGCGAACAACAGCCGCATCGCGGCGCCTTACGGGGAAATCAGAAAAAGCGGCGGACAATTAATCCGGCATCTCGGAGTTGATTTCGGCGCGCCGAAGGGCAGCGCGGTCGCGGCCATTAATGACGGTATCGTGAAAAAAGCGGGCGATGACCCCATTTACGGCAATACGGTAATAGTGGACCACGGCGCGGGGATTTTTTCGCTCTATATGCATTTGGACTCAATCAAAGCGAAGGTCGGTCAGCCGGTGAAATATGGACAGGTGGTCGGCACGGTCGGGGAGACGGGCTACGCCACCGGGTCGCATCTCCATCTCTCCATAAAAATCAATACGGTGTCCGTTGATCCAATAAGGTTTGTGAAGATTTTAAAATTACGGAGTTCAACTCCGTAGGAAACCTTGCGCTTGCGTTTTTTTTAAGAAAGGGGTAGAATTAAATAGGTTCTTTAGGAAGGGTTTGTTCATGCTTAAATAATTTTTTCAACCCTTTTCCCCTGGAGGGAATAATGCGCACAATGCTCTACCCCAGTTATTTCTGTGAGGACGTCACGGGTCGGATATTGGTAAACCCGACGTCGGACGATTTTTTTCCGGAGGTTTTTACAAAACCACCGGTTAAAAAATTCCCCAGGCCTCCGGAGTTTTCAGAATCGGAGGTGATTGTAATAAGTGCGGAAGAGAGGTTTGATGGGCCGAACAAGGCGGGAAGGAAATTTTTCGGGAGAAGAGTGAAATAGTTTCTAAGCCGAGTCCCAATATAGTGACTCGGCTTCAAATTTGATTTCGTATTTGCCCTATTATACACTAGTGGAAAATGGTTTCTAAAAAGCGGTTGGTGGCAGTTCTTATATTTTTAGTGGCGCTTTCGGTCGGCGCCGCGGTTTTTGATTACGAACCGCTCTGGCAAAAAATCAGTTCCGGCGGGCAGTGGAAATTGGGATTGGACTTGGCCGGCGGAAGTTTGCTCACTTACGAAATGGACTTGTCTAAAGTCGCCCCGGCCGACCAAAATTCGGTGGTGACGGGCTTGCGAGACGTGATTGAGAAACGGGTGAATCTTTTCGGCGTGAGTGAACCCAGGGTCTATAACGAAACAAGCGGCGGCAAGACCCGGCTGGTGGTGGAACTGGCCGGCATAAAAGATGTGAACCAAGCAATTAAAGAAATCGGCGCGACGCCATTTTTGGATTTCCGCGAAGTGACCCAAACGGCGGACGCGACCTCCACCCTTAAGTTTATTTCAACGCCCCTGAATGGCCGCTACATCACCAGCGCTCAATTGAATTTCGGTTCCGTGACGCGCGAGCCGCAGGTTGATTTGCAGTTCAACGACGAGGGGGCGAAAATTTTTGCCGAATTGACCGAGAAAAATGTCGGGAGGCCCCTGGCTATTTTTTTGGATGAACAATTGATTGAAATGCCGACCGTCCGGGAAAAAATTACGGGCGGCAAGGCCCAAATCAGCGGCAATTTCACGATTGATTCCGCGAAACAACTTATAGAGCGTTTTAACGCGGGCGCTCTGCCGGCTCCGATTACGCTCATCAATCAGCAGACCATCAGCGCCGATTTCGGGAAGGAGGCCTTTGATAAGGCCGTCTTCGCCGGATTTTTGGGGATGCTTGCGGTGATTCTCTTTATGATTATTTATTATCGGCAACTGGGAATTTTTGCCGCTTTCGCGCTGGTAATGTATGCGGCTCTCACGCTCGCGGTTTTCAAAATCGTTCCCATTACCATGACGCTTTCGGGCATCGCCGGTTTTATTCTTTCCATCGGTATGGCGGTGGACGCGAACATCCTGGTTTTTGAGAGAACGAAGGAAGAAACGAAAAAGGGTTTAAGCCACTATTCCGCGATTGAAGAAGGTTTTCGGCGCGCCTGGACCTCCATCCGGGATTCCAATATCAGCACGATGATTACCGCCGCGGTATTATATTATTTCACCTCCAGTTTCGTGCGCGGCTTCGCCCTCACGCTCTTCATCGGCGTCTTAGTCAGCATGTTCTCGGCCATTACCATTACGCGGACGATGCTGCGGATATTTATCGGCCGAGATGAAATAAAAAAATAAAATTAAAAATATGCTGGACGTCATTGGCAAAAGAAAATATTTTTTGGGTTTCTCGGGACTAATGGTCCTCGCGAGCTGGATTTTAGCGGTTACGTTGGGTTTGCGCCCCGGCATTGATTTGAAGGGTGGCACGGAGTGGCAGATTTCATTTTCAAAAAATGACGTTACGGAATCAGCGGTGCGAACGGCGTTAAAAAACGCGATGCCGGAGGCGGGTGAAACAAACGTGAAGCGCGCTGGCGACGGAAGTTTTCTGATTCGCCTGCCGGGTCTGGACGAAGAAGTTCACCAAAAATACGCCGAGGCGCTCAAAAAAGATTTTGGCGATTTGACCGAGAAAAATTATTCCAGCATCGGGCCGGCCATTGGGTCGGAGTTGAAAAACAAAGCCATTTGGGCGGTGGCGCTGGTTTTGGTCGGCATCTCGCTTTTTATCGCTTGGGCCTTCCGGAAGGTCTCCGAACCGGTAAAATCCTGGAAGTACGGGGTCGTCACTTTGCTCACGTTAGTGCACGATGTAAGTATCCCCGCCGGTTTGCTCGCCGTTCTCGGCTATTGGCAGGGGATTGAAATTGATACTAATTTTATCGTGGCGCTTCTGGTGGTGATGGGTTTTTCGGTTCACGATACCATCGTGGTCTTTGACCGCATTCGGGAAAATCTGACGATTAATCGCGGCAAGAAAATAGAATTGGGAGAAATTATAAACTACAGCGTGAAAGAGACCTTCGCCCGTTCGATCAACACCACCTTAACCCTGATTTTGGTTTTGTTAGTGCTTTTAGTATTCGGTCCGCCCTCTCTTTTTTATTTCATCCTCACGATTCTCACGGGCACGATTTTCGGCACCTATTCTTCCATTTTCGTGGCCAGCCCCCTGCTTTTCTTATGGCAGAAGAGGTAGTACGGCATGTCCCACCTCTCTTTGCAAAAAATGATATATCGGTAACGCCCCGCATTCTCCCGCAGTGTCTTTCGGAACCGCGGTTCGCTTGCTCCTGCGGCAAGCGCCCGCTGCGCTCTCGGAGCGGCAAATCCTTACGGATTTTTGAATTCCGAAACAGAAGATTTTAACCCCGCTTCGCTCTGCTTCCAGCGGCAGAGTTCACTGCTGAAAAGGGTTTTTGCCGCAAACCCTTTTCAGAGGTAAAAATCTTCTGTTTTGTAATTCAAAGTACGGATGCCAAGCTTGCCGCTCCTCCGAGAGCTTCCTCAAAACACCGCGGCAGAATATTTGGAGAGAGTGTTACTGCATATATTCGTCCAGTACATTTTTTGACTTATTCATAGCAATTGTGTTATCATTATAACCGCAAATATGAAACAAAATCTTGACCAGTTGATTGAGAATCTTCTCATTGAATTTACGCCCAAACAGCGCCGAGTCATCGTCGGCCGTTTTGGTTTGAAAAGCGGGGAGCGAGTGACATTGCAGTCCATCAGCAATGAACTCAAAGTTACTCGCGAGCGGGTGCGCCAAATTGAGGAACAGACCATTAAAAAATTGGTAAAGAAGGTGAGAGAAGAAGCGGCCCCAATCATTGAGTACGCCGAGAAACACTTGGCGAGCGTGGGCGGCGTGAAACGCGACGACGCTTTCATCGTTGATATGACTCACGGTTTGGCAATTGGTTCCGATGTCAAACACGCCGGCCAGAAACTACGTTTCCTGTTCCTGGTGGCGGGAACGCCGGCGTATTCCAAGAATGATAATAATATGCATGGCTTCTGGTTCACCGACGAAAGGGCCAAAGAAAAATTTAACGACTTCGTGAAAACCGTCACTAATTTTTTGAAGACCGGCAAAAAAGAGGAGATTTTAGACAAGAAACTTTATTTGAATCAGTGCAAGGACTTGGTTTCCTGCCATCTTCTTTCCATTCCCAAACATTTCGGGGTGAATGTTTTCGGCGATTTCGGCTTGCGGGTCTGGCCGGAGATTGAACCCAAAACAATTCGCGATAAGGTTTATTTGGTTTTGAAGAAACACGACAAGCCGATCCATTTTGAGGCCATCGCGAAAAATATTAATAAATTCGGTTTGGATAAAAAATCGGCCCACGCCCAGACGGTTCATAACGAACTGATCAAGGATGAGCGCTTTGTGCTCGTGGGACGGGGGATTTACGCCCTGAAAGAAAAGGGCTATGAACCCGGCACGGTGCGGGAAGTGATCGCGCGGCTCTTGAAAAAGCACGGCCCCTTGGAATCGACGACGGTGGTCAAGCTCGTTAATGAACAGCGGCTTCTGAAAGAAAATACGATTTTATTGAATCTCCAGAATCGGCGTTTCTTTAAGCGCCTGGATAACGGGAAATATCAAGTGCGGGAAGCGTAAGATTTTTTTCCACTCCCATTTCCTAAAGCACCGGATGTCGCGTTGCTCCAGCGGCAACGCGCATCGTTACGCTCTCGGCGAAAAAATCCTTCGGATACCAAGCTTTTTCGCCTCCGAGAGTTGCTTTAGGAAACAGGAGCGGATAACTTCAATAGTTGGTTTAGATAGAGTAAAATAAAAGGGAGTTATGTTCGGCCATCTTTTGAAAGAAATAACTTCCTTTTTTGAAGAACTTTTTCAGAAGGAAGAAACCTGGTGGATACTTTTTATAACCGGTCTGGCCGGAGCGGTTTTTGTTCCTCTTTTCGGACTAGCTGATGTCATCGCGGCGATTATTTATTTTCTGGAACTGACCTGGTGGCTGTGGCTGTTTTTGATTCTTTTTTACCTGTTTCGCGAAACCTGGCTTCACTGGCATCAGGAGGTTTTTAAAGAAGGCATCAATTGGATTGTTTTGGAGTTGAGAATTCCGCGCCAGATTGAAAAAAGTTCCAAGGCGATGGAACAGGTGCTGGCCGCGATTCATTCACTTCGGAACGCGCCCGGCGATTTTAAAGAAAAATATCTTGACGGCGAGGTCACCCGCTGGTTTTCTCTGGAGATGGTCAGCTTCGGCGGAGAAATCCATTTTTACGTGCGGACCTACGCGAAATTGAGGAATCTAGTGGAGGCGGCTTTCTTTTCTTACTATCCGGGTTTGGATATCGTGGAAGTGCCGGACTATGTCGCTCGTTTTCCGGAAAAGGTCTATGAAATATATGAACAGGGTTTGAATTTATGGGGTACGGAAATGAAATTGGAAAAAGAAGAAATTTATCCGATTAAGACCTATACTGATTTTGAGCACGAGGCCGAAGAGAAGAATTTTGACCCCATCTCCACTTTCTTAGAAATGTTGGGGAAACTGAAGAAAAACGAAATTGTCGGCATTCAAATTTTAATCGCGCCGGCTGGCTCGGGGGAGTGGGACGAAAAATTTGAACCGGAACTGAAGAAATTACGGGAACCCGCGACAAGAAAAGTAAAGGGCCGCCAAATGCCCGAGGGAGGGAACGAAGAGTACGAGATGACGATTATGCGCTCGCCCGGCCAAGTGGATATTTTGAAAGCGGTGGAAGAAAATCTTTCCAAACCGGCTTTTGATACGCTCATTCGTTTTATTTATCTTTCGGATAAGGCGACCTTTTCAGATAGTTTTTCTAAGGGTTTAAAGGGAACGCTAAACCAATATTCGGCGCTTAATCTTAATTCATTTAAAGAAAACAAAGGAGTTGCGACTCGCGCCCGGATTTGGAACAAACCCTATGTTTTTCCGGATACCCGGGTGGAGTATCGGAAGGCGCGCTTGCTGCTCAATTATGCAAAGAGGGAAATTCCGCCTGAAACCGCGATGGGGCGGGTGATTACTTCGTTTCTGTTCAATTGGAATAAGGCCTCCAAACGATTCAAGATGAACACAAAGTGTTTAGGGACTGTTTATCACATCCCCACGGCGGCGGTTTTAACCGAACCGCACTTGAAGCATTTGGAAAGCAAGAAGGCGGGTCCGCCCTCCGGTTTGGCTATTTTCGGCGAAGAGGAGGAATTGGAAAGATATAAATAGTGGCTTTCTACAAATTTCGGAGCCAAAGGCGAACGAAATTTGCCGAGAAAACCTCACCCCGCCTTCATTGCGCTAATAAGAATATGAAAAACAAAAAAGAAACAATGAACATAAAAAAGGTAATATATCCTCGGTCGGGAATGAAGGCGGGGTGCTCAATGTTATGGCTAAATTCGTTTCGCCATGACTTGGGCTCGCGAATTTAGATAACATTGGCATGTTAAATTTTTTAAGCAGTATTTATCATGGTCTGATAAATTTCCCGTGGGAGGGTTTTTATGGCGCCGCTCGCGTTATTTTCATCGCGCTGGATTTTATTCTTTTGATTGGTTTTATCTGGGCGCTTAAAAAGGCCCTGGAATATCGGCCGGATTTGGTCGGTTCTTTCAGAAAAAGAAGCGGGGAGGGGCTATCCGAAACATTTGACGCGGAAAAATACGGAAAGCATTGGGAGGAAATTCAAAGCAAGGCCTTCTCCGCTCCGCCCCAGTCGCTCACGCTTGCTATTGTCGCGGCCGATAATTTAGTCGGCGACGCTTTGAGAGAAATGGGCTTGGAGGGAGAGCATATCGCGGATAGATTGGAGAAGCTGAATCCTCGCGAATTGAAGACCCTGAACAATCTTTGGCGGGCCCACCGCGTCCGAAATGATTTAGTCCACACCACCGGTTTTGAAATAAAGAAAAATGAAGCCAAGGAAATTCTGGATATTTATGAGTCGTTCTTAAAGGAATTGGGAGCGCTAAAGTAATAATTTTCAATTTTCAATCAATTATCAATGTTTCAATGTTACAATATTACGGTGTTTGAAAATTGTAAATTGAGAATTGCAAATTAATCGCTATGCCCAAGGCCGGAAAACTGCAAATAATCAAATACGCTCCGCCGCCGCCCGAACTGCCGATTTACGGCAAAGTGGAGCCGAGCCGGATTTCCTACATCGGCCGGACGAATTACATCGCCGCGCTGGAAGAGAAGAGATTTATTTTTGGGATTAAGCGGGCGGACCGGCGCCAGCACATTTATATTATCGGCAAGAGCGGGGTGGGAAAATCCAAGCTGATGGAATTAATGCTCCGCCAGGATATCGCTTTTGATTTCGGTTTGTGCTTAATGGACCCGCATGGCGACGTGATTGACGCCATTCTGGATTTTATTCCGGAGAACCGGATTAACGACGTTTGCTTGATTGACCCTTCGGATGGAGGATATCCGGTTTCTTTCAACCCGCTCGCGAACGTGGACCCGGCTTTCAAACACCAACTGACCCAGGGTTTGATTGAGGCGATGGAGAAGCAGTTCGGCGCGAACTGGACGCCGCGGCTGGAGCATCTTTTCCGCTTCACTTGTCTCGCGCTGCTGGACTATCCACACGCTACAATGCGGGGGATGATTTCTATGCTCACCGACCGCAACTACCGCCAGAAAGTGGCGGAATATATTGAGGACGACATGGTCAAGCGCTTCTGGACGGTTGAATTCGCCGATTGGTCGGAAAAGTTTGACACCGACGCCATCATTCCGCTCGTGAACAAACTCGGCCAGTTTCTTTCCAACCCGATTCTGCGCAATATTTTCGGCCAGAAGGAGAACAAGGTGGATATTGAGAAACTAATGAAAAATAAGAAAATAATTTTCATCAATCTTTCCAAGGGGAAATTGGGAGAAGAAAATTCCAGCTTCTTCGGTTCAATGTTCATCACCAAAATCAAACAAGCCGGCATGGCGCGGGCGAGTTTGCCGGAATCGGCCAGAGGAGATTTTTATCTCTATGTGGACGAGTTCCAAAATTTGGTCACGGAGACCTTTGAGAACCTTCTCTCCGAAGCCCGAAAGTACGGCCTTTGCGTGACGGTGGCCAATCAGTATATGGGTCAGCTCTTGCCGGGAGTGCAGGCGGCCGTTTTGGGAAATGTGGGGAGCATTATTGTCTTCCGGGTCGGCGGCGAGGATGCCGAGCGGCTGGAATCCGAAATGACGCCGGTTTTCAAAGCCAAGGATATGATAAATCTCGGTATGCAGGAGTTCTACATCAAAATGACGATTGACGGAGAGACCTACGACCCCTTCTCGGCGGAAACATTGAAAGTTTTACCTCCGCCCCGCGGTTCTTTTAAGAAAAATATTATTGAGGCCTCGCGTGAAAAATATTCTATTCCCGCCGACGCGGCTAAAAAGTTAGTTGATATAATAGAAATAAATGCCTGAAATAGAAAAAGACGTCGTTTATTTCGCGAGAACCGATTTCCGGAACGCCGACCGGCTTTTTGGCATTAAGCGGAAGGACCGCCGCCAGCATATGTACGTTATCGGAAAGACCGGCACCGGTAAGTCCGCCCTTCTCAATAATTTAATCACCCAGGATATCGCGAACGGGGAGGGATTGTGCGTGATTGACCCGCACGGCGAACTGGCCGAAGGCATTCTGGAGAAGATTCCCAAGGAGCGGATGGATGACGTAATTTATTTCAATCCCGCCGATGCCGATTTTCACATCGGCTTCAATGTGCTGGAGTTACCCGACCCGAAATACAAGCACTTGGCCGCTTCGGGTTTGATGAGTATCTTCACGAAGATTTGGTCAGGCGTCTGGTCGGCGCGGATGGAGTATATTCTGAATAACGCGATTCTCGCGCTTTTGGACACGCCCGGTTCCACGCTTTTGGGCATCACGCGACTTTTGGTGGACAAAGAGTATCGCCAGAAAATCGTGACGAATATCAAAGACCCGGTCGTAAAGGCCTTTTGGCTCAACGAATACGAAGAATGGAAGGACCAATTCCGGAACGAAGCCATCGCCCCGATTCAAAATAAAGTCGGCCAGTTCCTTTCCACCTCCATGGTGCGGAATATCGTCGGCCAATCCAAGAGCACAATTGATATCTTTGACATTATGAACACCGGAAAGATTTTCATCGTGAACGTTTCCAAAGGGAGAATCGGCGAAGACAACTCGGCGCTTTTGGGCGCGATGCTGATTACGAAAATTCAGCTGGCGGCGATGGAGCGCGTGCGCGTCTCGGAAGACGAACGGGTTGATTTTTATCTTTATGTGGACGAGTTCCAAAATTTCGCGACGGATTCTTTCGCCAGTATTCTTTCCGAATCCCGAAAGTACCGATTGGATTTGATTTTAGCGCATCAGTATATCGGCCAGCTCGTGACGGACGTTTCCACGAAGGTGCGCGACGCCGTTTTCGGCAACGTCGGCACCATGATCGCCTTCCGCATCGGGGCGGCCGACGCCGAATTTTTGGAAAGCGAGTTTGAACCGGAACTCACCCCCCAGGATTTCGTCAATCTGCCGAACTATACGATTTATCTGAAATTAATGGTGGACGGAGTAACCAGCCGGCCCTTTTCTGGAAGAACTCTGGCGCCCTTCAAAGTAGAGTCCTCCGCTGAAATTATAAAAAGCATTATTGAGAATTCCCGGAAGCGCTACACGCGGCCGGCTTGGGAGGTGGAGAAGGAAGTCAGCGAATGGAGCGGAGTTATGGGGCCGACCGGCGTGCCGGCGGGCCAGTATGAAGCGGTGTGTTCTTCCTGCGGCAAAACGACCACCGTCCCGTTTGAACCCCAGGCCGGCCGGCCGGTTTACTGCCGGGATTGTTTGGCGAAAATTAAAGCCGGCGAACTTCAGCCGGTCCCGGCGCGGAGGGACTTCCCGACAAGCGCGCCGACTCAACCCAAACAATTCTCCGATTTGGCAAGAATGGGGATTGAATATGAAGAGAAGATAACTTCGGCGCCGGCTCTGAAGAGCGAGCGCAGAGAGCCCGTTGAGATTAAAAAAATAATCACTCCGAAACCGCCCGCTTTTCAGGAAAAACCGTTTATGGAAGAAGAACAGAAAAGCGCCATTCATTTAAATGAATTGACGAAGCCCCATGAGAATAAAAGAACAAAAGAACCGAAGGAAGGAATGAACGTGGAAAGTTTGCGGAATGCCTTGAAGGAAGCTCTCACTAAAATAAAGGAGGAGGACTAACTCCTCTCAATTCTTCCCCACTCGTTCAATATACTCGCCGCTCTGGGTATTTACCCGCACCACGTCGCCTTCATTAATAAATAGAGGAACGTTCAGCTTCGCGCCGGTTTCAAGCATTACGCTTTTCGTGCCGCCCTGGGCCGTATTGCCTTTTAGAGCTGGCGGGGCCTCCGTTACTTTCAAATCAATTTTAATCGGCAATTCCACGTTGATGATTTTTTCTTTGAATTTGTAAGCCGTAACTTCCAGATTGGTTTTTAAGAATTGAGCCGCTTCGCCGATAATCGCCATTTTGAGAGGGAAGCGATTTTTTGGATTGCCCTTTTCGTTGAACCAATATTCGCCGCGGCTCTCATAAATGAAAGTCACCGGCAAATTTTCAATTTTCGCTTCTTCAAATTCCTCATTCTGGTGAGCGGAATAATCCACCACCTTGCCGCTCAAGAGATTTTCAATTTTAAGTTGGGCGACCGGTTTCCGCTGCTGCATGCGGATAAAGGCGTAATCCAGCACCTTGAAAGGGTCGCCGTCTTTAACGAAAATCGTGCCGACCTTAAGTTCGTTATAGGATAATCTGGACATAATGTAACGTTCTCCATTCTATTGAAAATTTACAAATATTTCAAGATAATTGCGGAGATGAGGAAAATGAAGAACAAAGTTTTTGTGGGTTTGTCCGGTGGGGTGGACTCTTCCGTCGCGGCTTACCTTCTTCAAAAGCAGGGTTATAACGTAACCGGCGTTTTTATCCGTTCTTATAATATTGATGGATGCGCCGAGCG
The DNA here is from genome assembly GCA_964366055.1 of uncultured Candidatus Saccharibacteria bacterium. Classification (GTDB taxonomy): domain Bacteria; phylum Patescibacteriota; class Minisyncoccia; order UBA6257; family GWB1-50-10; genus JBBTQX01. The sequence goes on from CAYISE010000004.1 coordinate 28,113, forward strand.
GGACGCGGAAGACGCCCGGCGGGTGGCGGCGCATTTGGGCATTCCGTTTTACGTTTTTGATTTTGAAAAAGAATACAAGGAGAAGGTGGTGGAATATATGGTGGACGGATACCGCGCCGGCCTCACACCCAATCCCGATGTAATGTGCAACAGAGAGATAAAGTTCGGTTTGTTTTTGGAGAAAGCGCTGGAGATGGGGGCGGATTATATCGCCACTGGTCATTATGTTCGTTTGACAGAGAAAGAAAATGTGTTTTCCTCAACCCGCTTCGCTCGTCCAGCGACTCGCTCGCTTGTCCTCGCCGAGCAACCGTCGAATCGCGGAACGACGGACCATGCTCGCTCGGCTGCGGGGGTTTCGGAGAAACATATTTTCTCTCTCCTTGAAGCAAAAGATAAGAATAAAGACCAGTCCTATTTCCTCTGGACGCTCGCGCAGGAACAATTGAGACACTGCCTTTTTCCGATAGGCGATTATGTAAAGCCCGAGGTGCGGGAGATCGCGAGAAAAGCGGGATTGCCGACGGCGGAGAAAAAGGACTCGCAGGGGATTTGCTTTTTGGGCCGGGTCCCGCTTGGCGATTTTCTGAAGGAATATATCAAGCCGAAAAACGGTCCGATTGTGACAACGAATGGCGAGAAAGTAGGAGAGCACGAAGGAATCTTTTTTTACACCGTTGGTCAGAGACACGGTATTGGCGTGGGTGGCGGCGAGCCGTATTACATAGCCGAAAAAAATCCAAAGACCAATACGCTCGTGGTCGCTCAAGGAAACGATAATCCGGCATTGTTCAAAAAAGAGATTGAAATTGCGGATATTCATTTCATCAATTCGGAACATTCCGACATTCCGTGGAATGTCGGAATGTCCGCGATGGCTCGGGTGAGGTATAGACAGCCGCTTGCCCCCGCAACGCTTTGCCGACTACCAGCCGCCAATTATAAACTCGTCTTCAAAAAGCCAGTAAAATTTATCGCATCCGGCCAATCCGCCGTCTTTTACGAAACCGGCTGGCTCGCCGGTCTCCGCGGCCGCGCCTTGCTCGGCGGTGGTATAATAGTGAAGAATTGATATCGCTCCATGGCTTCTTACGATGTTTTCTTTTTTAGTTCCTTGTTTTTTCTCGCCGGAGTGGGGCTTCAGAGTTTGAGGATTAATTTTTGGATATTGGCGATAACTGTTGTTTTAACAACCGTTTTTATTTTCTTTTGGTTTTTGAAAAAGAACCGCCGTTTTCTCTGGCTCGCCGCGCTTTTGCTTTTTATTCTCATCGGTTCGTTGTATTCTTCGGTTTTCAGCGAAAGTTTTGCTAATAAATATGTCCCCAGCGGAGAGAAATTAAATTTCCAGGGTTTGGTTGTAAATAATCCCGTCCCGAAGGGAAATTTCCAAAACCTGAAAGTGGAAACGAAATTTTCCGGAAATAAGGTTTATATTCTCGCGAAGGGGCCGCGCTACCCGGAATACCGCTATGGCGATTTACTGGTTTTAAACGGCGCGGTCAAGAAACCGGCGCCGGAGAATTACGCCCAGTATCTGGCGAAAGAAGGGATAAGCGGCGTGATGTCGTACCCGAAAATAAGTTTAACCGCGAGAGACCAAGGTTCACCTCTTAAGTCATTACTTTTCAATCTGAAGGACTCGGTGGTTGAGGCCTTCGGAAGAACGCTTCCCTCCCAAGAGTCGGCTTTTCTTTCCGGTTTGGTTTTGGGCGAACGGAGCGATTTTTCCCAGGAATTCAAAACGGCGATGCAGGTAAGCGGCACGACTCACTTGGTCGCGCTTTCCGGTTACAATGTGACGATTATTGTCTTGGCCACGATGAGCGTTTTCGTTTTATTTTTAAGAAGAAAAGTCGCTTTCATTTTTACTTTTCTTTTTCTTTTCGCTTTCGTGCTGATGACGGGGGCGGAGGCGTCGGTGGTGCGCGCGGCGATTATGGGCGTGCTCGTGGTGCTTGCGAAAGAGAGCGGGCGCGTTTTCAACATCCGGAACGCCGTCGTTTTAACCGGTCTCGCGATGGTATTATTGAATCCGAAGATTCTGGTTTTTGACGCGGGGTTTGAACTTTCGTTTCTGGCGCTTCTGGGAATCATCTATTTAAAACCGGCGCTCGCAAATATATTTCACATGAAAGAAGAACCGGGTATTTTATCTTGGCGGGAAAATCTGCTGATGACGGGCGCAGCCCAGCTGATGGTTGCCCCGATTTTAATCCAGAGTTTCGGGAACTTCTCGCCCGTTTCGCTTTTGTCCAACGTTTTAATTTTGGAATTGATTCCTTTTACGATGGCGCTGGGCTTCGGCGTGGCTCTCGTTTCAGGCATTTCTTATTATCTGACTTTGATTGCCAGTTGGTTCGTTTGGCCGCTTTTGAAAATTGAAACCGGCATCATAAAATTCTTCGGCGGCTTCAATCTTTCCTTGAACGCATCCCTAAGCTGGGTTTTGATAGCGATGTATTATGCCGTTATCATTTTTTTCATCATCCATGTTAACAGAAGGGAAAGGAAAGTTTATATTGAATGACCCCCAGGTGCTACAGTTAACTGTAGCACCATAAATATGATTGATTTTGCATATAAATTAATCAAGGGGAATTTTAAGAAAGCCGTTTTTTATCTGGCGTTATTTTTTATTCTGGATGTTCTGGTTTTCTGGCAGATCGCGGACGGCGCTTCGGAAAACAGGAAACTCTCCGTGTATTTTCTACCGGTCGGCCAGGGGGATAGCGAGCTGGTCATTTTGCCGGGCGGAGTGAAAATTTTGATTGACGGCGGTCCGCCGAACGCGTTCGTCCTGAAAAATCTGGACCGGATTCTTTCTTCCCGCGACCGCTATCTGGATATCGTGGCTTTGAGTCACGCCCAATTGGACCATTTCGGCGGTTTGATTGAGGTGCTAAAACGCTATGACATCGGTGTTTTCGTTTGGAACGGGGTGCCGGGAGAAACAACCGCCGCTGGTTATTTGATGGAGGTTATAAAAGAAAGAAATGTTCCGCTCGTTTCGCTCGCGGCGGGGGATATGATTCGGCACGGCGGGAGCGATGTGAAAGTGCTTTGGCCTTTGGCTGGCGAATTGATGAAGAAACAGGATTTAAACGAAACCGCGCTGGTCTTGGAATTTGAAAGCAACGGTAAGCGCGCGCTTTTTACTGGGGATATCGGCTCAAAGACGGAGAGTAAAATTGCGGGCGAGTATTTAGACCGCGTTGATATTTTAAAGGTTGGCCACCACGGTTCAAAATTTTCCTCTTCGGCGAATTTCCTGAATGCGATACAGCCCGCAGTAGCGATAATTGAAGTAGGGAAAAACAGTTACGGCCATCCGACCGCGGAGGCGTTAAAAAGATTATTGGATGTCGGCGCGAGAATTTTCCGCACCGACCGGGACGGCTTGCTAAAATTTGAAACCGACGGCGGCGCGCTCAAAATTTTCAAAATCCAGTGAGCGAAAATTGGGTGGTATAATCAATTATACCACCCGCTATTGATTTTATTTGTCTCATCCATATTTTTTTGGTAGGATAATAACATTCTTATGCGAACATTAGCGGCGGAGATCGCCGGAAAAGAAGGGAAGAAGGTGGAACTCATCGGCTGGGTGGATGTCCGGCGCGACCACGGCAAACTTATTTTTATTGATTTGCGGGACCGGAGCGGCGTGACCCAGGTGGTTTTTAATCCTAAAGATGAAGAACTGCGCGTGCGGGCGGAGAAATTGCGCTCTGAGTGGGTAGTCAGAATAAAAGGAATGGTGAACAAACGGCCGGCGGGGATGGAAAATCCGAAAATTCCGAGCGGATATTATGAAGTGTCCGCCGCGAACTTGGAAATTCTGGCCGAGGCGAAAACCCCGCCCTTTGACCTAAACGGGGATGGCCGCGAGATTAATGAAGAAATCCGGATGAAGTACCGCTACCTAGATTTGCGCCGGCCCCGGATGAAACAAAATCTCCGCAGGCGCGCCGAAATAAATAATTTTATCCGCGAGTTTCTCTCGGAGCGCGAATTTGTGGAAGTGGAAACGCCTTATATCAGTAAATCCACGCCTGAGGGAGCGCGGGATTATTTGGTGCCCTCGCGCGTCTATCCCGGGAAATTTTACGCCTTGCCCCAATCGCCCCAACAGTATAAGCAGCTCTTGATGGTGGCCGGGCTTGAGCGATATTTCCAAATCGCGCGCTGTTTTAGGGATGAGGACACCCGCGGCGACCGCCAGCCCGAGTTCACCCAGCTGGATATTGAAAAAAGTTTCACCGAGCAGGAGGAGATTTTGAATTTAGTTGAGGAACTCTTTGTTTCGCTCGTGAAAAAACTCTATCCCGAGAAAAAAATCCGGCAAACACCCTTCCCGCGGATGTCTTACAAAGGAGTAATAGAAAAATATGGGTCGGATAAGCCCGACTTGAGAAAAGATAAAAATGACCCGAATGAATTGGCCTTCTTGTTCGTGGCGGATTTTCCGGCTTTTGAGTGGCGAGAAACCGAAAAACGATGGGACGCGGTACATCATCCTTTCACCCAGCCGAGAGTGAAAGATGTGGAGGACTTCAAAAATAAATTCAAGGAGAACCCGGCGGAGATTCTCGCCGACCAATATGATCTGGTCTTGAACGGCTATGAAATCGCCGGCGGTTCAATCCGGATTCACGATTCGGCGCTCTTACAGGCGGTGTTTGAAGCAATGGGCAACAAGCGCGAAGAAGTGCTCGCGAAATTCGGACATATGCTGGAGGCGTTTTCTTACGGCGTGCCGCCGCACGGCGGAATCGCGGCGGGATTGGACAGATTTGTCGCCATTCTCCAAAATGAACCGAACATCCGCGAGGTCATCGCGTTTCCGAAAACCGGCGACGGAAAGGATCTAATGATGGATAGTCCGTCGGAGGTCTCCAAAGAGCAATTGAAAGAACTGCATTTAAAGATAGAGAAAGAAAAATGAAAAAAGAAAGAACCTTAGTGCTCATTAAGCCCGACGGAGTGCAAAGAGGCCTGATCGGAGAGATTGTGAAACGTTATGAACGGAGCGGCTTGAAATTAGTCGGTTTGAAAGTATCGGTGCCGGCGGCCGATTTCATTCGCAGACATTACACGGTGGACCCGGAATGGTTCGTAAAAACGGGGATGAAGACCATTGAGTCGTATCGGAAGAAAGGGAAAACCCCGCCCTCGGAGGACCCGAAGAAGATTGCGGAAATTATTTTGAATAATTTGATTAAATTCATGACCTCAGGGCCGGTCGTCGCGATGGTCTGGCAGGGAGCGCATGCCGCGGGAATCGTGAAAAAAATTACCGGCGGCACAGAGCCACTCACATCCGAATTGGGAACGATTCGCGGCGATTTCACCATTGACTCGTACGAACTTGCCGATTTTGACGGCCGCGCGGTGCGAAATCTGGTTCATTGTTCCAGCGCTAAAGAGGAGGCGGAGAAGGAAATCGCGCTCTGGTTCAAGCCGGAAGAGGTCTTGAATTACCGTCTTATAAATGAAGCCATTCTCTACGACGTGAATCTTGACGGAATTCTGGAATAAGAGTGAGATTTCGCATTCCTGTCAATTTTTTATGCACATGTCGCTACTTGAAGCGGCGCGGGCGGGGGTATAATTAGTAGTGATCCTGCTCGTTAGATTCCGGATCAAATAATCCTTATTAGGGATACCCGATTGTTCAATGCGACGGAGAATTTATTTTTTCTTAAGCATTGAATCTAGGTAATACCCACTTTGGCACAGGCCGGGATTAATCTAGGAGCGGGATTTGTTTTTTTCTGCGGATTTGATATTATAAATTCAATGAGGTTTTTGTTGACCGGCGCCATTTTAATGAGTTTGATTGCGGTAAGCGTTTTCGGATTTATCGGTTTGAATCAATCGCATCAACATCAAGAGAGTGAGAACTGTCTCGCCAATGTCGCGCAGGGCGTGACCTGTCCGGTGAAGGATGGAATTTTCGCTTTCGCGGTATTTCACATTAAAGCGCTCAAAGGTTTGAGCCAAGCGGTTTTCTTCAGCGTTTCGCCGATATTTTTAATCGCGCTTCTATTGTTCGTTATTAGTTTATCGGTAGCCGTTTTTTGGAATGCTCCGAAATTTGTCTTAAGTAAAAGTTATTTTAAGAAAAATTACGGATATAAAATTCGCGATGTCGGCCCGGGAATAATCTCTTGGCTGGCTTATCATGAACATTCCCCGTCTTTTTCCGCGGGCGCGTAATCCCAAATTACTGTCGGGTAATTTTGGGTTTGCGCCCTAATCCCTTGCAAGGGATTTTTTGTCGCGCGAATAAATAAAAATAAATGATTAAAAATAAAAAATTATACATTGGGTTGGCCGTAGGGATTCTGGCGGCCATAGCGCTTGTCGCCGTTTCCTATCCGGACTCCCAAAAAGGAAAAACATCGGACAAAGCGGCGGCGCTGGGTCTGATTTCTTCTCTCGCCGCGCCGGAAATAAATTACGATTTCGGCACCGTTTCCATGGCGGCCGGCAAAGTGGCGCACGAATTTGAAATTCAAAACAATTCCTCTTCCACGCTTTCTCTGGACAAACTTTACACCTCCTGCATGTGCACGGGCGCTTATTTCGTGAGCGCGGGCGATAGAATCGGGCCCTTCGGGATGCCCGGCCACGGGTTCGTGCCCGGCCTTGGTCAGAGAATGGAAGCCGGTGAAAAGGCGAAAATAGAGGTGGTCTTTGACCCGGCGGCGCACGGTCCGGCGGGAGTCGGCCCGATTGTCCGGGGGATTTATTTGGAATCAGCCGGCAGTGTAAAAGAATTCGGCATTAAAGCGGTCGTGATACCATGAATAAAAAATTTCTGGGAATTATTATAGGCATCGCGGTTTTCGCGGGGTTGGTGGCGGCATTGAGATTCTCCTCGGGGAGCGCCTCGCTTTTGTGGCAGTGGAGCGGCGGCGGAAAATTCTTAATGCCTCTCGTTCTGGTCTCGGCGGCGATTGACAGCATTAATCCCTGCGCCTTTTCGGTTTTGCTCCTGACTATCGCTTTTCTCTTCGGTCTGGGAAAAATCCGTTCCGGGGTCTTGAAAATCGGCGGCTTCTACATTTTCGGGGTCTTCACGGCTTATCTTTTAATCGGATTGGGTATTCTCCAAGCGCTGCACATCTTTAACGTTCCGCATTTTATGGCCAAGGTCGGCGCGCTGCTTCTCGTGGCGCTGGGGCTTATCGGCATTATTAATGAATTTTTCCCGTCTTTCCCGATTAAGTTGAAAATTCCGAAGGCCAGTCACGCGACGATGGCAAAATTAATGGAAAAGGCCTCGGTGCCCACCGCCTTCATTTTGGGAATGTTGGTGGGGCTTTGCGAATTTCCCTGCACCGGCGGGCCGTACATAATGATTCTGGGATTGCTCCACGATAATGGCACCTATTTCAGCGGTCTGGGATATCTTTTAATTTATAACCTCGTCTTCATTTTGCCGCTCGTCCTGATACTGCTTGCGGCGGGTGACCGGGCGGTCTTGGACAAAATTCAGGAGTGGCGTAAGAATAATATGAAAAGGTTCCATTTATGGGGCGGCGTGATAGTCATTCTTTTAGGCATATTTATTTTTCTAGTTTAAATCTATGGATAAAAATCTGGATAAGTTAATGGAAAAAATCTCCGAGTTAAGATTGAAAACCGGAGTGGATTTATCGCTGGACGAGGACCTGAGCATCGCCGTGATGAACTTAATGAGTTTGGAAGAACATTTTTTCTTCACGGCGGAGAAGACCAAAAAGGACGAGTATTTTGATTTTCTTCGCGAAACGCGGGAGATGAGAAAAGAGTTGCTCGCGCGGCTGATTGATAAGCACGAAGGAGAGACGTGGTGCGTCTCCAAACATCTGCTCGCGGCGACTATGCGGTTGATGGAAGTGGGGACGAAATTGGAGGGAGCGGGGAAGCGCGAGGAAGCGAAGGAGATGTTTGATAAGGCCTACCGTTTGTACGCCTTATTTTGGGGATTACGGCTAAAATTAATTAAGACGGAGGGATTGAGAAAAATATCGGATGATAAATTGAACATTCACGATGAAAAAGGAAACGGCGGCCGACCGTGGAGTTACGAAGAAATCGTCAGCAAGTTAGTTGATTGTTGCGGCGAATAAAAATATATGAGCGCGAAAAATACATTCGTCTTGGCGGGGATATTAGTTTTGGTTTTAATTGTCTTTTCCCTGATATGGTATTGGACGGGTGCCGGTAGCGGTAAACCAAACCCGGCATTGGATAGTTTCGCGATGTGTTTAAGAGACAAGCAGGTAACGATGTACGGCGCTTACTGGTGTTCGCACTGCCAGAACGAGAAACGGGCCTTCGGCGATTCATTCAGGTTTGTGCCCTATGTGGAGTGCACGCGGGAAACGGCGAAGTGCGCGGCGGCGGGAATAGAAGGTTTCCCGACTTGGATTTTTCCGGACGGGAGAAAACTCGTGGGAGAGCAAGGATTGCGGAGAATTTCCCAGGAGAGCGGGTGTCCTTATGAAAATCAAAAACTTTGAAAAACTGGCCGTGACGGATTTGAGAAAAACCGCCTTGGAAATTGCCGAGGCGGGATTGGAAGCGATTGACACGGAAAAGGCGGTTAAAAAAGAAGTGATTTTGAACGGCGAAATTCTTCGGATAAAAGACGAGAGTTTTAATCTCGCGGGTTTTGAGCGCGTTTTTGTGGTGGCGGTCGGGAAGTGTTCGTTGGAAGCCGGAAAGGCGTTTGAGGAAATCTTGGGCGATAGATTGACCAACGGGATAGTTTTAGATATTCGCCCCGGCAATTTGAGGAAGATTAGAACGTTTACCGGAACGCATCCCTTTCCCACAACGGAAAATGTGAATGCCACGGCGGAAATCATCCAGCTTCTTTCGTCGCTCGCCGAAAAGGACTTCGTGATTTTCGTAATTTCCGGCGGCGGTTCTACGCTTCTCTGCCAGCCGCAGAATTTGATTTGTCAAGACGAAAAGGAAATCTTGAACTATCTTTTTAAGGCCGGCGCGGATATTGAAGAAATCAATACTATCCGCAAACATCTGTCGCTCGCACGGGGCGGACATCTCGCGGCTTATACCCATCCGGCGCAATCGGTTGCCTTGATTTTTTCGGATGTGCCGGGCGGCGCTTTAGAATTTGTCGCTTCCGGACCGACGATTAGGGACACGACGACAGTAGAAGATGCCCGTCGCGTTTTGGAAAAATATGAGGTAGAAAAAATCACGGGGCTGAAAATTAACCCGCTTGAGACACCGAAAGAGGATAAATATTTTGAGAAAGTCGCGAACATTCTCTTTCTGGATAATATGACAGCTCTTTCGGCGATGGCGGAAAAAGCGAGAACGCTCGGGTTCAATGCGAAGATTCGCGCGAATGTTCTGGACGGCGAGGCCAGGGAGACGGGCGAGAATATTGCGCTTAATTTGAATGAGGCGGAAGAAAGAACCGCGATTCTCCATGGTGGCGAAACAACCGTATCCGTAAAAGGCGCGGGAAAAGGCGGCCGCAATCAGGAGGTGATTTTGGGCGCTCTGAAAAAAATCGAGGTAAATCAGCTTGTTCTTTCGCTGGCTTCCGACGGTCGCGACAATACCGATTTCGCCGGCGCACTCTGTGATACAATAACAAGGAAAAAGGCGGAAGAATTGAATTTGAAACCGGATGAGTTTTTGAAAAATAATGACTCTTACGAGTTTTTTGAGCAAGTCGGAGATTATATCCTCACCGGCGACACCGGTTCCAATGTTTCGGATCTGATTATCGCGATAAAAAAATAAAAATGGCTCAATCCAAGAAAAAATCTTTCGTTTTGTGGTTTAAGGAAATTGGGATTAAGGATGTGCCGCTTGTGGGCGGGAAGAACGCGGCGCTGGGCGAGATGTATTCTCATCTAACGCCGCTCGGGGTTAATATTCCCGATGGGTTTGCGCTTACGGCCTACGCCTACAGATTCTTCCTGAAGAAAACCGGTTTGGATAAAGAAATCCAAAAGTTTTTGAAAGGGATTAATATAAAAGATATCCGCGATTTGCAGAAACGCGGGGAGGCGATTCGCGAAACGATTATCGCGGCCGAATTGCCCAAGGAACTGGTGAAAGCGCTCCGCGAGGCGTATCGCAAATTGGAGCGGATGTACGGAAAAAATTGCGACACGGCCGTGCGCTCTTCCGCCACAGCGGAGGACTTGCCCGGGGCTTCTTTCGCCGGCCAGCAGGAGACATATCTGAATGTGGTTGGGGCGGAGGCGGTTCTTCACGCGACAAAGAAATGCGTCGCGTCGCTTTTCACCGACCGGGCGATTTCCTATCGCGCGGATAAGGGATTTTCGCACGCGGACGCGGCGCTTTCGGTGGGCATCCAGAAAATGGTGCGCTCCGACCTCGCCTCAAGCGGCGTTATTTTCACCATTGATACCGAGAGCGGTTTTGACAAAGTCATCGTGATTACCGGTTCGTGGGGTTTGGGCGAGATGGTAGTGCAGGGCAAGGTGACGCCGGACGAATTTATGGTTTTCAAACCGACGCTGGAGACCGGCTACCGGGCGATCATTGAACAAAACCTCGGGGAGAAGAATACAAAGCTTGTTTACGCGAAAGAGGGGACGAAAAAGGCGGACGTTTCCGAGAGCAATCAAGCCAAGTTCTGTCTTTCCGAAGACGAAGTGCTCGCGCTCGCGAAGTGGTCCCTTTTGATAGAAAAGTATTTTTCTAAAATCCACAAGCGCTATCAACCGATGGACATTGAATGGGCCAAGGACGGCAAAACAAAAAAACTATTCATTGTGCAGGCGCGGCCGGAAACCGTTCAGGCCCTGACCGACAAGAAAATTTATAGGGAATATCATCTTCAGAAACAGAGCAAGGTCTTGGTGAGCGGTATCGCGGTGGGCGCTAAAATCGGCGCGGGGCCGGCGCGGATTATAAGAAACGTGAAAAA
>CAYISE010000005.1:0-38447 GCA_964366055.1 uncultured Candidatus Saccharibacteria bacterium
TAATCGTAGCGGGTGTTTTTTATTCAGACAATTTTGAAGAATCTGTGCTTACCGATTTTTATAATCTCGCCGCTTTTCAATTTTAAAATCTCTTCGGAATCGTCTTTCACCGCGTCGTTAATCTTCACGGCTTTTTGTTTGATGAGTCGCCGGGCTTCGCTTTTACTCGAAACGCCGCTCGCGATAAGCAATTCCATTATTCTTAATTCTTTATTCTTTATTCTTAATTCTTTCGTATTCTCGGGCGCTTCCTTTTTGGAAAAAACCCGTACCCACTCTTCTTGGGCCTTCTTTGCGAGTGTAGGCGAGTGGTACATTCCGACGATGGTCTCCGCGAGAAGCATCTTTGATTTGTAGGAGTTTAATTTTTTCGGCGGATTGATATCGGTTAAAAGCTCAAAATATTTATTTATGAGCGAGTCCGGAACGGACATTATCTTCCCGAACATTTCTTCGGGTTTCTCATCCAAACCGACGTAGTTGCCGTAGTTCTTAGACATCTTGCGGACGCCGTCCGTACCCTCCATTAGAGGAACAGTGAGAATGTCCTGTTCCGGCTGGCCGAAATGCCGCTGGACGCGCCGACCCATCAATAAATTGAACTTCTGGTCCGTACCGCCGACCTCCACATCCGATTTAATCTTTACCGAATCGTAACCCTGAAAAAGGGGATAGAGAATTTCAAGAAGCGTGATGTCCTGACCGGCTTCAATTCTTTTTTGAAAATCCGCCCGCTTGATTATCTGCTGGAAAGTGGCCGCTCTCGCCATTTCAAGCATTGAAGACAACCCTTCTTTTTTATGCCACTGGCTGTTGTAGCGGATCTCCGCTTTTTTTATGTCAATAACTTTGGCGGCCTGGGCGATGTAATGTTTCATGTTACCTTTCACTTCTTTTTCGGTGATGGATTTCCGTTCCGCCGATTGGCCCGAAGGGTCGCCGATTTGGGCGGTAAAATCACCGATGATTAAAATCACCTTATGGCCGAGTTCTTGAAATTGCCGCAGTTTTCTCAAAGGGACGGCGTGGCCAAAGTGAATGTCGGGCTTGGTCGGGTCAATTCCGAATTTTACCCGCAGTTTTTTGCCGGAGCGCAGAGTTCTTTCCAAATGTTCTTTTACTATAATTTCCTCTACGCCCCGATTTAGTATAGTTTCAATTTTTTTATCGTTGATTTTCATATCCCTTCAATTTTACCCCCACACCAAATAAAGGACAAATGTATGTGGCAAGTTGACATTTTTCTTTCCGCTTTCTATCCTGAAATTATGCTTCACAATAAAATCATGAAAACTTGGTCCGGATTCGTTTCATCTCTCTTCGGCATCTGACCCAGAGGGGAGGCCTTGATTCTCATAAGGTCTCGAAACCTGCCCTCCTGGGGCGGATTTTTTTTGTTCATTTAAAAAATAATAATTGAAAGGAGTTTGGCTTATGTGTTCCTATCGCGCGGTGAAAAATCGGTGTGCGGTTGATATTGGCGCGCTGGCGTTGCCGCTCGGAGAATCCGAAGCGCTCGCTATTCTTCAGGCGAAAGGATTTGAAATTATTGACGTAGATTTGGCGACTCTTGCCAGGAAATACTGCGGTCTTTCCACCTATCGCCGCGGCGCGAGATTGAGCGAGGCGCCGGAGGTGGTTGACTGCTCCAGTTTCGTAAAATGGCTCTACGGTGAGCGCGGCATCTGGCTTCCGCGCCGTTCTATCCAACAGCAGGCGGTAGGCGAGGGGATTATGCTTGCCGAAATAGCGGTAGGTGACCTTGTTTTCTCTTCCGGCTGGATTGATTACTACTTTGATGACCCCGAAAACGGCGTCGGCCATGTCGGCATCGCGACAGGTGAAGGAACCGTGGTTCACGCCGTTTCCCGGGAAGCTGGAATTGTGGAAAGCCCGCTCTGGGTTTTCACGCGAGGGGAAATTTTCCGGGGCGCGCGGCGATTCATTCCGCGAGAAAGAAAAGTGATTACTTTTCTTACGCCGCCCGAACGGGAGGTAGAAACCTCGGACGATATTCAATGGATAATCCTCCAATCGATGATTTAAAAAACCGCCAAATGGCGGTTTTTATTTCTTCGTCCTGATTATCTCATCTATCAGACCGTAATCTTTGGCTTCCTGGGCCGTGAGATAAAAATCCCGGTCGGTGTCGCGCTCAATTTTGTCCAGTTTTTGGCCGGTGTGTTTCACTAAAATCTGATTCAATTTGTCTTTGATTTTCACGATATGCCGCACCGTAATTTCAATTTCAATCGCCTGGCCCTCCGCGCCGCCCATCACTTGGTGAAGCAGAATTTCGGAGTTGGGGAGCGTGAATCGCTTGCCCTTTTGGCCCGCGGCGAGAAGCACCGCGCCCATGGAGGCCGCCATGCCCACGCAAATCGTGGAGACCGACGCCTTCACGTGCTGCATCGTGTCATAAATCGCGAGGCCGGCCGTCACCGAACCGCCGGGCGTGTTCAGATACAATTGAATGTCCTTTTTGGAATCCTCATGGTCCAAAAACAAAAGCTGGGCGATGACGCTGTTCGCGACCTGGTCCACGATGGGGCCGCCCAAAAAGATAATCCGTTCTTTCAGGAGGCGGGAGTAAATGTCATAAGCCCGTTCGCCGTAGCCGGACTTTTCAATTACGGTTGGGATTAAATTCATCGCTCTTACTTTACTACGTCAATTTCCATCACGTCAAATTTCTGCGCCTCTCGGATGTTGCTCCCGCTGCGGACGGTTATAATGTCGCTCGGCTTGAGGTCGGAAAGAGAAAAGGGTTTTGTTGTCACCTGCCCGCCGCTCACCACCACGAACTTCGTGTCCGGTGTGACATTCGCGAAGCGGGTTTGGGTGGCGCGCGGCGCGCCGTCAAGATGAGGGAGATAATCGGCGGGGTCGTCAATTTCCAGATTGATGGTCGCGCCATAAACGCTATTGACGGCGCCGGTCAAACTTCTGATATCGGCTGGCGGTTTCGGGAAGGCCAGATTCACCAGGGGCATAAGTTGCTTTTCGGCCGCCGTCCGCCCGGCTTGCTTGCTCCAGGCGCTGCCGCTCCAAAAACCGATGAGAAGACCAACCACCAAAAAAACAACCGCCGCCGAAGCAAAAGATTTTTTATTTTTCATTTTGTTTTCCATAATGACATTATATCATAGAGGTGTGGATATCAACACCTTCTCCCGTTTCCGGATTTGCTATAATAAAAATACATGAAAAATCTTACGCGTAATCCGTTGTTTTATCTCTCGCTTGCCCTGGCGATTATTTTAGGGGTTCAGATTTACGGTTTCGCGGCCGCCTACACCCCGCCATCATCGCCGCCGCCGCAGGGCCAGCCCGCCCAGCCGCTGGACACGAGCTCGGTTCTTCAAACGAAAACAGGCCCGCTAATTCTTGGGTCTACGTTGACCGTAGGTTCAGATGCTACGCCGAATATTAAATTTGACCCAATTACCAAAGCGATTAATTTCATAGATTCCACAACTAACTAGGGAAGTATTTACTACACTCCTGCCGGATTGGCGTATATAAATAGAGATGGTGTTGAACATTTAATCGGCACTGGCACCGGCGGCGGCGTTGGCTGGGCGGAAAGTGGTAACAATATTTACAATATAAACACCGGCAACGTCGGCATCGGGACGACGAATCCGCAAGCCAAATTAGATGTAAATGGCACCATAAATTCTAAAGGTAATTTGACGATAATTAGTGATGTTGGCGGCGCTGGGACTAACGGCATTATTTTAGGCAGTGGACAGATTGATAGTTATAGCGGTTGGATTGCTTGTTCTTGGGATGATGCCCGTGGTTGTGGCGAAGATACTGCTACTGCTGCTGGAGATACTAATAATGCTTATTCTTGTACTTCGGAGAGAACTGCTTCAAATTTGGTTGATGTGGCTAAAGGTTCTCCTTCATCACCGCCTGGGGGAGGCAGTTTAGTTGACACCTGGTATAAAAGAACGATTACTTGTGTTTCTCCAGATGAGCCATTATATTCTATTAAAAACGAAGGTGGCTCTTTAAAATTTAGCACTAATGCAGGAATTACTTTTATAATCACCCAAGATGGCAAAATCGGCATTGGGACGACGAATCCGCAAGCCAAATTAGATGTCGTTGGCGGAAAAATACGTAGCGATACCGGGTTTTGCATTGGCGCAAACTGTATCACAAGCTGGCCTAGTGGCGATGGCGGAGATGGCGGAGATGGCGGTGCTGATCCTCCTGCTCCTGCCAAAGGGAACTCCGTCGTTATGGGCGGGGGGAATATGTGTATTGACCATAATTTGGCTATTCTCACCCGCACGACGAGTAAGATAGCAAATGTGAAATTCGTAAGCTTGAACCCGAGTAACAATCTAACAACAGACGATAAATGCGATTTGCCTAACCGAGTAAATTTCATACCGGGGTTTGGTTATTTAAACAATCTTCTCAATACGCAGAGTGGGGACTCTGGCTTTGACAGTGGGAAGTGGACGTGGGACCCCGAGAAAGACAAACCAGTGCGTCTCTGCGTAAGAGTGGCCGCCCTCCAAGAGGCAAGGGCCGGTAACTCTATGGAATGGTCGTGTTTCAACATGGACAAAGATTTTTTCAATGGGCATATCACCAATCCCTTTGTAATCAAACCTGTTTACTGGAACGGTTCGGAGTGGAAACGCGGTTCCGCTATAAATCCTGATAGCGGTGGAGGAATCTACAACATCCAATACTTCATCACGACCAACGCGGCGGACGATCAGTTTGCTCCCAACTAATTGAAATTGAAGAAAACCGCCCGTGAATCTAAGGAACATCTAAGGAAGCCTAAGGAAGTCGGACTTCCTAACAAGAAAACCGTCCCGAGTTTGACGAAGGGCGCTTCAATCAATTGAAGCGCCGGGCGTACGGCGGATATTCTTACACCTATTGAATCCTCTCCGCGCTGTTTTAAGGAAGTTTTGGGATTTGCGGGGATTTTGACTTTCTTATTAGTTGTATTAGGATGAGGGTATGTTAAGCGATTACATTGGCAAAAAATTAAAAGAAGCTCGCTATAAGCTTTTGGAGGACGGAACTTATTTTGGTGAAATTCGGGGTTTGCGGGGCGTGTGGGCCAACGCTAAAACACTCGAGGGATGCCGGGAAGAATTACGCGAAGTTTTGGAAGATTGGCTATTGCTTAAGGTGAGAGACAGGGAAACTATCCCGGGTTTTAAAATTAGAATCGGCAGGCGGGAATTAGTGAGAAATGCCTAAGAATATTTCCTGGCGGAAGTTGGTTCAGAAATTTCGGCGATTAGGTTTCGACGGTCCCTATTTAGGCGGCCGCCATTTGTTTATGATGAAAGGCGAATTAAAAGTTCGCATTCCTAATCCTCATCGGGGCGATATTTCAAGGCATTTAGTTTCAGAGATAATTCGCCAAGTCGGAATTTCAAAGGAAGATTGGGACCGATAATCACTCACTACCGCTTACACCTATTGAAGTTGAACTTCACTGGATTGAGGAAAATGGCGCTACAGTTAGAGGCGACTGTTTTTGTAATTCAATACATTATTAAACAGACAGAAAAACCGCGGCAGGAATTTGAGATTTAACTATTTTGAATCTGGTAGTAGAATCTTACGAAGTTCAACTCCGCGACTGGCAATTTAACTGCATCGGCGAATGGTCGTGAAAAGGCGTGGGGTTTGCTATAATAATTAGTAATGATTAGAAAAATTTTCTTTTTCGTCGGGTCGGCGGTTTTTCTCGCGAGCGGGACGTTTATTTTAGTTCAAGCCCAGACCGCTTCGCCGACGAATTTTCAAGCCACGGCAATTTCGGTCTGCGCGGTCAAACTTGATTGGGACCAGAGCGGAACCTTTACCTCAATTGAAATGTGGCGGGGGCCGAACAGCACCTTCTTTCCGGTTAGTCAGGTTACGAAAAGAAGTATCAGCCCGAGCGATGCGAACCTGACGCAGGTTGACAGCCACTATGTCTATAAGGATTTGGATACTGGTTTCAATGAAGGTCCGGGCGGAAATTATTACTATCAGATAAGAGCGTGGAATGATACCGAAAACTCATCTTGGACAACACCGCCGCAGATGGCAACGCTTCAAAAACTTACCGCGCCCGCGGCGCCGAGCACGCTCGGTATTGTTTTGAAAAGCAACGGTCAGCAGGCCGAACTTACCTGGGTCGTCACCAAAGCGCCGACCAAGGACTACGGTGGTTTCCAGATTCAGCGAAAGGAATCCGATGACGGCGGGAGGACCTTCAAAAATACGAAACTTCTCGTCGTGAACGGCAACGGCGACGATTTTATTCTTTCGGACGGCGTAACAACTCGCTGGACCTATACCGATGGCGCCGGCGCCTCCTACGCGCCCTTCCTTAACCCGGCGAAAATTTACGCTTATCAAGTGCGCGCTTTTGAGAGCGGTGAAAACTGCACGAAAAAAGAATCCTCGCTTTTTTACCCTGCGGCAGGTATTTTTATTCCGCCCGCGCCCCAAAATCTCCAAGCGAGTTATATTTATAGTCCGAATATCTCCAATCCGATAAATCTTGAATGGACTTATACCGGCTATACCGGCCAGGGCAAGCATTTTGAAATTATGCGCAAGATAGAGGGCGAAGCCGACTTTCATCTTATTGCGAAACCAACGGACGCGAGTAACAAATATACCGATAACGATGCGAAGAATTATGCCAACAAGAAATTCCGTTACAAGGTGCGGGCTTGCGGTGACAATACTGACAGTTACTGCTCCGATTTTTCTGCCGAGGCCTGGGCGGTGGTGGCGAACGCGCCGAGATATCTTAATGGCGTGGCTGATTTAAACAATAAAGTGGTCAAACTTGATTGGGAAAATACCTTCCCCGATAGAGATTACTTTATTGAAAGAAAAGAGGCGGGCGGAAATTTCAGCGCACTCTCTGTTGTAACGGCCAAGCCCTCAAACATCCCAAGGATGAGTTTTACCGATAACGGGTCCTTTAATACTGCGAAAAAATACATCTACCAGGTCTACGCCAAGTTCGGCGGCGTGAAAACCGCCTATTCTAATAATGTAACAATCAGTTTTGACTTAGTGCCGATTAAGGGCTGGGCCTTCGGCTTCGCTCCTCCGGCCACTAGCGCCGATGACACTAAAGGCATCGGCTGGCTTAGGTTGAGCAATGATTCTGAAAAATCCGTTTGGGGAGATGCTACTCTCGCCGACGACATTCAGAGTTATGGCGTGGCGATGGACAAAGACACCGGACTTCTTTCCGGCTACGCCTGGAGCGGTTTCGGTTACGGCTGGCTTTCGTTCAACCCAAGCGAACTGGCGGATTGTCCCTCGGGTTCGGGATGCGAAGCGCGGGCGAATCTGGCAACCGGCGAGGTGACCGGCTGGGCGAAGTTCACCGCCGCCGATTCCACGAAGGGCACTTGGGATGGCTGGGTGAGTTTGCGCGACACTGGCAATAATCCTTCCCGATGGGGTCTCTGTTATGGCAACGCGACGGATTCAGACGGATATGGGGCGACTTGCCAAGGGAACGGAAGTGCTACGAATAACATTCTCTCCGGCTGGGCGTGGGGGAATGATGTGACCGGTTGGGTGAACTTCGGGTCCGTGGCGGGAGTGCCGGTGGCGCCGATTTTGAAGGACCCGATTATATCGTCTCAAGACGGAAAGTTCGTGACTCTGAATTGGTCAAACGGGATGACTTATTCCAGTATGGAGATTTGGAGAAGCCAACCGGAAAAATATCCTGTTTGTGTAACCAATCCAAAAGATCTGGGATGTATATATAAAAACGTGAACGCAGACACAAAATTCCTGACAACAGATCCACTTTCTAAATCTATAAATGGATTTGATAAATCCGCCACTATTAGCGGCCTTCAGTCCGGCACCACATATGGCTTCTTTCTAAGAGCGTATCCGTAAGCATATTAGAGATATCCACAGTTCTCTCTTCTGGTATTGATTTCCTCGTATCTATTGTGGTATAATTCTAGCAGTAAAATAAAGCGTAAAGCTTTAAAACTTAATCGTAATATCTTTTAAGGAGAGTTGTTATGAAACGGATATGGATGTTTGTAGCGGTGATTTTTATCGCCGCGACTGCGTCCATCCCGGAAGGAATGGCGCAGAGTATAGGGGTGGTGACGTCGCCTACCTGGTCATACATTTGGTATGACTCGTTGTCGCATGATAATTTCCGTTGCCTTGTCGTTAAGGACGAAATAATTTTTGGCGGCACGAGTTTCAAACATCTCCAGAAATCAACCGATTTGGGTAAAACCTGGTCGCAGAAAGATACTAGGAATGGATTGAATATTCCATTCGGTACAGTGGATGCTCTCCTTGTTTTACCATCCGGAGATCTTCTTCTGGGCTGTGAGCGCGGCATATATAAGTCAACAGATGACGGAGAAAGTTGGAGAAGAGTCACACCGCTCGGTTTTTGGCAAGGTGCCGGCGCATTCCTTGTTACCAAATCGGGAGTTGTGTTTTCGGATGGTGGCGGTGCAGTAAATGGGGTTAGCAAATCGACTGATAATGGTGAAACGTGGATAGTAGCAGCGGACAGTGTTTTGACGACCGCTTCTTACTTTGTCGGTTTTATTGAAACTCACTCCGGTGTTATGCTTGCGGTAACTCAGAGCGCGTCGAAGGCCGAAGGCATTCTTCGTTCAACTGACGGGGGAAAAACCTGGACTCATTCAAATTCAGGCCTTACCGAGACAAACTTCGTCAGTATTGCCTCGGACCTGAACAGTTTCCCGGAGAAGATTTATGCGATGGGGTACTTGAGGGGGGTCTTCGTCTCGGAAGATGACGGGATTACTTGGTCCCCAATTGTGGAAATTCCCGCGGGGAGGGGCGAAACTGTTTTCAGAACATCTCAAGGGTTATTTTTTGGGTTTTCAGTGACCAGAAAAGAACCTGTATACCAACTTCTTGGTTCGGTATACAGACCGTTTGGATTTCCGCTGGGATACATGGTTCTCTCGGGTTGTCAATACGACCAGAGTCGTATTCTCTTCGGGACTCATAATGGTCTCTGGATGGTAACGTTCCCAGTTACCGGGATTAATAAGGACCCGGTTCCAGCCAATTTCCGTCTAGGGCAGAACTTCCCTAACCCTTTCAATCCGACGACCACGATTGAGTTTTCACTTCCGAACCGAGCGTATGTAAATCTCGCGGTTTACAATCTGCTCGGTCAGGAGATTGAAACTCTCGTGTCGGAAATGAGAGAAACCGGCACCCACAAAACAACGTGGGACGCCACAGGGTTTCCGAGCGGCATCTACTTTTATCGGCTGAACGCGGGAACGTTCACCGAGACGAAGCGGATGGTGTTAGTGAGGTAGTGAGGTAGAAAAAGCCCGATACAATTAATTGTATCGGGCTTTTATGTTTTTATGTAAAGGCGTGTTAAAATTATTGGCATTAAAGAATAAGGTATTTGCGGAGAAATCCTTTATAATGATGGAAAGGTTTAAGAAGCACAATAGAAGAGATTAGAATAGTTTACTAAAAACAAAATTATGCCAAAAGAAAAAAAGAATATCGAAATAGAACACCGCGCGCGTTTTGACAAAGGGAAATATAATAAGCTAAAAAAGTTTTTAAACGCGAGCGCTAAAGATTTGGGAGAGGATGATAAAGATGTCTGTTTCTTCCTGTTCCCCAACAAGCTCGTGAAGACGGTGAATAACGTGTCAAAAAAGAATGCGAAGGTCGTTTTAAAGCTCAATAAGATCGGTAAGGGGAGTGATTTTGAAGAAATTGAGATTCCTATTCGTCAAGAGGACTTTGATAAAGCAACAAAACTTTTCATCGCGCTGGAAACTGGCGAGTGTATGCGTTCATATCAAAAGAGGCACAATTATCTATATAGAGATGTTGAATTAGCGTTGAAGTGGAGCGAAGCGTGGGGATATCATTTGGAGTTTGAAATTGTCATAAATGACATCGCAGATAAAGAAAATGCCGAGAAAAAAATTTTTGCACTCGCAGGTGAATTAGGCATTAAAATCATGACAGATAAAGAACTTTTGGAATTTACGCAAGCGGCAGAGAAGGAATATAAAAAGAAACAACAAAATGGAAATAATTAGTTTTTCTGCGCTTACAAAAGAAGAGGCGAAACTTATAAAAGAGGCTCAGAGGATCGCAAAAAAATCGGACTCGGATTTGGGTCACCAGATTGGTTGTCTAATTAAATGTAAGAATGGGGAAAATTACGTTGGTGCAACAAACATTCGTACCCGCACGATTGGTTCAACCTGCGCCGAGCGCATGGCCCTTGATCAGATGCATTTTCACAAGAATATCCATCCCAGGCTTTGTGTGTTAATCGGGAAGCTTCCAGAGACGGATTGGCGACGGAGGTGGTCTAAAAAAAATATCTGTACTCCGTGTGGTGTGTGTTTAGAAACGATGAGACAAGCCGTCCAGTCATTACGGCTTAAGGACATTAACCTCCTTTGTTCAAGTTGGGATAAAAAGAGGATTCTGCGAGCGAGACTCTCTGAATTATTCCCGCTGGTGGATTAGCTAATTTCGCAACATGAAAGAAAGCCTCGTTTCGCTAGCCGAAAAAAAACAGCTGCCACTCCATCAATTTATGGACGATGAGTCACTTCTATGGATTAAAAGAAATAAACCCAGATTTAAAAGAAAAACAAACATATCCCTACCGAAACGAGACCTAATACGGCGTTTCATACCCTTATGAGGGGCTCACCTCCAGTGAGAATGGCATGAAAAATGCCAGCCGCATGAAGCTGATTCGCGATTCTAAGCGCTAGCGACCCTGAAAGTTTAATACTCAAATGTGGTTGATCTTCGCGCCAAAAATTGTAACAGTTTCGACACCGTTGGTTGCAATTTGTATCGATTTCCACGTGAGCGGAAAGGGGTGCGTCAAGAGTTTTATACATTTTCGTCTCCTATGGATTAGTTTATAATATTAAATTACCAGGAATATTATGCCATATTGTAAAATTAGTGCAAGTATGTGCACTATGTAGCGGGTATGCCCAGCGGCATCTACTTTTATCGGCTGAACGCGGGAACGTTCACCGAGACGAAGCGGATGGTGATGGTGAAATAGTAGGTTTAAAAAGCCCCTCGATTCTACGGAATCTTAGGGCTTTTATGTTTAAAAACTCTTTAGATTAACCTCTATTTAATTTCTTCAGTTCGGCAAGCGCTTTTTTAAGAGGTGGCACGTTGTATTTTTCTCTTTCTTTGTCGGTAACCAAATTATTAACTGGATATAGAATCCATTTGTTATTTTTCTTTTGGTATTGAGTGCCATATTTTTGTTTCTTGCCTTGATTTACAAACAACCTATCTGTGGCGGCGGCGTAAAGCCACTTCGCTTTCTCAAATCCTTTTCCTGCGCTCCGTTTTGCAAAAGATCTCGCTTTTTTGTAGTCGGAAACATTCGCGCCATGCTGATAGAGCATGGCTATCATGTATAAATTCTTGGCAGTAAATTTCTTCTCCTCGCGTAATATTTTTTCCAACGCCATTTTCCTTGCATCGTCCTTTGCTCTTAAAGCAACAAGATTCTTTTTATCAAATCTCAAATTTTTCCTGTCTTTTTGATCGCTGACAAACAATCTTTTTATTTTCGGATTAAAATTAAACCCCATAAGCATTTATAACTGACTTCCAAATCCAATATATAGCAAAAACTGTAAATAAAAAAGGATTAGCGTATTTTCATACGTTAAGCCCCAGAAGGACGGCATTACCACCTATCAATATCAGCTCCAGACCACAAAAGACGGGGAGACGGCGGAACCGTTGTATGCGTCGGTGACTTTCCTGGACTCCAACATCGTGACCGGGGTTTAATTTCGAAAAATCAAAACCTAGGATTCCGAAGAATCGAGAATCGAGGGGGGTGGTATAATTGATTATACCACCCTCTTTTTTCACATCTCCTTCGGAAACTCTGGCAATGTTCCGTGCGACGAAAAACGCAAAAGAGCTAACACGATGTATTGTGTTAGCTCTTTGATAAAGCTACTTCACCAGCAACATTTTCTTCGTCTCGGTGAACGTTCCCGCGTTCAGCCGATAGAAGTAGATGCCACTCGGTAATCTGGAAGTGTCAAACCGAACTTCGTACTCACCGGGTCGTTTTTCCTCATTGACCAGGGTTTTGATTTCCTGACCAAGAAGGTTATAGACCGCGATGTTTACGACCCCGGTTTTCGGAACCGAATACCGGATTGTTGTCGCTGGATTGAACGGGTTGGGGAAGTTTTGCTCCAGACGGAAGTTGGCGGGTGGGGAAGGTGGTGGTCCCTCAACGGCGGTGATGACGTCGGCGGCGAGGTAGACACCGAAGGCGCCAATGAGAATGCCATTTCCAATTCTTGCGAGACAGTCCCCACCCGCCGGTGGCGGACCGATCTGACTCCATGACAGGCCGTCATATCGAAAGACGCCTGGAGGAGCCCCATTCGGACCATTCGCGATGAATATGAGATCCGGCCGGACAATGAGAATGTCCGCGATAGCATTTTTCTCAAATCCAATCTTTCGCCAGCTCTCACCGTTGTCGGTGGAGCGGAAAAGCCCATCTTCGCTCCCCGCGTATACCGTGCCGGCATCATCGCACGCGACGGAGTACATGCTTAGATTTGTAAGACCGTTATTCTTCCACTCCCACACTGTGCCATCGGAGCGGAGAACTCCATAATGAGTACCAGTGGCTCCGCCAGTAGTAGCAGCGTAGACCGTGCCGTTTGGAGCGACGCATATATCCATCACCGCAAACCCCTTCGTGGCCGTCGCCGAATCGTAGTGGAATGCAGTAAACCATACATTTCCTCCGTCGCGCGACGCGATAATTCCATCGTTTGTTCCGGCTAAGATGATGCCGGTTTTCTTATCAGTGGCAAATCTTCCCACTGGTTTCCATTTCGGATATGGAAACGGTGCCGACGATTGCCGCCAGGTTTCGCCATTATCAGCGGAACGGAAAACTCCATTCCACGTGCCAAGGAGAATCGCTTTGGTCTTAGGGTCTTGGAAAACCCCAAATCCTATATCCGACGCGAGGCCGTTCGCGCCGTTTTTAAACAAATTAACCCACGTCCGGCCGTCATCGGTTGAACGGTACGCTGGTCCTACTCCTATGCCTTGCGTCGCGACCGTTGCTACAAAGATGTTTCCATTCTCCGCGACGAGTAAATCCCACATCCCAATGGACTTCAGGGAATCGGGCCAGAGATTTTTTGGTGCGCTCCATGTTGTCTGGCCGAGCGCTACAAGCGGCAGGATGCTCAACAAAAAGAGCGCGCCTGCCCAGATTATCAATCGTTTCATCTCAAACACTCCTTTCCGACTAGTTGATATAATGGTTGAAAATTTTCTAGCCCCATTATGCCATAACTAGAGGTAAAAATTCAAGTTTCGCGGTCTTCGAGGGCAGTTCGTGTGATATAATAAATGTGTAATGAAGAAACAGGTGTATCCCTTGCTGTTGGTTATTGCGGCGGCGGCGATTTTAGCTCCGGCCGTCGCCCGCGCCATTCAGGCGCCGGATAATTTTAAACTTGAAGCCAAAGACCGCAGTGATGATAAATTTGATATAGAGTTGGGCTGGAAGAATCAGAGCAGTGGTTATAACAGCATTAAAATTTTCCGAGACAGCGATTTTCGAAGACCAATAACACCCTCAAATTTCCCGCCAACCTCCCAGTCATACCTTGATACTAATGATAGTCAAGGATTCGGTCAGGGCGAAAGACACGCCTACACATTACAGGTTACGGGAGCCGGCGCTCCGGCTGAAGTCAACAATTCAGTCACTCTTCCGGTGGACTCCAACATCGTGACCGTGAAGACGCAGGGCGGGCCGGGCGGGGGCACCGGCACAATCAATGTGAAAACCCGCGTTGGCGGCAGGGATATCCGAGGCGGAGGCAGTTGCATTTCCAATCTGGCGACGCCTTCTGGCAACGATACGGGTAGCTGTGACCGAACGATTTACGACCAGGCCCCCGGCGCGTACTCCGTTCAATGGCGAGGAGGATATCCCGCGGGCGCCACCGAATTTCCTCCGATTATTAATCCCGCCCCCACTCAAAATCTTCCGGGTGGCGGCGCTGTCACATTCTATATTGATTTCGCGGCTTCTTCGGTTGCGACGCCCAGTTTCTTATCGGTTTTCGCCAACGATTCAAAAACCATTTATCTCAATTGGAAAGATAGCGTGACTTCCAACCGACCCTATCATTTTGAGATTCAGCGCATCAAAGCCACTCCTCTCGCGAGCACTGATTTTAGGATTACCGACAGACAGCCCGCCTCAATTTCCTTCAGATGGACCAATGCAACCAACTACACCCCATACGATTCTCTTCTTGAGCGGAAGGCCTCAACCGATGTTTCGTTCGCTTCAATCGCCGGCATCCAACCTTATGATCCGCTTGACAAGGGCATCTCGGTGAAAGATTTCACATATTTTGACAGGAGTGTGAGCGAGGGGACTACCTATTTCTATCGTCTCAAGACCTGCTCAACCATCCCCGTTGACAATCTCTATATGGAGGCGGCGAACGGGAATATGATATTGAACTCAAACAAGCCGTTGCGCGCCTGTAGCGATTACGCTCTGACGGGAACGCCGGAAAATATCTTATCCGCCACCATTCCGCCCGCCGCGCCGACTGAACTCACGGCGACGGCCGCGGGAGAGAACTCCATTAACCTCTCATGGCAGGATAACTCCAGCGGCGAGGACGGTTTCGAACTCCTTCGCGGCGGCTCGGTTATATACACCTCCACGAACCCACCGCCGGGCAAGGGTCAAACGATAATCTACCAGGATGCTGGACTCGCGAAGGGCACCTCCTACACCTACAAGGTGCGCGCCTATAAGTTTGACTCCAATTATCCGAATAACATGACTCGCGCAATCCGTTCGGCTGAGGCCGGTCCCGTAAGCGCGACGACAAACGCCCCGGCGGCAACTTATACTCTTACGATCACTACTGCTGGAACTGGTTCGGGAGCAACATCCGGCGCCGGAACGTATAGCCAAAATCAAACCGCCACCGTTTCGGCTACTGCCAATGCCGGCTCCACCTTTGCCGGTTGGAGTGGTGCGAATGGGGCCGAGTGCGGCACAGGGTCGGTTTCAATGACTTCTCATAAGAGTTGCACCGCGAACTTCACCGCGCAGGGCGGCGGCGGAGGTGGAGGCACGAGCGAAGTGCAGGTCACGGTTGCCGGTGGCACTGGCGGCACGGTGTCGGATAGTAGCGGCGGCATTAATAATTGTGGCACCACGTGTTTAAAAACATTCAGTGTAAACACTTTGGTTACGTTAACCGCAAACCCGGCGATTTCCTATAACTTTACAGGTTGGACCGGCGCCTGCGCTGGCTCTGGTCTCACTTGCACTTTCACAATCAGTGCCGCCAATACTACCTACTCGGTCACCGCGAACTTTGCGTTAAAGGCCTACACTTTGGGTGTCACGGCAACGAACGGCAGTGTAATCAAGAATCCTAATAGAGCGTCATACAATGATGGTGAGGTGGTACAACTTACGGCGACGCCGAGCACGGGATACAACTTCGGTTCTTGGTCAGGGGATGTGACAGGAACGGCCAACCCGATAAGTGTCACGATGAATAGCAACAAGAATGTGACCGCGACATTTACTTATTCCCCGGCATCGAATGATGTTACCGTCACCGTTACGACGATGATTTCCACGGGAGAAGCGGGAGGAGGCACCGTCACTATCAATGGGAGTCCGTGCGGGGGAGGGTGTGAAAGACAAATAAGTGCCAACGCTTCACTCTCCTTCGCCGCCTCTCCCGCAACGGGATATCGATTCGCCGGATGGTATGACGGGCGATGGTGGGCGCCCGATTCCAACCACACCGATAATCCCTGGACGCTCAATGTGGGGAAAAATGATTGGAATATCACCGCGGTATTCGCGCGGCAGGGGAGTTTATTAGAACATTTCTCGCCGCTTGCGCGGCAAAGCGAACGGCTGAAACTGATAGGCAGAGATTTCTGGAATGGTTTGACTTCTTCTTTGGAGAAAGGATGGCGGTTCATCGCGGAGAACTTCCACGGTATTGAGGTCGGCCGGGGCGCGACGGTGAATTACGAAAACTACTTCAAAAAACTGAATGACTCGGTCACCGTTCCTTTTTATAAGGATACCGACAAGGGCGCCGGTCTTGACCCCAATTCGGTCTACATTTATCGGGTCCGGGTTGTTTACGAAGACGGTAGCGCGCCAGATTTATGGTTAGATAAGAGTAAGAGAGCGGCGAAGACCTTAGATGGAAGCGCTATTCCCAGTGGACAAGTGGCCCCCATTTGTAAGAGCAACAGTTTTTGCGATGGGACAATCACGGGTAACAAGGTGAACGGCAGCGATGAAAAGAGCGAGATTCAATGTCGGGTGAATGCCGACTGCATCAATGTCGGCCGCTCAAGCAAGACCTTCCAGGAACGGTAGAGACGGGGAGATATAAATGATTTCATCCCGTACCTACTGCCTCACTTTTCTCGCACGTGCGAGAAAAGTGAGGCAGTGGTCTTCAAGGACATTAGTGTGGTACTGGTTCACGCTCTTGCCGCTGCGAGGGCGATGATTCTTTTCGCGCCGGCGAGTTTCAGGATGCGGGCCGCCTCCCGCATCGTGGCGCCGGAGGTGAAAACGTCGTCCACGAGAAAAATATTCCGGCCGGCGATAAGTTCCGGATTTTTTACTTTGAAACTCTCTCGGACATTTTCTTCCCGCTCCTCGCGATTTTTCTTTTCGGTCTGGGACGGCGCGGATTTTGTTTTGATTAGCGCGTCGGTGGCGATGGGAAGGCCGCATTTTCTTTTCAGCGACTCGGCGATAACTTCCGCCTGATTAAAACCGCGCTTTCTTTCTTTTGCCGGATGGAGAGGGATGGGAATGAAAACGAAATTTTCAATTTCCCTGGCCGGGCAGGCAAATTCCGAATTTTGAATGCTCTCCGCGAGATACTCGGCGAGGATTGAAGCGAGTGGCTCCGCGGCGGTTTTAAGGCCGCCGTATTTCAAAGCGTGAATCAATTCCCGCGCGACCGGAGCGGCGTAACGCAGAGGAGCGCCCAATATGAATTGAGAGTCCCGGTGGCAGGTCTTTTCTCCGGCGGGCAAACGGCGGGAGCAGACCGGACATAAAAATCCCGGCAGATACCCTAATTTTTCGGAGCACGTCGCGCATAAACGGCGCGTTCTTTCCTCACCGCGCTTCAGATAGTTTTTACAGGCGAGGCAAACCGGCGGAAAGATGATGTTCAGAAGATAATGTGTTAAAATCATAAAAGTAAAATGAAATTCACCAAGTTCGTCTCCGATTTTTTTTCCGATATCGGCAATTTTTTCAAGAGCCGTTCGGTTTTGGGCGTGGATATCGGCACCACTTCCATAAAAATAGCAGAATTGGCCCGGAAGGAGGAGCGCTTCAGTATCGTCAATTACGGCATTTTGGAAACCAAGGAGTATTTAAATTATTCCAACCGCATAATCCAATCCGCCTCTCTCAAGATTTCCGAGAAAGAAACCGCGGAAATTCTGAAGATTTTATTGAGGGAAATGAGGACGAAATCAAAAATAGCCATCGGAGCCATCCCGTCTTTCGCCGCTTTTACGACCGTGCTGGAGATGCCCGTTATGTCGGCCGGTGAAACCAAAAAAGCCATTGATTTCCAGGCGCCGCGGTATATTCCGCTGCCCATCTCCGAGGTGGCGGTGGATTGGCTGAAGGTGGGGGAGTTTGAAACGGCTGAGCGCCGGCGTTACCAGAGAATTTTTTTAATCGGGATTCCGCAAGAAATCATTCAGAGGCATAAAACCATTTTTAAAATCGCCGGCTTGAAATTAATCGCTTTGGAGATTGATGGTCTAGCGCTCGTCAGGTCGCTTTTGAGCGAAGAGACCGGTGCCACGCTTTTAATTGACCTGGGTTCGGAGACGAGCAATATTTTTTTGACGGATGACAGCAATATTTTTTACGCGGGGCAGACCGATTACGGCGGCGTTTATCTGACTCAAGCCATCGCCCATAGTTTGGGCGTGAGTGTGATGCGGGCGGAGGAATTGAAACGCCGGCGCGGACTTTTGGCCGGTGGCGCGGAATCGGAGTTATCAACATTAGCCCAGCCGTTTTTAGATGTTATAATACAAGAGGTGAATCATGCCAAAAGCGCCTATGAACACCGCTACGGGAAGCGGGTGGAACGGGTGATGCTGGTCGGCGGCGGCGCGGATTTGCTGGGGATTGAAAAATATTTCGCGAATCAGATAAGCGCGCCGCTCGCTCATCCCAATATCTTCCGGAAGGTCGCTTACGATTTGAAATTGGAGCCGATTTTGAGCCGATTGAATAACGAATTGCCGGTCGCGGTTGGTTTAGCCGAGCGCTACTTCATAAGCTCGTAAATTTTAATAAACTTCACATGCCCGATACCGTACAACAACCCAAAAGTTTGAACGAACAGTTTATCACGGAGCCGGTTTCTATCGGATTGCCGTGGCGCCTTTTGATTTTCTCCGGAGTGCTTTTCGCGCTCTCGCTCCTGATTTATTTCGGTTTTTCCGTCGGGTATGAGTCCTATTTGAACTCCCGCTCCGGCGATTTGGACAAACAATTAAATCAACTTTCCAATTCCGTGAGCCAGCAGGACCAGCAGCGGTTCACGGGATTTTATTCCCAAATCGTGAACCTGAAATCGGTTTTGAGCCAGCACGTATTCAGCGCGAACATCTTCACTTTTCTGGAAAAAAACACTCTGCCGCAAACTTCCTATACCGGGGCCAAGTTCAGAACGGTCGTCTCCAATTTAGAACTCCAGGGCCGGACCGTTTCTTTGCAGACCCTGGCCCAGCAGCTGGCTCAATTTGAGCAAGCGCCCGAGGTCCAGACCGCGATTTTGAAATCCACCAATTTCAACCAGAACGGTTCCCTGGACTTTACGATATCCCTGACATTTCAAGCTGGTTTTTTAAGCAAGCCAATTTAAGGGCTTAGATACAAAACCTTACCCAGCCCCAGTTTTTATGAAAATACAAGAAAATAAGACAAACATGGATTCAAGAATAAACAGTCGTGTACACATCAAACCCCGATTTAAAAACTGGGGCTGGGTGCTCGATTCCGTAGATAAATTTCCATCGTCTGCGGACTCGAAAATTTATACATAATCGGCATGAAATCCTCCACAAAAAGAATTTTAAGCATTCTCTTCTCGGCCTTCTTTCTGATAACGACCCTCGTAGTTTACGGGAGTTTGATCCAGCCCGAGATAGAGAGCGCGAGCAAGCTTCAGGCCCTCATCGCTTCCAAATCCGAGTTGTTTAACAACCAAAAAGCGGCGGTGACGCAGGTAACCAATCTCATCAGCCAGTTCCAATCGGCCGCCAATCTTCAGCAGACGGTTGGACTGGCCGTTCCAATCGGACCGAATATCACGCAGGTCCTGAATCAGTGGCAGGCGGTGGCTCAAGCGAGCCAGGTAAGTTTGCAGTCCTTGAATGTCCAGCCCGGACAAGTCCTCGCGGATTCCAAAACGCCGCCGCAGACGCTCGTGAAGCCGCTAAACAGCGTTCCCACCGGTGTGGACGCGCTGGGCAGTTACGGTTCGCTGAAACAATTTTTGAATTCCATTGAAACGAACGCGCGGGTAATGAACGTAACGGGTTTTGATTTCAAGGCATTGACGCCACCGGGAGCGGGAGCGAGCGGCAACCCGCTCTATTCCCTGCAATTAAACGTCGCCGCTTTCTATCAGGAAAATTAACCAAAATTATGGCCATTATAGTTGAACAAGATAAAAAACCGGTTAATTGGTTCAATGTCGTCGTTATCCTGACGGTGGTGGTGGTTTTGTTCGCGGTGGTTTATTTCATCTTTTTCAGCAAACCCGAACTGATTGACGTGGTGGTGCCGGGGAGTTTGAATAACATCAAACAGCTTTCTCTGGTTCAGGTTGACCCGGCGCCGGTGGTGAGTACTCTGAACAAATATTTTACGGGCAATTTCGGAACCTCTCTGACTATTCCCGCGCCGGGTCGGCCTAATCCGTTCCTGCCGTACTAGGCAAAATGACAGACCAAGAACTTATTCAGGCCTTAGTCAAAAAAGGACTTCTCGCGGAATCCTTTGTGAGCAAGATTTTAAAAGAGGCCGAGATTCAGGGCCGCTCGCCGGAGGATTTGCTCTATGAAGAGCATCTGGTGGACGAGGTGGGCGCGGCCCAAGTCAAGAGCGAACTCTTAAAAATTCCCTACAAGAAAATTGACCCGACTTCGGTCTCCAGCGACCTTCTGTCTTTAATCCCGCAGGAGATATCGCGGGCCTATCGGGTTATTCCGGTTGAAAAGAAGAGAGACCTTTTGGTGGTGGGGATGCTCCGGCCGGACGACCTTCGGGCTCAAGAGGCCCTGCGTTTTATCGCGAAGCGCGAGGGGGTGAGTTTGGGAGTGTATATTGTGACTCCGAATGATTTAACGCTGGTTTGGCGCCGCTACGCGCCCTATCGGACGGAAATAGAAGCGGCGGTGAAAGATATCGGCGCGACTAAAAGGAGAGACGACCTGATGGTGGCGCTGGAGGAAGGCGCTCAAACCGCGGAAGACGCGCCCATCATAAAAATAGTCGCTTCCACTCTGCGGGAGGCGGTGGAAATAAAGGCCTCCGACGTTCACATTGAGCCCCAGCGTTCGCGTTTGCGGATTCGTTTCCGGGTGGACGGCGATTTGGAAGAAGCCGCTTCACTGCCCTCGGTGTTAAATCAGCCGATTGTTTCGCGGGTGAAGGTGCTCGCCCGACTGCGGTTGGACGAAACGAGAATGCCCCAAGACGGCCGCTTTCGGGTGGTCATTTCCGGCCGCGACATTGATTTTCGCGTCGCGACCTTTCCCACGCCGAACGGCGAGAAGGCGGCCATTCGGGTTCTTGACCCGACCACCGGACTCAAAGGCCTCAAAGAATTGGGTTTGAACGGATATAATTTCCAACTTTTGGAGAATGCCGCCGAGGCCCCTTTTGGAATGATTCTCATCACCGGTCCCACGGGTTCGGGCAAGAGCACGACCCTTTACGCCATTATGCAGCGCCTCAACTCGGATAAGGTGAACATTCTGACGTTGGAAGACCCGGTGGAATATTTTATAGAGGGCGTTAACCAGTCGCAGGTGAAACCGGAAATCGGCTATGATTTTTCTTCCGGCTTGCGGCAGATTTTGCGGCAAGACCCGGACATCATCATGGTCGGCGAAATCCGGGATTCCGAAACCGCGGGCTTGGGAGTGAATGCCGCCTTAACCGGCCACTTGATGCTCTCCACTCTTCACACGAATAACGCGGCGGGCGTCATCCCGCGCCTGTTGGATTTGGGCGTGCCCGCCTTTCTTCTTTCTTCCGCCCTGAATTTAATGCTGGCCCAGCGGCTGGTCAGCCGTCTCTGTCCGGATTGCAAGAAACCCGCGACTCCGTCCGACAAAGTTCAGACAATCATCAAGAGCGAGACGGATTCTCTTCCGGCGGGCCTGAAAGCGACGATTAAAGGCAAAGCTCCGTTTTCCGTTTATCGGACCGGCAATAATCCGGAGTGCAAAACCTGTAAAGGAAAGGGGACCGCCGGCCGGGTGGCGATTTTTGAGATTTTCAAGATGACCCGGGAACTGGAAAAAATCATCGGCCAGGGTTTTACCGAAGGCGCTCTGATTGACGAGACGAAACGCCAAGGAATGGTCACTTTGCGGCAGGACGGAATTTTGAAAGCGCTCGCGGGCGAGGTGATGCTGGAGGAAGTGTTGCGCGAAACCGAATAAATAATAAAAAAATGATTGACTATAAACAAAAATTAAATGATTTGCTTTTGGCGACGGCCAAACAAAATGCCTCGGACCTTCATTTGGCGGTGGGCCGGCGGCCGACCATCCGAGTGGACAGCGTTTTGATTCCGCTCGCGCAGGAATCCATTTTAACCAAGGATGAAGCCGAAGGTCTGATTTTCGCGCTTTTAAAAGAAGACCAGAAAAAAATCTTTTTAGAAAAAAAACAGGTGGATTTTTCTTTCAACTACGAAGATAAGGCCCGCTTTCGGGTGAACGTGTATTTCCAGCGCGGTTTCATGGCGGCGGCGTTGCGGCTCATCCCGGCCCAGATTCGCACTTTGGAAGAATTGAATATGCCGCCCCTGATGCACGATTTCACGAAACTGAATCAGGGATTTGTCATAATCGTCGGTCCGGCCGGCCACGGCAAGTCCACCACGCTCGCCGCTCTGCTGGATGAGGTCAATCACAAACGGAACGACCACATCATCACCGTAGAGGACCCGATTGAGTATATCTTCTCCCAGGATTGC
This sequence comes from uncultured Candidatus Saccharibacteria bacterium, assembly GCA_964366055.1. Taxonomy (GTDB): domain Bacteria; phylum Patescibacteriota; class Minisyncoccia; order UBA6257; family GWB1-50-10; genus JBBTQX01. Next base: position 22,386 of record CAYISE010000005.1, read on the forward strand.
TGCATCATTTCCCAGCGCGAGGTGGGAGCGGACACCCTTTCTTTCAATGACGCCTTGCGGGCGGTTTTGAGACAGGACCCGGATGTGATTATGATCGGGGAGATGCGCGACCCCGAAACCATCGCGACCGCGATGACGGCGGCCGAGACGGGTCATCTGGTTTTTTCCACCCTGCACACCAATTCGGCGGCTCAAACCGTTGACCGGATCATTGACAGTTTTCCGCCGAACCAGCAGGGGCAGATTATTTCCCAGCTGGCCTCCACCCTGGTTGGCATCGTTTCCGAGCGGCTCATTCCGCGCGTCGGCGGCGGCCGCGTGCCAGCCACGGAGATTATGCTTATGAATCCCGCCATTCGCAATCTGATTCGCGAGAAAAAGATTTACCAAATTGACCTCGTGATTGAAACGAATGTCCAGGAAGGAATGATGTCTTTGAATCGCTCGCTGGTTAATCTAGTGAAACGCAAAGAGATATCGCTGGAACAGGCCGAGGCCTATTCTTTGAACCCCTCCGAGTTAAGGATACTGCTGGAGAGAAGTTGAGTTATAATAATGAGAATGAATCCCGTTAGAGACGGTCAAATTGAAAATATGAAAGGAAGCCATTACAGCCAAGTCAAAAGATTAAATAGTTCGCATTACAAACGGATGCGCTTGTTAAGCGCATCCTGTCTCTAACGGGATGAAGTTCAACTACAAAACCAGAACCAAAGACGGAGAGTTGCAGGTGGGGAATGTAGATGCAGTAGACCGGGAGGCCGCGCTCGCGATTCTTTTGTCTCATGAACTTTTTGTCTTAAGCATTGAGCCGGTGACGGAGGATGTCTGGTACAATCGCATCCTGGATTTTTTCAAGCGGGTCAAGACCCAGGATTTAATGATTTTCACCCGGCAGTTTGCGACGCTTCTCGCCTCCCAGGTGCCGCTCTCGGACAGTTTGGCGAATCTTTACAAACAAACCACGAAACCGGTCTTGAAAGAAGCGATTTATGAAATCGCGAACGATATTGACGCCGGTTTTTCTCTTTCGCAGGCCCTGGAACGCCACCGCGCTATTTTTTCCGAGTTTTACGTGAATATGGTCAAGTCAGCCGAGGTGACCGGGCGCTTGAGCGAGGTTTTGAACTTTCTCGCGGATTATCTGGAAAAACAGGCGGTTCTGGTTTCCAAAGTGAAAAACGCTCTGACCTATCCCGCCTTCGTTATCGGGCTTTTTATCATTGTCGTCATCGTGATGGTGACGATGGTTTTTCCTCAAATCACGCCGATTTTCGCCCAGGCCAACATTGAGATGCCATTTTTCACGAAAGTGCTTTTGGGTTTTGGAAGTTTTATGGCCCGCTGGTGGTTCTTCTTCGTGGTCGCGCTGGTGGCGCTGGTGGTCGTGCTGGTTGATTACTTCCAGACGAACGAGGGGAAGGCGGTTTTGGACACGATATGCCTGAAGTTGCCGATTGTCGGCCCTTTATTTCAGAAGTTGTATATTTCCCGCTTCGCCGAGTCGGCCCGGGTTTTAATCAAAGGCGGGCTGACGATTCCCCAGGCGGTGGAAATCTCGTCCCACACTATCGGGAACGCCGTGTATGAAGAGTTGCTTCACGAAGTGGCCCAGCAAATTCGGAAAGGCAAACTTCTTTCTCAATCCCTGGCCGCGATGCCGGAGTTTCCGCCGCTCGTCTCCCAGCTTTTGAGCGTGGGGGAGTCCACCGGCCGGATGGAAGACCTTTTGTCAAAAATCAACGATTTTTACAGCCGCCAGGTGGATGATACGGTAAATAATTTGGTGACTTTGCTCCAGCCGATTCTAATGGTGGTGATTGGCGGCGTCGTCGCGATTCTTTTCGCCTCCATCCTACTTCCGATTTACAACCTGTCCCAGGTTTTCTGATATGATATAATGAGGAAAAGGTCGAGAGATGATAAATTAAAATAAAAATGAAAAATATAAAAGGTTTTACGCTGATTGAAATGCTGGTGGTTATAGCGATTATCGGGCTCTTGTCTTCCGTTGTATTAGTGGCTTTGGGACCTTCAAGGGCGAAGGCGAAGGATGCGAGAATAATCTCGAGTATTAACCAGGTGCGGGTGCTCGCCGAAACGAAGTTTTCCAACGGAGTATATCCGGCGATAACTAAGGTCGATACTGATGTCGTTCCTTTAACGAAAGATATAACAGACAATGGCGGTGATTTAGTAATTAATGGTTTAAGTCCCGCGGGTGGATCCGCTTATGCCATATATTCCAAACTAGCTTCCGACGCCACTAAATTTTATTGTGTTGATTCCACCGGCAAAAACAATACCGGCACTAGCCCAGGTACCGGTACAGCGTGCCTGTCCTCTAATCTCTAGTAGCTGATTGCGGATGGCAAGCTCGCTTATGATTCATTCGTTCAAAAAAAATGATGCGGGTTTTACCCTCATTGAAATGCTGGTGGTGGTCGCCATTATCGGTTTGCTTTCGTCAACTATTCTGGTGGCCTTGGGCCCCGCGCGGGACAAGGCCAAGGATTCGCGGATTATCCAGGAGGTGAATCAGGTTCGCTCATTGGCGGAGACGCTCTACATCGGGAACTACGATGCGTTGGAGTCATTGCCGTCCACAAATATCCAGAATCCAGATTTGAAAGCGCTCTCGGATGACATCACCGCTCAAGGCGGCGTTTTGATGATTATTAAATCCGCTCCCGCTCCGGCCAAAACGTATGCGGTTTTCTCCAGTTTGAATACAAAAGGAGGCGATTCTCAAAATCCCACAACCCAATATTACTGCGTGGATAGCGCCGGCCATTCGGGTGTCCGGAATTCGGCTCCAACCGGTCCGGTTTGTCCCTCCATTTAGCGTATGACCATCGCGTTTTATTTAATCCTCTTTGTTTTTGGTTTGATAATGGGGAGTTTCCTGAATGTCCTAATTTTTCGCTATAATCCGGAAGGAAAACTTTTTGACGTTAAGAAATTGAGCGGCCGCTCCCGTTGTCCATACTGCCGGCATCAATTGAAAGCTTCGGAGCTGGTGCCGCTCTGGAGTTTTTTCATTCAGAAAGGGCGTTGCCGCGAATGCCGCCAGAAAATTTCGTTTCAGTATCCGCTCGTGGAATTTTTGAGCGGCGCCATTTTCGCCGGGGCGCCGCTCTTTTTGAACGGCTTTTACAAGGTGAACATTTCTTTGTTCGCGAACTTCGGTCTCGGCGGGTGGTATTACGCGCTTTTGTTTTTCTGGGTGGCGGCTCTTCTCGTTTGGCTCGTGATTGCCGCGATTGACTTTCGGGAGTATGTCATTCCGAACGAATTGAACGTGCTCTTGGCGATTTTCGGAGTGATTATCGCCGCGCTTCTCTTCTCTTACGGCGGCAAGATTTTTCCCTTCCGCCAGTCCTTTCTGGAGCAATATCAGCTTCTTTTTTCTCCTTTTCAGAACATAATTCTCGGCCATCTGCTGGGGATGTTTGCCGGCGGTTTGTTTTTCGGATTGCTTGTATTTTTGAGCCGCGGCAAGGGCATGGGAATGGGAGACGTGAAATTGGCGCTGGCCTCCGGTTTGGTTTTGGGCTGGCCCGACATCGCGCTGGCCACGCTCGTATCATTTTTGCTGGGCGGATTGGTCGGAGGAATTCTTCTCGCGCTCGGTAAGAAGCGCATTAAAGATCGGCTGCCCTTCGCGCCGTTTTTCGTACTCGGAGTGTTTATCGCGATTTTTCTGGGCCACGGCTTAGTCAGCGGATACTTCAGTTTGTTCGGCATTTAAATCGGTGAGCCGAGCGGCGCGAGCACTGTAGTATAATTAAGAGATGAAATTGAGGGACGGTTTCACGATTGTTGAGATGTTGATTGTTATCTCCGTAATGATGATTATCTCCGCGATGCTTTTGGGTTCCGCCAGGTCCAATCAGACCCAGATTGTTCTCTCCACGAGCCAGGCGACGGTCGTGGGCGTTCTGAACAAAGCGAAGTCCCTCGCGCTGGCCAAGTGGGACCCGAATAAAAACCCGGCTCTCTCGGCTTGCGGCTTCGGGGTTCATTTTGACGTTCGGAATAATCTTTTTATTCTTTATCAGGATTCGCCGACCGTCTCCGTGGCTTGCGACAATATGGGTCACGACTATGGCTATGTTTCCGGTGAAGATAAAGAGATTCAAATAATTACTTTGGATTCGCGGATTGAATTCGCGGGCTCTCCGGCAGACATTGTCTTTATCGCTCCTTATCTGAAAACAAATTTAAACACAAAAGAAACAATTACTTTGAAGGTGAAAGACGGAATACAGACGGCGAGGGCAGAAGTTACGCCGGGTGGCGGCATCACCTCTCTTTAATTATGAAATTCATCCGGAAGATAAAAGAGGAAAAAGGAACCATTCTAATAGAGTCCATCGTCGGGATTAGTTTGGTGACCGTGGGCATTTTGGGCATCATCGCGCTTTTAACCCGTTCGTCCGGACTTTACAATTCGGCCGTGAATAATCTCAAGGCGACCTATTTCGCGGCGGAGGGGATAGAGGTGGTGAAAAATATCACTGACACGAATTACGTGGAGAACAATAACCAATGGACTCCTCCAACCGATGGTTGGTATTATCTGGATTACAGCACTCCCGGCAATTCTTTCACCTCCGTTGAAAAAACGGTTGACCCATTGTCCGCAAAATTGGTTAAGTTTGATTCGTCCGGGGGCGTTTATGTGAGCCCGGACGCTTCAACAGGCGAAAATACCATTTTCAAGAGAATTGCGGAGATTAAAAATTTCGCCGATCATTTGGACGTTAAATCCTACGTAAGTTGGAAGGAGGGAGAAAATCAGAGACAGATTTTATTGGAAGATTATTTTTATAAATGGCGGCCATGAGTATATTTATAAAGATAAAATATAAGAAATTCGAGCGTTATTTATATTCCCCGGCTGGCCATTCACCAAGAAAACCGTCTCGCAGGCCAAGCGGGCACGGTGCTCTCTCCGCATATGTTTCTCGGAACCGGCCTCGATTTTCTCCAGCGGAAAATCGGGTCTGCGCTCTCGGCGAAAAAGTCCTTCGGACACCGAGCTTTTTCGCCTCCGAGAGCTTCCTTAAAACATATGCGGAGAGAGCGAGCGAGGCCGAGAGCGAGCGCAAATTCCTCGCTGGGGAATTTGATAGCGTGTTTTCGGGTGAATGGCCGGCCGGAAGGAATGGAATCATTTCTAAAAATAAAAAATCTGGATTTACGATTGTTGAACTTTTGGTCGCGATGTCCATCTTCATAATTTTGGTTACGATCGCGACGGGGGCTTTCATCCAAGCGCTCCGGAGCGAGCGGCGGCTTCTGGCTTTGATGAGCGTGAGCAACAACGTGAGTTTGGTTTTGGAACAAATGACCCGGGAGATAAGAACCGGTTATCTCTTCAGCGCCGGTGGGACAGAATTATCTTTTAGTTCGGCGGCTTCAGTTGGCGACATTACCTATAATTTGAACGGCGGAAAGATTCAACGGAATAATCAGGATGTCACCGCGAGCAACGTAAGCGTCAGTAATCTGCGTTTTATAGTGAGCCGGAGCGGCGATGTCTGTAATCCTTGGCGGGTGACGATTTTAGCGACGGTGAACGCTTTTCCCGCGACGGTGAACCCCATCACTCTTCAAACCACCGCCAGTTCCCGGATTTTACCGAAGGAGGTGCCGAGAAGCGTTAAAAGTTTGGCGGATATTAAAAATTGCATTTGACGATATGAGGAAGATAAAAAATATTATTTTGAACAACTCCTCGGGACAGGCGATAATTTTAACGACCGTCATGCTCGGCGGATTGATGTTAAGCGCGACGGCGATTGCCGGACTTCTGATGTTTTACCAATTGCGTCAGGCCAATGACGCGGCCTCCTCCGGTATGGCCGTCTTCGCCGCCGACGCCGGACTGGAGGCGGGCTTGTTTTGCTATTACTACGGCGGTGTTTTGCTGCCCGAGGCGTCCCAGCCGAACGCCGAACATTGTTCTCTTAGTTCGTCACCGTCGGATTTTTCAAACGGAGCAAGTTATAAATCATCGCTCATATTCTCGTTCAGTAGCGACAGGGTATCGGGATTCGTCCAGAACAGTTTCGGTTTTTCCGGCCAGACCCAAAGGGCTCTTCAAAATATTTTCTCCAATCAATTTTAGAGTAGTGAGCGACATCGAATCATTGCGGGCACGGCGCTCTCTCCGCGTATGTTTCTCGGAACCGGGGTTCGCTTGCTCCAGCGGCAAGCGCCCCCTGCGCTCTCGGCGAAAAAGTCCTTATGGACACCCAGCTTTTTCGCCTCCGAGAGCTTCCTTAAAACATACGCGGAGAGAGCAGGAGAGGCGATGGAGGGGCTTGATGGCGGGAATAAAATTCAAGATGTATCCTGTGTTATATACTATGGATAAAAACGAAGTCAAAGAACGCCTTAAAAAACTAAGGAGCGAAATTAATCGTTACCGTTATGCTTATCACGTTTTGGATAAGGACTTGATTTCTTCCGAGATGCTGGATTCCCTGAAAAAAGAACTTTTTGATTTGGAGCAAAAATTCCCGGAATTAATCACTCCCGATTCTCCGAGCCAGCGCGTGGAAGGGAGGCCGCTCAAAGAATTCAAAAAGGTCCGGCACGAACGGCCGATGATTTCTTTTAACGACGCCTTTTCGGAGAACGATATGGCGGATTGGCTCGCGCGCATGGAAAATTACCTCGGTTACAAGATTGAGAAAAATGACAAGGAGCCGGTTTTCTATTGCGAGCTCAAAATTGACGGCTTGGCGATAGAATTGGTTTACGAAAACGGAATTTTCGTCCGGGGTTCCACCCGCGGGGACGGAATTATAGGTGAGGACATCACCCAGAATTTAAAAACCATAGAAGCGATACCGCTTAAGCTGGGAATTCCAAATTTCCCCGGCCGGGCGGGCAAATTTCAAATCCCAAAACGCCTAGTGGTGCGCGGGGAGGTTTTCATAACAAGAAAAGAGTTTGCCCGCATCAATCGGGAACAGGAAAGGCGGGGAGAAAAATTATACGCCAATCCCCGAAATATCGCGGCCGGTTCTGTCCGCCAGCTGGATTCCAAAATCACCGCCGCCCGGAAACTGGATTCTTTTGAATACGCGATTGTGACCGACCTCGGCCAAAAATTCCACGAGGAGGAACATTTAATTTTGAAAGCGCTGGGATTCAAAACTAATCCCCATAATCGGGGCGTAAAATCCCTGGCCGAAGTTTTCGCGTTCAGAGATGATTGGGAAAAACGCCGGAGTGAACTGGCTTACGAAATTGACGGCGTGGTGGTGATTATAAACAACAACAAAATTTTCAATGAGGCCGGCGTAATCGGAAAAGCGCCCCGCGGCGCGATGGCTTACAAGTTCTCGCCTAAAGAAGCGACGACTGTTTTGAAAGACATAAAAATTCAGGTGGGCCGGACGGGCGCGCTTACGCCCGTGGCGATTTTGGAACCGGTGGAAGTAAGCGGCATCACTATTACTCGCGCGACGCTTCACAATCAGGATGAAATAGAGCGGCTGGGGCTAAAAATCGGAGATACGGTCGTCGTGAGCCGGGCGGGCGATGTGATTCCGCAGGTGGTGAAGGTCTTGGTGAATTTAAGGACCGGCGGAGAGAGGAACTTTAAAATGCCGTTGGCCTGTCCCGTGGATGGTTCAAAAATTAAAAGAGACGGGGTGATTTATCGCTGTTCCAATTCTCAATGCGGCGCGCGGCACAAAGAATCGCTCCGCCACTTCGTTTCCCGGGGCGCTTTTGACATTCGCGGTTTGGGGCCGAAGATCATTGACCGGTTTTTGGACGAGGGGTTGATTTCCGATGCGGCCGATATTTTTATCCTTAAAGAGGGCGATATTGAAATTTTGGAAAGATTTGGCGAGAAGTCAGCCCAAAATATTGTTGAAGAAATCAGCCGAAAAAAAATAATTTCTTTACCGAGATTTTTGTACGGTCTGGGCATTCTCCATGTCGGCGAAGAGACGGCTAACCTGCTCGCGCAGGCAATCTCTTTTCAAATTTCAAAACCGGTTGATGTTTTGAGAGTATTTCGGAAATCTTCACTTGAGGATTTGCAGAAAATTTCCGATATTGGCCCTAAGGTTAGTGAAAGTATTTATAATTGGTTTCGCGAGTCGCGCCAAATTAAATTTTTGGATAGATTGGAGAAAGCCGGCGTTCGTATAGAAAGTCAGACGTCAGATGTCAAAAGTCAAAAGTTGGCTAATAAAACTTTTGTTTTAACCGGTTCCCTGACGTCAATGGGAAGGGAAACGGCCAAGGAAAAAATCAGAGCGCTGGGCGGGGATATTTCGGAAAGCGTTTCCAAAGAAACTTCATATGTCGTGGCTGGGGAAAATCCCGGTTCAAAATACGAAAAGGCCAGAGTATTGAAAGTTGAGATTTTGAGCGAAAGGGCTTTTTTAAGAATGGTCTCCTGACCGAGGTGGTATAATTAATTATACCACCTCCATTATTTTCGTTAGTTTGTGTTTATATTTTTTGGAGATATAATTGGCTTATGTTTATAAAGAAAGACCTGGAAAAATTGGCCGAACTGGCCCGGCTGGACTTAAAAGCGAATGAGGAGGAAAAACTGCTGGGGGATTTGACCAAGATTCTCAATCACTTTGAAGAATTAAAAGAGGTGGATACTGAAAGTGTCGCTCCGATGACCGGCGGCACGGAAGCCGAAAATGTTTTAAGGGAGGACGATGAAAATTTAACTCTGGACAAGAATAAAGCAATTGAGGTCTTTCCGGAAAACAGTGGGGGATTTTTGAAAGTGCCGCCGGTTTTTTAGCTTATGCATCCGGGAAATTTTACAATTAAAAAATTTCACGAGGGCCTGAAGAATAAAGAATTCAAGGCGTCGGAAGTCGTCCAAGATCTTTTCGGCAAAATCAAAAACGGAGACGGAAAAATTCATTCTTTTCTTACGCTTTTGGAGAGCGATGCGGTGAAACAAGCTGAAAAAATTGACGGGGATTTGGCGGCCGGCAAAGAAATCGGAATTCTAGCTGGCGTGCCTCTGGCTATAAAGGACAATATTCTGATTGAGGGTTCGCGGGCGACCGCCGGCTCCCGAATTTTGGAGAATTACGTTTCCAATTATGATGCCACGATAGCGCGAAAATTGAAAAAAGAAGGAGCGATATTTTTGGGCAAGACGAACTTGGATGAATTCGCGATGGGCTCTTCCACCGAAAATTCCGCTTTTGGCGCGACGCGCAATCCCCATGATTTGAAAAGAGTGCCGGGCGGTTCTTCGGGCGGCTCGGCGGCCGCCGTCGCGGCCGGCTTCGCTTTGGGCGCTTTTGGTTCAGACACCGGCGGTTCCATCCGCCAGCCGGCGGCTTTCTGCGGCGTGGTGGGTTTTAAGCCGACCTACGGCCGCGTTTCCCGCTTCGGTTTGGTGGCGATGGCCTCCAGCTTGGACCAGATCGGACCCTTGGCTAAAACCGTGGAAGATGCGGAGATTTTGTTTGACGCCGTTCGCGGCGAAGACCCGTTTGATGCCACGAGCGTCAAAAAGGACTTTTCCCCGGAGAATGATTTCGGGAAAATAAAAAATTTGAAAATCGGATTGCCGAAGGAGTATTTTGTGAACGGTTTGAGCGATGAGGTCAAGAACGGTTTAGATGAAGCAATCGCGAAGTTGAAAAGTTTGGGTTTTAAATTCAAAGAAATCAGTTTGCCGCACACGAAATACGCCCTTTCCTGTTACTACATCATAATGCCGGCCGAGGTGAGCGCGAATTTAGCCAGATTTGACGGTATCAGATATGACCGGATGAAAAACATTTCAAAATCAGAGGATGAGCGAACGGCGCTTTGGGAAATTTATTTCAAAAACCGAGGCGAGCGTTTTGGCGCGGAAGCCCGCCGCCGGATTCTGCTCGGCACGTTTGTTCTTTCCGCCGGATACTACGACGCCTACTACGCGAAGGCGCAGAAGGCGCGCCGGCTGATTCAAAATGACTTTATGAATGCCTTTAATTCGCTGGCCGGCGGAGTGGATGTTATTCTGACTCCCGTGACGCCCACCGCGGCTTTCAAAATAGGGGAAAAGACGGATGACCCGTTTGCGATGTATCTCTCGGATATTTTTACCATTTCCGTAAATCTAGCAGGGCTTCCGGGAATTTCCATTCCGGTCAGAAAATATAAAATAGGCGGCGAGTTGCCAGTGGGATTCCAACTGATTGGCAAACACTTCCGCGAGGCGGATATTTTGGGAATCGGGAAGGAGTACGAAAAAATCTAATCGCCCAGTTCTTTAAGCGCGACCTCGGCTCTTTCAATATCCGCGGGCGTGCCGATGGGAAACCATGTCTTGGCTCTTATCGCCCTTATCGTATGTTCTTTCGCCATTTCATTTAGAGCGTCGGCAAGATAAACTTCGCCGTTCGGCCGCGGGCTTGGAGCGTAATTAAAAATATGCGGGGTAAGAGCGTAAGCGGTCGTAAGCACCGAGTGGCTTTTCGGCGCGGCCGGTTTTTCATCAATCTCCGCAATCGTATCGTCCAGATTTAAGATTATTACCCCGAATGGTCTCGGGTCCGGCACTTCGGTGATGACGGCTGCGAGCGGATGCTGAAGTAATTCGCGGATTGTTTCCCGGTCCAGGATATCGTCGGCGAAAAAAAGAGCGAACGGCTCGTCGTTCAAAAGATGCCGGGCGCGTTCCAGAGCGTCATAAGTGCCGCGTTTTTCTTTCTGCCAAACATAGCTCACTCTCCGGCCGAGAAATTCCTCCCCGCAATATTTTTGTATTTTTTCTCCGAGATAACCGATGACGATAATTATTTCTTCTATTTTTTCGGGGAACTGATTGACCAGACGATGGAGAAGAGGAAAACCGCCCACCGATAATAGGGGCTTTGGATTTTCCAATGTTAAAGGCCGCATCCTTATTCCCTCGCCGGCGGCTAAAATGACGGCTTTCATAACTTTTGCGCGGGCGATGGGACTTGAACCCACGACCTTCCCCGTGACAGGGGGACACTCTAACCAGCTGAGCTACGCCCGCAAATATCTAGCTCTAGTTTATTTCAAATTTTGAAGTGTCGCAAGTTTTCAATCTTGTTTGTGGCTGGAGTGAGAATCGGACTCACAACCTGACGCTTATGAAACGTCTGCTCTACCATTGAGCTACCCAGCCGTTTCCAATTTTGAAATTATAAACCACCATACCGAAAATGCCAATATTCTGAAAACGATTGTATTTTCCCATCTTTTTTGATAATATGCGTTTGCGGGGAGGAGCAATCCGGTCGCTCGTCTGGCCCATAACCAGAAGGTTGCGGGTTCAAATCCCGCCCCCGCAACATTATGGAACAACAAAAAAATAGTTTTGAAAATCTGGAGGAAAAGATGGTGAATTTTAAGGATGAAATCCGGCTAATCGCGGAGAAAGAACGGGAAGATCAAAAAACCGCCCATTTCAGAGGATTAAACCCCGAGGAATTATCGGTCCCTGATATGGAGATTTGGGAAAAAGTAAAAAATGAGAGTATCACCCGAGAGGATTTTGATAGGTACAGAAATAATCTTGTTGATGAAGGATCTGGAGATGTGAAAGACAACGTGCCGCAAAGTCGGGTTATATTTTTGGCGTTCATTGCCAATAAAGTCATTGTAATTTTCCTCAAAAAGGAATTGGAAGAAAGAAAAAAGTTTAGACAATAAAGTTCTCGCATCCCTCATGAAAGAAATTATCATTGAAGCTTCGGAAGAAAAAAAACTCCAAGCCGAACTTCAAAAAAGGACTGACCCCGAGGGGTTGCGCCTCCGGAGGTTTTTAAATATGTCGGATCTGTCGCGGACGGAGGGGAGCCCGATTCAGGAACTCACGAAGAGAATTATTGAACTGCCGGATTTCAAGGATTTCGACGTAATAAAAGTGCCGGAAATTGTGCCGGCCAAGGAGAGCTTTGATTTGTTCAATTTCCCACCTGACCATCCGGCGCGGAGCCGCTCGGACACCTACTATGTCACGGACGATTATATTTTGAGAACGCATACCACCATTATGTGGTATTACCATTTTGCCTTGCCCGAAGTGAGGAAGAAGATTCAAGAAGGGACGCCGTTCGGGGTGTTGTCGCACGGCAAGGTTTATCGCCGGGATGAATTGGACCGGCATCATATGAATGTTTTTCATCAGATGGACGGCGTTTATCTTGCCAGAAAAAAAGAAAAGGTAATCGGGCTTCCGGAACTGCGGGCTGTGCTCATAAGTATCGCGAAAGCCATCTATGGCCGGGATATAAAATATCGCTTCAATAAGGATACCTTTCCGTATACAGAGCCGAGTTTGGAGATGGAAATAGAAGTGGGCGGCCGATGGGTGGAGGTCTTGGGAAGCGGCGTGGTGCGGGCGGTCGTATTGGACAATTTAGGCATTGATTCCAGGATTTGGAACGGCTGGGCTTTCGGTTTCGGCCTTGAACGGCTGGCCATTTTAAGCATGAATCTCCCCGACATTCGCCTTTTATGGTCCAACGACGAGCGGGTGAAGCGACAGCTTCGTCTCGGAAATTTCTACAAAGAGGTGAGTAAATTCCCGCCGATCACGCGTGACATCTCTTTCGCGGTCAACGCCGATTTCGTGCCCAACGACTACTTTGACCTTATCCGCGATATCGGCGGCGACATTGTGGAAGAAGTTTCACTTTTGGATAAGTACGAAAATTCCGAAAAATTCGGCGTGGGAAAAATCAGCTACACCTATCGCATCGTCTATCGGAGCAACGAGCGGACATTAACCATAGAAGAAATCTCCCCTATTCAGGATAAAATTATTGATGGAACAAAGAAACAATTTCAAGCGGAGGTTCGTTAAAATTTACAATTCTCAATTACAATTTTCAACGAATAAAAAAGCCGTCCGGGGTTACCAGACGGCTCATTATCCTTGGCTGCCAGCCAGCCTGCAGCTTACCCTGAAACGATGCTCATTGAGCCGGCCTTCAATTCAACAAGGACAAAAATTAGATGGCGTTGGCTTCTGGCACAACCGGCACAAAGCGGAAGAGGATTGATATTGACCTATGAGGCACTTGTGCGGTAGGAGGTTATCCCAAAAACGCAACGCCATAACAAACAAAAAAAACGAACTATCGCTTATTCTATAGGCGATTATGCGAGAGGTCAACTCCCTATTCCCAGTGGATTTGATTCTGGAATTCCGCGATTTTTTGGTTGAGCAGGGGATGTTTTTTGAGATGCGGATCGCTTTTTATTATTTCCACCGCCGCTTCGCGCGTTTCTTTCACCATTTCCGGATTCTGAATGGCTTTCATCGCCAAGTCGGGCATGCCGGTCTGGGTTTGTCCGAAAAACTCGCCCGGACCGCGAATTCTCAAGTCCTTTTCCGCCAGTTCAAAACCGTTTCTCGCCTCAACTATGGACTTCAGCCGCTGTTTCGTGGTTTGAGATGAAGAATCGGTGAAGAGGAAGCAATATGACTGGTGTTCGCCCCGGCCGACCCGGCCGCGGAACTGATAAAGTTGAGCCAAGCCGAAGCGGTCGGCGCCCTCAATCATCATAATCGCGGCATTCGGCACATCCACGCCCACTTCCACTATCGATGTCGTGACCAAAATATCGCCGCGTTTTTCCAAAAAGTCGCGCATCACTTTTTCCTTTTCCGCCGCTTTCATTTTTCCGTGAAGCATCAGAATTTTAAGGTCGGGAAAAATCTTTTTGGATAATTTTTCAAACTCTTCTTTTACGGACTTTAGTTCCAATTTCTGCCACTCCAAGCGGGAGACGACGGTCTCGGTTTTTTCGGCCGATTCAATCCGAGGGCAAACCACGAAGGCCTGGCGGCCCTTTTGGATTTCTTTCCGGATGAATTGATAAGTCGCCGCTCTTTCTTTCACGTCAACCGATTTGGTAGCAACGGGTTTCCGGTTCTTGGGCATTTCGGTGATGATGGAAAGGTCTAAATCGCCGAAAATCGTCAAACTCAAGGTGCGGGGGATAGGCGTGGCGGACATGCTCAAGAAATGAGGCAGAGCGGCATCTTTTTGCCTTAAAAGCTCCGCTCTTTGATTTACGCCGAAACGGTGCTGTTCATCAATTACGATGAGCGCGGGCGAATGGAAGCCAATATTTTTTTGAATCAGTGAGTGAGTCCCAATGGCTATTTTTATCCTCCCGTTTTTTATCTCCTCTTGGATTTGTTTTTTCTTTGCGTCAGCCGCGAGTCCGTGGCCGTAAAAAATCCTTCTCTCGCTCGCGGTCAGAAGCGCCACGCCGCCGTTGAATTCCGGAAAGAATTTTATGAATGTCTGATAATGCTGGCGGGCGAGAATCTCGGTCGGCGCCATCAAGGCGGTTTGAAATCCTTGATGGGCGGCGTTCAGGGCGGCGAGGGCGGCGATAATCGTTTTGCCGGAACCCACGTCGCCCTGAAGCAGGCGATTCATCGGCCGGTTTCTTTCCATGTCTTTCAAGATTTCCCAGAGAGATTTTTTCTGCGAGAGAGTGAGCGTGAAAGGCAGATGTTTCAATAGGTCTTTTATGAAAGGAATGTCGGCCTCCGCTTGAGGAGCTTCATTTTGAGCCAGCGCGATTTTTTGTTTCAGATTATAGAGCTGTAAAAGCAGAAGGTCTTCAAACGCGAAGCGCTTTTTCGCCCGGAACGCCTCTTCCAGATTGTCCGGAAAATGGATTTGTTTGAGAGCGCGATTCAATTCCGGAAGTTTGTATTCTTTGAGAATCTCGGGTGGCAGATAGTCCGGCAATTTTTGAATATTTTCCAAAATCGGTTTTACGAGATAGCGGAGCCCTTTTGAAGTCAGACCCCTGGTTTCCGGATAAATCGGAACGATTCTCGCGGTGTGGCGGGTTTCCGTCTCGTTATTCCTCACCAATTCGTAGGTCGGGTTGGAAAGATGAATTTCTTCCCGGCCGGTAACCTTGCCGGAAAAATTGGCCAAGCGGCCCGGCTGAAGGGCGTTTTTAATGTAGGGCTGATTGAACCAAACCGCTTTAATGGAGCCGGTATCATCAGTGATTAAACATTCCACGATATAAAGATTCCGGCGCCAGGCCCGCCGGCCTTCAATTTCTTCCACGCGCCCTTGGATGGTTGCTTCCTGGTTGGGAATCAGGTCCGCGATTTTATAGATTTGGGAGAAGTCCTCGTAGCGGGCGGGGAAGTGCCACAGGAGGTCTTTCACGGTTACAATATCCAGCCGCTTCAGTTTCGTGAGAAAGTTCTGGCCGATGCCGTGAATTTCGGCCAGCGGCGCGTCGGGGTTTATCCCAGCCATAAGTTGCGCCCATTATATCAGATTTCCGGAGTTTTTTCCATTTTTTGATATGATTACTATATGCGAAAATTTCCTAAGGTTCAGCTTGAAGAATTCAGAATTTTTAAGAAACTAAACACGCCCGCGAAGATTCAGGATTTTATCAATAAGATTCGGATAAACTTTGAACCGAATGGAGAAACGTGCCGGTCTCCGCTATTGGTTTTAAGGCGCGAAGAAGCCCATTGTATGGAAGGTGCTATGCTGGCCGCGGCCGCATTTTGGCATAACGGCGAGCGCCCCGTTCTCGTGAATTTGAAGACCACGCCCGACGATTACGGTCATGTTCTCGCAATTTTTAAGCGGGGAGGCCGGTGGGGAGCCGTAACTAAAACCAATCACGCCGTATTGAGATATCGGGATTCGGTTTTCCTCTCCCTTCGGGAACTCGCGATGTCGTATTTCAACGAATATTTTCTGGATAATGGCAGAAAAACATTGCGCGCTTATTCGGTTCCGTTTGATTTGACCAAGTACGGAGATGATTGGGTTACTTCAAGAAAAAATCTGTCCAAAATTCTTGACGCCCTTATGGAATCCCCCCACATTAAAATTTTAGGGAAGGACTCGGTCCGCCGTCTTCGCTTAGCGGACCCGATTGAGATAAAGGCGGGGAAGCTCGTGGAGCGGAGGAAAAACAAAAACAGGACATAACGTCCTGTTTTTGTTTCTGTGCCCCCACCAGGGTTCGAACCTGGGACCTTCTCCTTAAGAGGGAGCAGCTCTACCAACTGAGCTATAG
>CAYISE010000006.1:0-37823 GCA_964366055.1 uncultured Candidatus Saccharibacteria bacterium
CCCCGGGGCCCCCCCCCCGGCCGCTACAACTGGCCGTTTAAATTTGTTTGATTCATATGTTTGAAGAAATAATAAAAATCGAAAACTTGCTTCTCGCTTGGAAGGAATTCTTCCCCGGCAAACGCGACAAGCCGGACATTCAGGAATTCTCGCTCCGGCTTATAGATAATATCTTCTCGCTTCACCGTGACCTTTTGAATCATACCTACCGCCACGGTAGCTATCAAGCGTTTAACATCTCCGACCCGAAGCCGAGAAGTATCCACAAAGCGACCGTCCGCGACCGACTGTTTCACCACGCTGTCTACAGAGTGTTGTATCCGTATTTTGACCGGAAGTTCATCGCCGATTCTTTTTCCTGCCGGATTGGGAAGGGGACGCACAAGGCCCTCGCTAGGTTAAAATCGTTTGTCTATAAGGTCAGCAAGAACAATACCAGAACCTGCTGGATTTTGAAGTGCGACATTCGGAGGTTTTTCGCGAGCATTGATCAAGATATCATTATGGATATCTTAAAACTCCACATACGAGATGGACAGATTTTATGGCTTTTGGGTGAGGTAATAGGCAGTTTTCATTCTACAGAATTCGATAAGGGACTTCCGCTCGGCAATCTCACCTCCCAGCTTCTCGTGAACGTTTATATGAATGAATTTGACCGATTCGTGAAGCACAAATTAAAAGTGAAGTATTATATCCGCTACGTCGATGATTTCGTGATTTTTTCGGAAAACAGGGATTATTTGGAAAATCTAATTCCGCAGGTTGACTTATTTTTGCGGGAGCAATTAAAACTTACTCTGCATCCACAGAAGATTTTTATTAAAACATTAGCCTCCGGCGTTGATTTTCTGGGCTGGATTCATTTTACCGATCACCGGGTGCTCCGGACGGCAACTAAGAGGAGAATGATAAGGAGAATTGGGGAACACCCAACCAAAGAAACGATAAGCTCGTACTTAGGACTTTTGAAACATGGGAACGCTCAAGACTTGAGGAGTAGGTTTGAATTTTTGGCTCGGGGATAGTAGAGTAAAACCAATGTTTATCCGGAAGATTGGGATTGATTTGGGGACGACCAACACCTTGGTTTTTTTGCCGAATCGCGGCATCGTGATTAACGAGCCGACGGTGGTGGCTTTGCGCAAGCCCGACAGCGCGGTCTTGGCCGTGGGAACGGAGGCGAAAGAAATGGTGGGGCGGACGCCCGACGATATCGTAACCTACAAGCCGCTGAAAGACGGTGTCATCGCCGAGTATTACGTGACCCAGGCGATGCTGCGCTATTTTATTTCTAAAAGCGTCGGCGCTTTCAATATTTTCCGGCCGGAGGTGGTGATTTCCGTGCCGGCCGGCATTACCTCCACCGAGTACCGCGCGGTGATGAACGCGGCGAAGGAATCCGGCGCGAAGGAGGTTTATCTGGTGAAGGAACCAATCTTGGCGGCTTTGGGGGCGGGCATTCCGATTCACTCCGCCGAGGGCAATATGGTGGTGAATATCGGCGGCGGCACGACGGAGGTGGCGGTAATCTCTTTGGGCGGCATCGTCAATTGGGCGAGCTTGCGCGTCGCCGGCAATCGTTTTGACCAGTCCATTTCCGAATACATCAAAAAGAAGTATGGTCTCGCCATCGGGGAGACGAGCGCCGAAAATATTAAAATCGCTATCGGGACGGCGCTCACTAACCGGAGTAAAACGGAGATGAAAATCCGCGGGCGGGATTTGGCTTCCGGCTTGCCGAAGGATTTGCTCATCAATTCCAATGAAATAGCGGAGGCCGTCAATCCGCATCTGGTGGAAATTATGAGCGCGGTGCAATCCGTTTTTAACGTAACGCCGCCAGAACTCGCCGCCGACATTATGGAGAAGGGCATCATTCTTTCGGGCGGGAGCGCCCAGGTGCGGGATCTGGAGGAATTTTTCAAGCGTTCGCTCGGCGTTTCGGCTTACGTCGCCGAGGACCCGATTCTCTGCGTGGCGAAAGGCACCGCCATTATTTTGAATCATTTGGACGTATATAAGAGAACCTTATTAAATAAACGATAGAATTTTTAACTAATGCTTTTTGGCTACGACGAAAAAATCAAAACTTTTCAAAGAATCATACGGGAAGACAAACTGGGTCAGGCCTATCTTTTTTACGGCGATCGCGGCGTGGGCAAGAATACTTTCGCGGTCCTTTTGGCTTACGCACTGGAAACCGGTAAATTCGCGGTCGGGAGCGAGCCGCTTTTGGATGCTTTATTTGTCGCCAGGAATCCGGAGGAAAACGTTCTGGGGATTGAGAGAATAACTTCGGAGGTCAAGAGATTCTTGTGGCAGAAACCCTTCAAGTCCTCCCGTCGGCTCGTTGTGGTGGACGATTCGGAGGATTTGACGCCGGAAGCCCAGAGCGCGCTTCTCAAAATCGTGGAAGAACCGCCGCCGCACGCTCTTTTGATTTTTATCGCTCACGACAGTCAGGTATTCTTGCCGCCGCTTCTTTCCCGTCTGGCTAAGATTTATTTTCCGCGTCTCTCTAAAGAAGAAATCGCAAAGATTCTCTCCGAAAAATATAAAGCGAGCGAAGAAAAAGCCCATGAGGTTTCCAGGCAAGCGTTCGGGAGATTAGGTCTGGCCCTGAAATTACTTGACGGAACCGATGGGGAGGGAGAAGAAACCCTGGAAAGTTTTTTAGAGAACAAAATTTTAGAATTGCGCCGCGAGGGCTTGAAAAAGAACGCGCCGGTTCTCGTCCGGCTTTTAGACAGAGAGACATTCGTAAAAAGGTATAATTTGAATATGAATCTCCAGCGCCGGGCGGTTGTTGAAATAATCCGAGGTAAAAATCAAGCGTAAAGATGGATGTAGTATTAAACGAATTAAAAATTAAGGGACAGATAATCGGTGACGGTCTAAAAAAAGCGTTGAGCGCGGTCAGGACTACGCGGCCAAACGCGGCGCTCGTGGAAGACCTGAAGGCCAACTATTACAATCAGATGACGCCCGTGAAGCAATTGGGAACAATCAGCATCCAGCCGCCCCGGGAAATCTCCATTCAGGTTTGGGATAAAACGGCGGTGTCGAGCGTGGCCAAAGCGATTGAATCGTCAACTCTTAATCTTTCGGCCAATATTGACGGCCAGACCATCCGCATTTATCTGCCGGAATTAAACCAGGAAAGAAGAAATGAGCTCATAAAACACGTGAAGAAGATGGCCGAAGAGCATCGCATCCAGATACGTCATCTACGGGATGAAATCAACAAGAAAGTCCAGAGCGCTTTTGATGTTCACGAGTTGGACGAGGACCAAAAGTTCAAAGCACGGGAGCAGGTTCAGAAAGAGGTGGACAAATTGAACGAGGAGATAGAAAAAATTCTGGGCAATAAAGTGAAAGAGATATCGGCATGACTTTTTTATTGGTGATTTTTGGCCTGGCGGTCTTGGTGCTGATTCACGAACTCGGGCATTTTTTGGCCGCGAAACTTTTGGGGATGAGAGTGGAAGAATTCGGCGTGGGTTTTCCGCCGCGGATTCTTAAGAAAAAAATCGGCGGGACTCTTTATAGTTTGAATCTTTTGCCCTTCGGCGGTTTTGTGCGCCTTTACGGCGAGGACGAGCCCGCCGTCGCCGCTAACGCGGAATCTGCCAAGGGAAGGGGGTTTAACAATGAACCGGCCGGGAAAAGAACCTTGGTGACTCTCGCCGGCGTTTTTATGAATGTCGTTTTGGGCTGGCTACTTCTAAGTTTGGTTTTTATGATAGGAGTTCCGCGCCACCTGATGATTGCCGAAGTGGCGCCCGATTCGCCGGCCTTAAGCGCGGGTTTGAAAGCCGGTGATGTCGTTGCGAGAGTGGAAGCGGGGAATTTGAATTTAGCCGACCCGGTTTCGGCCGATGATTTTACGAGATTGGTGAAAAGCGGCGCCGGAAACATTAATTTGGAAATTGAGCGCGGGAGCGAGAAATTGAATTTCAATCTCGCGCCGCGCGCGAATCCTCCGGCGGGCCAGGGACCGTTGGGGGTCAATATCACGGAGACGGGTTTTGAAGCCCAGCCGTTCTTTCAAAGTTTGATTTCGGGTTTTACCGGAACGGGAGAAATCGCAAAGATGGTTTTTGAAGGTTTGGGAGCGTTCTTTGCCCAGATTTTTACCTCGCCGGGCGCGATTCAAAACGTGGCCGGGCCAGTGGGCATCGTGGTGCTGGCCGCCCAAGCCACTTCTTTGGGATTTATTTATTTCATCCAGCTCCTCGCTCTCATCTCCATCAATCTGGCGGTTTTAAATTTATTGCCGTTCCCGGCTTTGGACGGCGGCCGCTTCCTGTTCTTGATTATTGAAAAATTAAGAGGTACGCCGGTTTCCCGCCGCGTTCAGATTTGGGTGAACGGCGCCGGTTTCGCGGCTCTGATTCTTTTGATGATTTTCGTGACCGTGAAAGATGTCAGCCGTTTTTTCTGATTTTTATGGCTGCTAAAAAGAAGAAAAAAGTCGCGGTATTAACAGGCGGGCCCTCGCCGGAGCACGAGGTTTCTTTGAAGACCGGTCAAAACGTTATCGCGAATTTGAATCCGGAAAAATATGAAGTCCGGGAAATAAGAATCAGCAAGACCGGAGAGTGGCCGGTTGAACCGGCGGAGCTTAAGAAAGATTTTCATCTCGCCTTCATCGCCATGCACGGCCCCTATGGCGAAGACGGCACGGTGCAGAGAATTTTGGACAATGTCGGCCTGCCCTATACCGGTTCCAGCGCCATGGCGAGCGCGTTGGGGATGAACAAGTGGCTTTCTTTGCGGCTTTTTCAGGACGCCGGACTTTTGATACCGCTTACCGTTCACTTTTCAAGACAAACGTGGCTGGCGGAAAGAGAAGGGATATCAAAAAGAATCAAATCCTATTTGAGCAAGCCCTGGGTAATCAAGCCGAACGCGAGCGGTTCCAGTTTAGGCGTGAAAATTATAAGGGAGGCGGGGGATTTGAATAGCGCGCTGGAGTTTGCTTTCAGGGATTTCAAAGAAATTATAATTCAGGAGTTCATTTCCGGGCGGGAGTTAACCTGCGGCGTTATTGACGCGGGCGTGCCCAGTTCGGCTTTTGCCCTGCCGCCCACGGAAATCGTCCCGGTGGGAGGCGCGTTTTTTGATTACAAGGCAAAATATGAACCGGCGGCGGCGATGGAAATTACGCCGGCCCGCCTGCCCGATTCTTTTATCCAGGCAGTGAAGAGAACCGCGCTTCTGGCGCATAAAATTATCGGGTGCCGCGGGTTTTCCCGGAGCGATTTTATCTTAAACCCCAAGGGGCGACTGTATATTTTGGAAATCAATACTATCCCCGGCCTCACCGAAAACAGTTTGCTCCCGAAAGCGGCCAATGTCATGAACATTTCCTTTCCGAAACTTTTGGAGATTATAATTGAGGGATCACTCTTGAGGTGATTTTTTCACTCCGTTTGTATTTTCTTCATCGCCGATGGTTCATTCGCTCCAGCGGCGAATGACCATACTGCGCTCTCGGCCGCAAAACTTTCGCTTCGCGAAAGACCAAGCCCCCACACCTAATATGTAGGTGTGGGGGCAAGCTTTTGTGGCCTCCGAGAGCCGCTTCAGGAAACACAAACGGAGTTCATCAGATATAAAACTTTACTTGAGTGAGTATTGCCGGAATGAGCGTCAAAATCACCGAGTAAAGAGGAAGGAGCAGGAATTTATCACTGTCTGAATCCCGCCGGTTCTATTTATAGAACCAAGGTTGAGTTTGATAAATTCCGTCGCGGATGACGATGAGCGAAGATGATTTTAGCGAATGGAGGCCTACGAACGAAAGAAAAGTTTTATATCTAACCTCCTTCAGTTGTCAGGAATCCGGGCCTTTGATAGTATTTTCATATGCGCCAGTCGCACTTATTCTTCAAGACCCAAAAGGAGTTTCCTAAGGACGAAATGGCCGCGAACGCCCAATTTTTGATTCGGGCGAATTTTATCCAGAAACTGATGGCTGGCGTTTATTCGTTTCTGCCGCTGGGCTGGCGGACGCGGGAGAAAATCATAGACATAATTCGGGAGGAGATGAACGCCTTGGGGGCGAGCGAAATTCTGATGCCGGCGCTTCATCCGAAATCAATTTGGGAGGTGACCGGCCGATGGAATATTCTCGGCGATGAGAGGAAGATTATGTATCAATTCAAGGACCACTCCGGCCGCGAAGTGGGGTTGGGAACGACGCACGAAGAAGTGGTCACGGAAATAGCGAAGCCGATAATCAGTTCCTACGCCGATCTGCCACTGGCGGTCTATCAAATCCAGACGAAATTCCGAGATGAGCCGCGGGCGAAATCCGGGATTTTGAGGGGCCGGGAGTTCACGATGAAGGATTTGTACAGTTTTCACGCGGACCAAAATTCACTGGATAAGTTTTACGAGAATGTCCGGAGGGGCTACGACAAGATATTCAAACGTTGTGGGCTCAAAGCGTTTTTAACGGAGGCCTCTGGAGGCGATTTTTCCAAATATTCCCATGAGTTTATGGTTGAGACCGAAGCGGGGGAGGATAGAATCCTTCTCTGCCGGTTGTGCGGCTGGGCTCAAAATACGGACATCGCGGAACAAAAATCCGGAGCACCCTGTCCCCGTTGCCAGAGCGGCGTCATAGAAAAGGTGAAAAGCGTAGAGGTCGGCAATATTTTTAAATTGGGGACTCGCTATTCCGAACCGGTGGGACTGCTCTACAAAGACAAAGATGGATTCTCCAAGCCGGTCGCAATGGCTTCTTACGGAATCGGAGTGGAACGGCTTATGGGCACCGTCGTGGAAGTTCACCACGATGAAAAAGGAATTATCTGGCCGGAGGAAGTGGCGCCTTTCCGCGCGCATCTTCTTACAATCGGAGAAGCGACGCCCGAACTTCAAAAATTTTCCGACCAGGTTTATAATCAACTCGTTAAAGAAGGAGTGGAAACGCTTTTTGACGACCGGGCGGGCTTATCGGCGGGGGAGAAATTTTTTGATGCCGATCTCATTGGTCTGCCGTGGCGGCTCGTCGCGAGCGAAAAAACGATGGTGCAAGAGAAGATTGAAATCAAAAAACGGGGAGAGAAAGAAACCAAGTTGATGAAAGTTAAGGAGTTCATAAAAATATGATTTTCAAAAAAGTTATCAGCATTGATTTGGGGACGGACGCCACCCGCGTTTATCTGAAAGGGACGGGGATAATTTTGAGCGAGCCGTCCATCGTAGCTTTCAATAACCGCACTAATCGGATAGTGGCCATTGGAACGGAAGCCAAGCGGATGCTTTCCCGGACGCCGACTCACGTAACGGCCCTGCGGCCGATGATAAACGGGGTGATCGGGGATTTTGATATGGCGAAGGAGATGATTCAGCGCGTTCTAAAAAACGAAAAACTCCCCTGGTCCTGGCTAACCGAAACCATCGTGAGCGTGCCGACTAATTTAACCGAAGTGGAAAGAAAATCGGTGGAGGACTTGTTGAAGGAAGTGGGGGTAAGCGAGGTGCATCTGATGGAACAGCCGGTCGCGGCGGCTCTGGGAAGCCATTTGGACATCAATCAGCCCACGGCGCATTTAATCGTGGATATCGGAGCGGGAACAACCGGCATGGCGATTATTTCAATGAACGGCATCGTAGTTTCCAAACGTCTCAAGATTGCCGGCGATTATTTAAACCAAGAAATACTGAAGGGAATAAAAGAGGAGATGAAACTGCACATCGGTGAGCCGACGGCCGAGGAGGTGAAGATAGCGGTGGGCGCGGCGGTCCCGCAGTCCGAACGGCTGGAAATTATGATTCGCGGGCGCGATGCCGTAAACGGTCTGCCGCGCGAGGCGCTGATTAAAGATATTCAGGTGCGTTATTGGCTCACCCGGCCGATTAAAATCATAATGGAGTCCTTGAGAGAATTAATTGACGTTGCGCCGCCGGAACTGGTCGGGGACATTTACAAGAACGGCATTTATCTTTGCGGTGGCGGAAGTTTGCTCCGCGGCGTTGACCAGCTTTTCAAAAAAGAAATCGGCGTGGACGTTCATTTGGTGGATGAACCGATGCTCTGCGTTCCCCGGGGTTCGGGATTAATCGCCGAAAATATAAAGGCCTACGGGAATCTTCTGGATAATTTCTCCAGCTCCAAGATTATCAACTTATGAAATCATTCCGCGTTCTGATTTTGGGGCTGGCTTTTGCGGCGGTTATTCTTACCGTCTTTTTTTCGCGGTCCGCTCTGGCTCATTTTTTCCAAAATTTACGGCTCCTGATTTCCGGCGCCGCCGACCCGAATTTCAGTTATGAAAGTTATGAGAATTTGAAAATGCGGAATAATGTGCTGGCTCAAAATTATTCAAGCGGAAAGAACGGCGAATCGGCTTTGGACGCGAGCCGCTATCGCTATAAAACCGCCGATGTTTTTTCCGACTACCCTTTTAATAATTACGCCTCGCTGATTATTGACGCCGGTTCGGATGACGGATTGAAAATCGGTATGGCGGTGCTGGCCGGCGAGGGCGTTCTGCTCGGGAAGATTAAAGAGGTCGGGAGAACTCAAAGCGAGGCGGCGACGATTTTTGACCCGAATTGGCGGAGCGCGGCGGCCTTCGGGCCCGACCGGAGTAAGGCGCTCTTGGTCGGCGGTCCCGCTCCTTATCTGGATTTAATTTCCAAGGAAGCGACGCTCACGGCGGGGGATTTGGTTTTCAGCATTGCCAAGGATTTTCCGCTTAATCTGAATCTGGGCAAGATTTTGAATTGGGAAGCCGGCGAAGGCGGCATTTGGTCCCGAGCCAGATTGGAACCGCCGGTTCATTTTGAGAATTTGAAAAAAGTTCTGGTCATTTTGGACTTTCCCTGAAGAAAATGGCAGATTTAGCAAAATTCATTCTCATCCTGTTTCTTTTGACTCTTTTGATTTTTCTTCAGGGCACTCGTTTCTTGAGTTTTGACGGGATTAATCCGAATCTGTTGTTTATTTTCTTTTCGGGCTTGCTTTTGGCGCCGCGTTTCCGCGATAAAATCAAGCTTAATTTTCTTTTGGCTCTGCTGTTCTTCTCCCTTCTTGTAACTTCGTTTATTTCCGGTTTTTGGCTGATGCCTTGGATTTTGCTTGCCGCCCTGGTAATTTTGATTTATTTTTTCAGGGATTTTTTTACCGGCCGTCCCTTGCCCGATTTTCTTTTGGTCTTGGGATTAGGCACTCTGATTTTTTACGGATTATTGGGAATTTTCACCGGCGGCGTTTTGGCCGGCGGTTTTGTTCTCGCGGAAATCGCCTATAATCTGATTCTCGGCGGAATTTTTTGGTGCAACCTCTATATTTTAGGAAAATATGTCCGGTCCGGAACTTAATTTAGAAGATATTCTGACCGACCGGACGGTGGAGGAGGACTTTCTTGAAGTGCCTTTAACCGACCGGGTTTTCAGAATTTTTTTCGCCATTGCGGCGATTATTTTCCTTCTGATTTTCGCTCAACTTTTGAATTTAGCGGCGGTCAACCGCGATTTTTATGAAAAACGGGCGATGGCCAATATGAGCGACATAAAGACAGAAACCGCTCCGCGGGGGATAATTACGGACCGTTTTGGGGCCGGACTTGTAAAAAACGACCCGACCTTCAATATTTTTTTAGCGCCGAAGTCCCTACCCAAATCCTCCGAAGAACGGCGGGCGGTAATCACAAACGCCGCCTCTATTTTGGGCCTGGACCAAAGCGAAATTTTGAATCAAATCGGGGAGCGGGATTGGAGTATGAGCGACCGTCTGCTTTTGAAAGCTGGTTTGGACCACGATGAATTGGTGAGCGCGTCGGCGGCCAATTTGCCCGGCGTGGAAATTGAACCTTCTTTCAAACGAACGGAAAACATTCCGTTTAAATTCACTCACGTTATCGGTTACACCGGTTTGGTGAATAAAAGCGATTTAAACGGCAATCCGAATTTAGGCATTGATGACCAAATCGGGCGAAGCGGACTTGAGGCCTACTATGATGATTATTTGCGGGGGGAAAATGGCGAGCAGGCGGCCTTAACGAATGCTCAAGGGAAAATTGAAAGCCAGCGGGTGACGAAACAATCCGTGCCGGGCGGCCATCTTCAGACCTTCATTGACGGGGGCCTTCAGTCCTATTTTTATGACCGATTAAGCGACGCTCTTCAAGAGTTGGGCCGGGATATCGGCGTGGGAATCGTCATCAATCCCCAGAACGGAGAAGTGCTGGCGTTGGTGAGCATCCCTTCTTTTAACGCCAATCAAATCAAAAATTATCTGACCGCCAAGAATCAGCCGCTTTTCAATCGGGCCGTGAGCGGGGTTTATAATCCGGGTTCCACCATCAAGCCGCTGGTGGCGACGGCGGCTCTGGTTGAGGGAATATTGGATCCGAATCACGAGATTTATTCGCCGGGCTACCTGGACGTGCCCAATCCTTACGACCCGGAGCGCCCCAGCCGGTTTTTGGATTGGCGGCCGCAGGGCTGGGTGAATCTTTATTCGGCTCTGGCGCGTTCCTCAAACGTTTATTTTTACTCCGTGGGCGGCGGTTTCGGCGATCAGAAGGGGTTGGGGATTGAACGACTCAAAAAATGGTGGCGGAAGTTCGGGTTGGATGAAAAGACCAACATTGATTTAGTCGGTGAAGATACCGGATTTTTACCCGACCCCGCCTGGAAAGAAAAAACGAAGGGCGAGCCGTGGCGGTTGGGAGACACCTATAACGTATCTATCGGCCAGGGCGATTTTTCCGTCACTCCGATTGAACTACTGAATTACGTGAGCGCGATTGCGAACGGAGGAAAATTTTATCAGCCGCGCGTCATGAACGAAATTAAAAACGACGAAGGCGAAACGGTTTTGAAAAGCGAGCCCGTTGTGCTTCGCGACTTGTCGGACGAAATCGGCCCGGTTTTAAACGAAGTGCGGCGCGGCATGCGGGACGGCGTGACTCAAAGTTACGGCACTTCCTATCTTTTGCGCGATTTGCCGGTCGCGGTTGCGGCCAAGACCGGTTCGGCTCAGGTCTCCAACAACGCGAAGACGAACGCGTTTTTCATCGGCTACGCGCCTTACGATAATCCCCAAATCGCCGTTCTCGTCCTGGTTGAGAACGCGCGGGAAGGCAGTTTGAACGTGGTGCCTGTCGCCAGGGATATTTTCCTGTGGTATTATAATAACCGTATAAAATAACCGCAACATGGCAAAAAAATATCTGACCAAAGAGCGTTACGACGAACTCGCGGCCGAACTCAATAATTTGAAAAAGGAGGGTCGGCGTTTGGTAATGGAACGGTTGCGCCACGCGAAGGATTTAGGCGATCTTTCGGAGAATGTTGAGTACCAGTCGGCTCGCGAAGACCAAAGTATTTTGGAAAAGAAAATCGCCGAGCTGGAAGATCTTCTCAAAAACTCGGCGATTTTTGAAAAACAGAGCGCGTCGGGTATTTCCAGCAACGGAATAGTGCGATTGGGTTCCAAGATCTCTTTGGACAAAAATGGCGCCACCCTGAATTACACTCTGGTGGGTTCAAGCGAAGCTGATCCGATGAATGGCCTGATTTCCAACGAATCGCCCCTGGGCCGCGAACTTTTGGCTAAAAAAGCCGGTGACAAAATTCAGGTAGAGACCCCCAAAGGCCAGATTGAATACTCCGTCTTAAACGTAGATTAGAATCGCATGCTAGAGGATTTAATTCGCGAACGGCGGCTAAAACTGGAACGGTATAAAAAATCCGCCGACCCGTATCCCGCCGAGGTAAAAAAAACTGCTTCAATTAAAGAAGCGGTTTCCGGTTTTTCTAGAATTGAGAAATCAAAGAAAATTTTATGGCTTACCGGCCGGATTATGGCCTTAAGAATTCAGGGTGGAATAATCTTTGGCGATTTGAAAGATGAAAGCGGCCGGATTCAGCTGATTTTAAAGAAGGAGGATACGGCCAGTTTTGACTTGCTGAAAGAAACGCTGGACATCGGCGATTTCGCGGAAGCGGAAGGAATTCTTTTCAAGACCAAGCGAGGAGAGAAAAGTATTTTGGCGAAAGAGGCGCGAATTATCGCGAAGAGTTTAAGGCCCCTGCCCCAGGCGTGGTATGGCTTGGAAAACATTGAAACGCGGTTGCGCAAACGCTATCTGGACACTGTTTTAAATTCCGAGGTGAAGAAGATGTTTGAGAAAAAGAGCGTTTTTTGGGATTCGGTCAGGAATTTTTTGAAGAAGGAGGAATTTTTGGAGGTAGAAACGCCGGTCTTTGAAAACTTGCCGGGCGGGGCGGAGGCGGAGCCATTCGTGACGCATCATAACTCGTTGGATCGGGATTTCTTTCTGCGGATTTCGTTGGAGTTGCCGCTTAAAAAAATGCTCGTGGGCGGTTTTGAAAAGGTTTTTGAAATAGGCCGCGTTTTCCGCAACGAGGGAATTGACCCCGAACATCTCCAGGATTACACCCAGTTGGAATTTTACTGGGCTTACGCTGATTACCGGGCGCTTATTAAGTTGGTGGAGAAGATGTATAAGGCGATTGTGAAGACGACCTGCGGCACGTTTAAGGTGAAGTCGCGCGGCCATGAAGTTGACTGGAACAAAAAATGGAAAGTTCTGGATTACTCGGAGTCGTTCAAGAAAACAACCGGTCTGGACCCGGTTAAAGCGACGCGCGAAGAATTGGCAATCAAAGCCGGAACACTCAAGCTGGAGTTTGGCCCGGATGTCGGCAAGGGCCGGTTAATTGACTTGATTTACAAAAAATCCATCCGGCCGTTTATCATTGAACCGACGCTTCTCATAAACCATCCGGTCGCCATCTCGCCTCTCGCGAAGCGCCGGCCGGAGAATCCGGAGACGGCGGAGCGAATTCAAGTTTTAGCTTACGGCTCCGAATTAGGGAACGGCTGGAGCGAGTTGAATGACCCGATTGACCAAAGGAAAAGATTTGAGGAACAGATGGCCCTGCGGGCCAAGGGCGACAAGGAGGCCCAGTATCTGGATGAGGACTTTTTGGAAGCGTTGGAATACGGCATGCCGCCTGCGGCCGGATTCGGAATGTCCGAAAGATTTTTCGCGGTTTTGATGGACAAGCCGATTCGGGAAACCGTTTTCTTCCCGCTGATGAGAGAAGAGTCGCAATAAACATGTTAGACATTAATTTTATCCGGGAAAATCCCGATAAAGTAAAACAGGGAGTGGAAAAGAAAAACACCGACCCGAAACTGGTGGACAAGTTTTTGCGCGTTGACGCGGAGTGGCGCACGAAAATCAAGGCCTTGGACGAACTGAAGGCCGAACAGAATGCTTTAAGCAGGGAATTAGCCAAGGAGCAGAAGCAGGATTTAATCAGCCGCGCTCAGCTTTTAAAACAGCGCATCGCGGACATAGAAACAGAAAGAGAAACATTGGAAGCGAAGAGAGGCGAGTTCTTGAGTCGCTTGCCGAATTTGCCCTTTGAGGATGTCCCGGTCGGCAAGGACGCGAGCGGCAACAAGGTCTTGCGGGAAGCGGGGGAGAAAACGAAATTTTCCGCCGATGATGTCTTCAAACCCAAAGATTATCTCGCCTTGGGAGAGGCGCTGGGTTTGATAAACGTAAAGAAAGCCGGCGAGGTTTCCGGCAGCCGCTTCGGTTATTTAATGAGAGAAGCCGCGCTTTTGGAATTTGGTTTGGTCCGGCTCGCCTTTGACGCGCTTTTGAAGGAAGGTTTTATTCCCGTCGTCCCGCCCGTGATGATTAAGCCCGAGGTCTATGCCGGCATGGGCCGTTTGGCCGGCGAGCAGAAAGACGACAAATATTATTTGCCGAAGGACGAGTTGTATTTGGTGGGGAGCGCCGAGCACACTTTGGGTCCGCTTCATCTGAATGAGACCTTTGAAGAAAAAGATTTACCGCGCCGTTATCTCGGTTTTTCCACCTGCTTTCGGCGCGAAGCCGGTTCTTACGGCAAAGATACCAGGGGGATTTTGAGAGTGCATCAGTTTGATAAGGTGGAAATGTACTCTTTCGTGAAGCCGGCAGAATCGGAAAATGAGCTTCGCTTTATAGTTTCACTTCAGGAAAAATTGATGCAAAAACTGGAATTGCCTTACCGCGTGGTTGAAATTTCCACGGGCGATATGGGCTGGACCGACGCCCGCCAATTTGACATTGAGACCTGGTTGCCGAGCCAGGGCGAGTATCGCGAAACGCACTCCTGTTCCAATACGACCGATTTCCAGTCCCGCGGTATTAACATCAAATACAAAATGAAAGACAACAAAAAAGAATTTGTTCATACATTGAATGGCACCGCTTTCGCCATCGGCCGGATGATTATCGCCATCTTGGAAAATTATCAAACCAAAGACGGAACGGTTATGGTGCCGAAGGCGCTTCAGGATTATGTCGGCAAGAAAGAATTGGGATGAAGAAATTTTTGAGATATGTTTTTTGGATTGCGATTGCGGGAGGCGTTCTCTATGGGAGTTATTACGTTTACGATAATTGGTGGAACGAAGGAACGAGCCAAAAAATCGGAAGCGGAGCGCGGGAGTTGGAACAAAAAACCGGCCGGTACGCGACGGCAATCGCGAGCAGCACCAAAAACGCCGCCGGTTCGTTTTTTAAAAATAAGATAGGCGACTTTGTGAGTGTCGTCGGGGAGAAAATTTATTCCGTGGGTTTGAACTTGTCCGGCGTTACCTCCTCGCCGGTTATAGGGAACGCCAGTTCGGCCGTATCGGGCCTGCCGGTCGGAAATGTGCCGGCGCCCACCAGTTCCGCCTTTGATGTTCCGCCTCCGCCGGTGACAATTATTGTCGTAAGCGTGAGCGAGACACTTTCCTTTTCCGTTAACAGCGGCCAGACGTATAAAGCGGACTGGGGCGATGGAAAGAAAGAACAAGGAGCAATCCCGGCGGGCGATATGACCGTTTTGCGCCATAGCTGGTCCGGCGCGGGGGATTACATCGTAAGAGTGAACGTGGGAAACAACATTTCAAACAATACTTATTCCTTCCCCGTCAGGGTTTATTGATAAAAAATATGTTTGATTCGGGAAGTTATAAAACCGGCGCCGGTTTCAAAAAAAACAAACGTCGTCTGCGGTTTTGGATGATCGTCGGCGGCTTTTTTCTGTTACTCGCGCTTAGCATCGGGATTTTCTATTTCATTTTGAACTCCGCCTGGCTGAAGGTGAAAAGTATTGACGCGCCGGACTTGCCGGGTGTTTCTCGCGAGAGCATATTGGATTCAATAAAAATCCAAATGATGGCGAACCGTTTTCAGGCCTGGCTGGGGCCGGAAAACATTTTATTTTGGGAGTTGAGAAAAGACCCGAATTTCACGCAGGGGCTTCCGGCTCTGAAAAATTTGCGGGTAAAAACCGATTTCTGGGACCGGTCCGTCAGCATATCGGCGGACGAGCGACAATTATGGAGCGTGGTCTGCGACGGAATGGATTCAAATTGTTTCGGTTTGGACGAGAACGGTTTGGTCTTTTCCCGGGCGCCCTCGGTTTTCGGCTCGCTCATTCTCAAAATAAACGACCCCAATAACCGGGCTTTTATATTGGGCCAGAAATTATTTTCGCAATCCGAATGGTTTTCAAATTTCAAGCAAACGATTGAAATCCTGAACCGGAACGGCTTCCGGGTGATTTCAATTAAAATGGGGAACTTCTCGCTTAGGGAATGGACGGCGCGGGTCATTCAAGGGCCGGAATTTTATTTCAGTTTGAATTTTATTCCGGAGAATTTTGATTCCGTCCTGAAAAATTTAGGCGGCAAGTTGGATTTCAGGAAGACCGCGTACGTGGACTTTCGGGTGCCGAATCGGATTTATTACAAGCCGATTTGACTACAGTTATGTCTTGGCATACATTTTTGGTAGTTCGTTGAGAAGTGGAAATTAACTGAATTATAAATATAAAAAGGAGACAGCTATGTCAGAAAAGATTAAAATACTCGCAGCGGAAAACAAGTTTTTAAAACTGATTTCCGGTGGGGAGGAACTCGTCCTCGACGAAACGAAGAGAACCACCGTTTGGGTCTATGAAATGGGGGAGAAGGATGCTACTTTCGCCCAGATGTTCGGATCGCTCTCAAACGATCTGAATAAACTGTGTCTGACGTACGCACATATCAAGAATTTCGTGAAGAAATACCGAAATTGGCTCCGTATTGACGGATACGGAACGTTCTTTCTGTTTAAAGTCGGCGATAAGTTCTTCGTCGTTAGCGTGTCTATAAATTCAGCTGGCTTGGTTGTGCGTGTGCACCGATTTGAGTCCTCTGCCTGGTGGAGCGGCGGAGGCCGTCGTCGTCTCGTTGTCCCGCAACTGACCTGACGGTTGTTAACATTTGATGAGTCCCTTGGATTATTTAATTTTGAATCCGGGGGACTTTTATTTTACAAATGGTAGACAAAAATAGAAGTGCCTACACGATAGTCCGGCGGGGGGACGTTGCCCAGGCCCGGCGGAATGGGCCTTATTTTTTGAAGCCACTCGTATGCATCCGCGGGATTTCTTGTAAGGCCGGATTTTACCGGCTGAACGGAGCTTTGAAGGAAACCGACCGAGACAGCCAGCCACTCAATGCTCTTATTTTTGGGATTGCCGCTTGAGGAGTGCCATATTTCGGCGACATCTTTTCCCAGATAATATTGGGGATCGCCGCCCCCGAAGTAGTCCACGGCAATTTTCTGAATCTTCCCGCCAATCGGCGGATTTTCCACGAATTGTTTGAGTCGTTTCAGGTCCTGGCCCCAATCATAATTTGAATCCACCACGTAACGGTAGCCGTTCATGGTGCCGCCGCCCGCTTCATTGAAATAAGAAAGAAAATAAGGATAGGCCGCGAAGGTTTCACCGGCGGACCAAATCAAAATAACGATTAAAACCCCGTACTTCAGATAGCGGCCGGTATTTTTTCCGAACCATTTTTTCAATCCGCTCGTCAGCAGAATGTAAATCAGCGGTAGAGCGGGCATTAAATGCCGGAAACCGATGTTTAGGGGGCTGTTTATGCTGTAAGCCCAGTAAATCACCGTCAAAATCAACAGGCCAAACTCGCTGAAATTAGTCCCGAGATATTCGCCGAACTTTTGGATTATTTTCCCTCCCTTGAATTTCGCGACGGTATTTTTCAGACCGAGAATCAGAGCGAAAAAGAGAAGCAGGAGGGAGGGCAAAGGTTCTTTAAGCAGAAAAACGACCGGGAAGTAAGAACGCCAGCCGGCGTTGGAAATTTCACCCAGAAAATAAGATGTGTTTCCGCCAGCCGAGCGTTGAAACACCATCAGAATACCCAAAACATATTGGGCGGCCGGCCGCGTGAAATTATTTTTCACCAGGTCTATGTTGAATTGGGCCAGCCAGCGCGGCTGGAATGAGGCCAGAATTTCAGTCGTGTCGCTCAATTGTTTTGAAGCGGGGTAGTTCAGAGTGAAGAGAAAATAAACCGCGTAAATTACAACGAAGGCGACGAGAAAAATTAAAAGCAGATTGCCCAGATATTTGATCGCCCGCCCCGCGAAGTAGCGGAAGGGATACTGGCCGATGCCGGCGGATTTTTTCCGAATCATTTCACCCAGCCAGAAGAAAAACAGAATTATAAAAAAGAAGGGAATAAGTAAAACGGCGGAAAATTTCAAAAGTAAGGCGACCCCTAAACCCGCGCCCGCCCAGAATAAATTTTTGTTGGTCCGGCTTTCCAGAAATTTCGTGAAGAGATAGGTGGCGAGCAGGAAGCCGAAAGCGGCGGCGATGTCGGTGGTGACATAATGGCCTTGCGCCAGCACGGTGGGGGAGAGGCCGAAAAGAAACGACGGCAGAAGCGCCCACCATTTTCCGAACAATTCCCGGGACCAGACGTAAATCAGAATAATAGTGAGAAGCGTGAGAATCATCGGAAAAATTCTGGCTATTTGCACAATCTCATCGGCGTCATTGCCGGAGCGGTAAAGGAAAATATTTCCCGTATCCCACTGAGCGTTCAGCCCCTCCGTCCAATTTTTGTCATTGACGGGAAAACGCGGATTGATGCTCAAAAGCGGCAGTCCGGCAAGGGCTTTCAAAAGCGGCGGATGTTCCGGATTCAGCCGGTAATCCAGATATTTAATGTAGGAGTAGCCCGAAGGAATGTGAGCCAGTTCGTCCATAGTGGCCGATTCCTCGCGAGAGACGCTCGCCATCAGATAGCCGCTCGTAACGATGATTAAAACAAGAAAAATCACCGGCCCAAGAGAGTAAAATTTGTTCTTCATTTGTGATATTATACTATATGAATAAATGTTTATGAATTTTCGGAACAAAAAAGGATATTCGCTGATTGAACTTCTGGTCTATGTCGCCATTTTCGCCGTGAGCGCGGTTTTTCTGACGGCGATTTTGCTTACGATCACCAGAATTCAAACGCGCCAAAATTCCGTGAACGAGGTGAATCAACAGATGTCTTTTGTCGCCAATACCATTCAGCAACTGGTTCAGCAGGCTAGTTTGATTGACATTACGGCCGGCGCGGCGACCACGACGTTAAGTCTCCGGATGACTTCCTCTACGCTTGACCCGACTCTGATTTACGCGAGCGGCACGGCCATTTACTTAAGCGAGGGTTCGGTGATTCCTTCCAGTACGCCGGCCGCGATTACCAACTCCAACGTGACAGTGGATAATTTTACGGTGACTAAGTATGAAAATCTTGGCGGATTTTCGCTCATTCAATTGGGACTTACGATGACTTACAATTCTCCCACCCCTTCGGCGCAACTGACCCGTTCCCTTCAGACCTCCATCGCGCGGGTTTCCGCCGCCCAGTTTGATTCGTCGGTGTATCCCGCGACGAACGGCGCGCTGGATTTGGGTCTTTCCAATAATCAATGGCGCTACGGGTATTTCAGCAGCGACGTTACCATCAACGGCGTTTTGGGATTGGGTGTCAATCCGCCTTTCAGTAATGCCAGTACCACCTTGAAGTCAAACGGCAACATCGGCTTTTCCAACTCCAGTTACGGCGTGATTTTGAACTCCCCCGGCGGCACCTGTTTCCGTTTGGGTATCAGTAACGCCGGCATCATCACGACGAGCACGGTTACGTGTCCGTGATTTTAGGCGGCATATGGAAAATCAAAAAGGATTTATTCAGATACCTATTCTAATTGTAATTATTTTAGGCGTTTTAGTTGTCGGTGGCACTAGTTATATCGGGGTAAAACAATATCAGAATTATCAAGTAGAAAGGATGAAGAATGAAGAACTGACACAAAAATCCCAAGAGCAGAGTAATTCGGAGGTTGAAAAATTAAGACAGGAAGTAGAAACGCTGAAAAACCAAAAACCGCAAGTTATAACCCAAACAATCACTAAAGAAGTTCCGGTATCAAGTGAAAATTCAGGAATTTCACAGGATAAAAGCGCTACACTCCCATTAACATACATTCAGAATCAAAGCCAAGTTCCAAGCATAACTGAAATTGTTGGTAATTGGAGATTTTTTACTGCTAAGGTAGAACATTCAGATAGATCGGGTTGGGGATCAGGTTTTATTACTAAAAGTTCAGACGGAACTTTTAAAATCTTAACAAATAAACATGTTGTTGAAGGTGGAACTATTTTCAACATAAGATTTCCGGGGAATCCATTTAATCCTTTTAGAAGTGCTGTTATATATCGTGGGTCAGAAGATTTTGCAACCCTTTCACTTGGAAATTCTGATGAATATCTAAAAAATCTTATCTCTGGCAATGCTTATCAGGGCATTTGTCCTGAAAATCAAAAACCGATTTTGGGCGATGAGATTTTGATTTTGGGTTATCCCGCCACTGGATCTCAAACGGATGTAACGGTAACCAGAGGTATAATTTCAGGTTTTGAAAGGAACTACTATATAACTGACGCTAAAATCAATCCGGGTAATTCGGGTGGGGTAGCCATTAACATTAAGAATAATTGCTATTTTGGTATCCCGACATATGGAGTTAATACAAAAACATATACTGCGACCGAGACCCTTGGTAGAATTCTTGATATTTGGAAAGTTATGAACCAGTTTTGAATCGGGATAAATCTAATCCAACAAAAAACAAAAACCTGTTCCTGAAAAAGCATCGCCGGAATGAATGTAAAAATCCGCGAGCGAGGAGGAAGTTGAATTTCAGCCGGTTTAAGCAGGCGATACGATTAATCGTATCGCTTAAGAGATGGTCTAATTGATTAGATCACTTCAGGCACTACAGTTAACTGTAGTGCCGAGAAATAGCATTGAGATTCGGTTTTTATAACAATTGGCAAAATTGCAGAAGCTGTATTCTCTGAGGTAACTCTCGGAGTTTTCCAACAACTCAATAAAGAAACAAGAAAATCTGTCTCTGAGAGAGTATTGCCGTAGCGGGTTTCAAAATCACCGAGCGAGGAGGAAGGAGTAGAAAAGTATCGTTACTATCCTATCCGGACGATCGGAAAGATAGGATAGTAGAAGGCACGGGAAATAAAGAAAAATGGAGTATTCCGCCTGTGTTTCTCGAGGCAACTTTCTCGTTTCCAATAAAAAATATTAAATAAGAATTTTCTATTCCGAGCGAATATTTCCCGGAGTGCGTTTAAAAATTCCCGAGCGACTTGCGTTAAATGAGCCAGGACCCCGACCGAATGGGAGTAGGATGGCGAATAGCAACGAAGCGAGGGATAGAAGATTCTTATTACTCCACTAGCGCTTGACATCTCCGAGTGCTAATGTATAATTATTCTTAATTATGACAGAGAGAACTCAGGCAATTTTAGAAGCCGCGGTGCGGGATTTTATAAAGACCAACGAACCTATCACCTCCGAGCGGCTTTACGAAACACGCGATTTCGGCATAAAGCCGGCGATGATTCGCTGGGAACTTTCCGATTTGAGCGACGACGGGTATTTTTCTCAGCGCCATCCGTCCGGCGGTCGAATTCCGACCGATAAGGCCTACCGCTTCTTTGTTGAAGATTTTTTGGCTTCTGAACCGAAAGAAGAAAAAATGTTAGAATCTTTCAGGGATTTGATCGCCGGTTTTATGAAAGGCGAGCGGAAATCTTTCGTGGAAGAAGTGGCGGATCAATTCGGCCTCCTGGGCGCGGGTTTCTTTCCCGAGGAGGAAGAATTTTACGGCAGCGGTTTGAATGAGCTTCTGGAACAGTTGGACACCGCGACGAAAGAGGATTTGGTTGAGGTGGTCAGGGATTTTGAGATGCTTCCCGAGCGGATTTTGGAGAATAAATCTTGGTGGGAGAAAGAAAAAGAATGGCCGCGGGTTTTCATCGGCGGAAGCCCGATTACGAAAAGTCCCAATATTTCGGTTTTTGCGACCTATTTAAGATGCGACCCGGAAGATTTTCTTTTTATTACAATCGGCCCCAAGAGAATGGATTATGCGAGGCCGATTAGATTTCTAAAGTCGCTTTTTAAAATTAATCAAAGATATGGATGAAAATAAAAATCCAATAAGCGAGAATCCCGAGGAGAGGATTAAGGAATTGGAAAGACAAAATCAGGAATATCTGGACGGTTGGAAAAGAGCCAAAGCGGATTTAATCAATTATAAAAGGGACGAAGCCCAACGGCTGGAGAGTTTCGCCAAATTCGGCAACGAGGTTTTAATTTCGGATTTAATCGCGGTTCTGGATAGTTTTGAATCGGGTCTTTCGGCGATTGCCGAGAACGACCCGGCGAGAAAGGGAGTAACTTTGATAAAAAGCCAGCTGGAAAATTTATTGGAGAAGTACGGACTGGAAAAAATTCAGGTGAAATGCGGAGATCCGTTTGACCCGAATTTGGAAGAGGCGGTGGGAGAGATAAATTCTTCCGAGCCGCCCGGAACGATTGGAGAAGAAGTATCGGGAGGATATAAACTCTATAATAAAGTCATAAGACCGGTCAGAGTAAAACTATCAAAAGGTCAAAATTAAATAATAACAAATAAAGTATGAGCAAAATTTTAGGAATTGATTTAGGAACAACCAACTCGGCGAGCGCGGTCATAGAGGGCGGCGAGCCGAAGGTTTTGGAGAATAATGAGGGAGCGCGCACCACTCCTTCAATAGTGGCGGTCAATAAATCGGGCGAGCGGCTCACGGGGCTTTTAGCCAAACGTCAGAGCGTCGTGAATCCGCAGAACACGATTTATTCGGTGAAGCGGCTCATTGGTCGCAAATGGAGCGACCCGGAGATTCAGCGCGACAAAAAATGGTTGCCTTACGAGATAAAAGAGAGCGCGTCGGGCGGCGTGGAGATAAAAATGGCGGATAGGTGGTACAAAGCGGAGGAAATATCAGCGATGGTTCTTCAAAAACTCAAGGCCGACGCGGAAGCCAAGTTGGGTGGGACGGTGGAGGAAGCGGTCATCACCGTGCCGGCTTATTTTGACGACAGCCAGCGCCAGGCGACGAAGAACGCGGGAGAGATCGCCGGTTTTAAAGTGCGCCGCATTTTGAACGAGCCGACGGCGGCGGCGCTGGCTTACGGCATGAACAAGCAGAAGAACGAGAAAATCGTGGTTTATGATTTCGGCGGCGGCACTTTTGACATCTCCATTCTGGAAGTGGGAGACGACACGGTGGAGGTGAAAGCGACGGGCGGCGATACCCACTTGGGCGGAGACGATTTTGACAGGATTATCATTGAATACCTGATTGCCGAGTACAAGAAACAGGAAGGGATTGACCTTGCCAAAGATACTTTGGCGCTTCAGCGTTTGAAAGAAGGAGCCGAGCGGGCCAAGCACGAACTCTCCACGACGAATGAGAGCGAGATTAATTTGCCTTACATTTCTTCTAGCGATTCCGGACCGAAACATTTCTTGATGAAACTCACGCGCGCCAAACTGGAATCGTTAGTGGGCGATTTGATCAGCCACTCCGTTGATTTAGTGAAGGAAGCCGTGACGGCGCCGTCGCCGAAGGGCGCGGGCTTGAAACTTTCGGATGTGAACGAGGTGATTCTGGTCGGTGGCCAGACCCGGATGCCGGCCATTCAAGAAGCCGTGAAAAAACTTTTTGGCAAAGACCCTCATCAGGGAATTAATCCCGACGAAGTGGTGGCAGTGGGCGCGGCCATTCAGGCGGGAATTTTACAGGGTGACGTAAAAGATATTCTGCTCTTGGATGTGACGCCTTTGACCTTGAGTATTGAAACCCTGGGCGGAGTGGCAACGCCGATGATTGAGAAAAATACCACGGTGCCGACCTCCAAGACCCAGGTTTTTTCCACGGCTGGCGACAACCAGACCTCGGTGGAGATTCACATCGGCCAGGGCGAGCGGCCGCTCATGGCGGATAATAAAACGCTCGCGCGATTCATTTTAGACGGTATTCCGCCCGCGTCGCGCGGCCTGCCTCAGATTGAAGTTGTCTTTGATATTGACGCGAACGGAATTCTGACGGTTTCGGCGAAAGACAAAGCGACCGGCAAAGCCCAATCGGTAAAAATTGAGGCGACGACGAGTTTGAATAAGGATGAAATAGAAAAATTGAAAAAAGAGGCGGCCGAGCACGCTACTGAAGACCAGAAAAAACGGGAACTGATTGAGGCGAAAAACCAGGCGGAGTCGCTGATTTACATCGCCGAGAAGGGTTTGAAAGACGCCGGCGATAAGGTGAGCGCCGAAATCAAAGAAGAAATTAAACAGAAATTAAGTTACCTGAAAGAGACGCGGGAAAGCGATGACGCGGAGGCGATAAAAAACGCGACGAACGAACTTTCCGCCACCCTTCAAAAAATCGGGGAGGCCCTCTATAATAAAAAGGATGACGCCCCTTCAGATAATTAGCCAGTCAAAAGAAGCGGAAACGGACCGCCGCGTCTGGAAGATTGTATTATTGGGTTTTCTGGGAACCGGGGCGAGCGTGGCTTCGGTTTCCGGTTTCAACCACTTGCTTTTAGGGTTGAATCCGTTTTATCTCTGGCCAACTATCATTGCCTTCGCCTTTTTTCTTATTTTGACGATGCTCCAGATTTTTCTGATAAAAGGCCTGGAGAAACTTTCCCTTATCGCCTTTGTGGAAAGCGCGGCGCCACTCGCGCTTTTCTGGGATAAACTCTATCCTCAAGTATCCGTCATTTTGGTATTGGGCGCGGTTTTCATCTTTGTTTTTCTTTTTGCCGCCGCGCGGCGCGGCCGGAGTTTTTTAGAAAATAGCGTCAAAATAAAATTTTTTGAGATCTCCAGAAGTTTTTTGCCGAAAGCGGTAATGGGGTTTCTTCTATTCGCCGCCGTCCTGCTTTATCTGAACTATTTTGAGTGGGGGAATTTTAATTCGGATATGGGGCGCCGTCTGACAACCGGGGTTTTAATGAACAGCGAGCCGATTGTGAAGATTATCGTGCCGGGGGTCTCATTTGACTTGACCGTCCGCGAACTTTTAAGAACCCTGGCCGCCGAACAACTGAAAAACACCCGGCTTCAAATTGAGGGCGTGAGCGCGTCCAGTCCCGAGACGGATTTCCGAGCCCTGCCCAAAAGGGACCAGGAAAAATTGATTACCCAAGCCACCGACCAGCTTCAGAGCATAATGATAAGCAAATTCGGCAACGTTGGCCCGAACGAAAAAATCACCGATTTCGCTTACGCTCTCGCGAGCAAGTATTTTTCGGATTCACTCAAGAATTCCGCCTGGATTCTGCCGCTGGCCGTAACTTTAATTTTCTTCTTCGCGCTTAAAGGAATTTTCGCGCTTTTTTATTGGCTCTTCATCTTGCTGGCGTTTCTTGTCTTCAAACTGCTTGTTCTTTTCGGTTTTGCTTATTTCAATTTGGAAACGCGGAGTCGGGAGTTTGTTCTTTTATCGTAAAATGGAGGATTATTATAAAATTTTAGGCGTTTCCAAAACCGCCACGGAGGAAGAAATTAAAAAGGCCTACCGCCGTCTGGCTCACCAACACCATCCGGATAAGCAAGGCGGCGATGAGAAGAAGTTCAAAGAAATCAATGGGGCCTACCAGATTCTTTCCAATAAGGAAAAGCGCGTCCAATATGACAAATTCGGGCGGGCGTTTTCCGCCGGAAGCGGAGCCGCCTCGGGCTGGGATTTTGGTTTCGGCGGCGGTTCGCCGGGCGGCGGATTCAATTGGAACTTCACGGGCGGTGACCAGGTTGATTTAAACGATATTTTTGAAGGTATTTTTGAGCAGTTTGGCGGTCGGCGGCGTCAGACCTACGCTCAGGGCTCGGATATAGAAATTATTCAGGAAATATATTTGGAAGAAGCTTTTCACGGTTTGAAGCGTGCGCTTAATTTTAAAACCCATCTCATCTGTGATGGGTGTCATGGTTTGGGCCACGATAAAAGCAGGGGTTTTAGCGCTTGCGGGATGTGCCACGGCCGCGGCGAAATAAATGTTGAGCGCCGGACTTTTTTCGGCCAATTCGCGCAAGTTAAGACATGTCCCGAGTGTTCGGGCAGCGGAGAACTGCCCAAAGCGCCTTGTCCAAAATGTAAAGGCAAGGGGCGAGTGGCGGGCGTGAAAGAAGTAAACATTAACATTGCGCCCGGCGTTGAAAACGGCCAGATTATCAAAATCCAGGGCGGCGGTGAGTCCGGCGAGCGGAATGGCGGCGTTGGCGACCTTTATGTAGTGGTAAGAATCAAATCTCACCCCGTTTTTACCAGAAAAAAAGAGGACCTGTTTATGTCCAAAGACATCGGTTTGGCGGAGGCGCTGTTGGAGAAAGAAATTCCGATGGCGGATATCGGCGGCGAGAAGTTCTCGGTCAAAATCCCGGGTGGGTTTTCGCTTCAGGAAAAAATGAGAGTGCCTCATCGCGGCATGCCGAGGTTCGGCTCTTCCTCCCGCGGCGATCTTTTTGTCTCATTTAATTTAAAATTACCTAAACATATTTCCTCCAAAGCCAAAAAACTTTTGGAGGATTTGGATAAAGAGATTTAAAAACCTTGAATTACAAAACAGAAAATTTTAACCCCGCTTCGCTCTGCTTCCAGTGGCAGAGCTCACTGCTGAAAAGGGTTTTTGCCGCCGCTCAAGCGGCGGACCAAGCCAAAAACCCTTTTCAGAGGTAAAAATTTTCTGTTTTGTAATTCAGGGTAAAGAAAAATGTTGGAAAAGATATTGGCGATTTACAAGCCGAAGGGACCGACCTCAAATGATATTGTCCAAAATATAAAAAGAGTCGTCGGAAACGAAAAAGTTGGCCACGCGGGAACGTTAGACCCGCTCGCCGAGGGTGTGCTGGTGTTGGGCATCGGGCGCGAAGCCACCAAAAAATTAAATGAAGTGGTGCGAAAAGAAAAAGAATATCTGGCAAAAGTGAAATTGGGAGAGACGAGCGTTACGGACGACGAAGAGGGCGGAAAGACGAAAATAGAGGTTGCCGAAAAACCGTCTCGAGCGGATATTGAGCGTGTTCTAAAATCATTTCTCGGCAAAATAAAGCAGGTGCCGCCGATTTATAGCGCCGTAAAGGTGAACGGTAAAGAGGCCTACAAACTTGCCCGGCGCGGCGGAAAACCATTATTATTAGAAAGATGCGTAGAGATAAAAGAAATTGGGATTTTGGATTATGAATGGCCCCATCTTGATTTACGGGTGGTGACCGGTCCGGGAGTGTATGTGAGGGCCTTGGCGCGCGATATCGGTGAAAAATTAAAAACCGGCGCCTATCTCGCTAATTTGAAAAGAACCCGGGTCGGGAATTTTACCGCGGAAAAAGCGTTAACATTGGATGAATTTAAAAAACAATGGTTAAATTTGAGCAGTTCAAAGAATTAGAATTAAAAGTTGGGAGAGTAAAGGAAGCCGAACGGGTGGAGGGTTCGGATAAACTTTTAAAATTGAAGGTGGATTTGGGCGGTGAGGAGCGCCAACTCTTGGCCGGCGTCGGGAAGGTTTATTCTCCGGAAGAAATGTTCGGGCGCGAAATTGTGGTGGTCGCGAATTTGGAGCCGAGGATGTTGATGGGCATGGAAAGCCAGGGGATGCTTCTCGCGGCATCGGACGGCGACCCGGTGCTTTTGAG
This sequence comes from uncultured Candidatus Saccharibacteria bacterium, assembly GCA_964366055.1. Classification (GTDB taxonomy): domain Bacteria; phylum Patescibacteriota; class Minisyncoccia; order UBA6257; family GWB1-50-10; genus JBBTQX01. The sequence continues at coordinate 26,952 of CAYISE010000006.1, forward strand.
GCCCGATCGGGAAGTGCCGCCGGGGAGTGTCGTTTCATAAATTTTTAAATTACTATCCCATCTATCCGATCGTCCAGATAGGATAGTGATAGCGATTGGGTTGCGCCTGACCCGATATTACATTGGGCTTTTTGTGTTATATTTGAATTATGATTAAACCTAAGATCGGGGCGCATGTTTCGACCGCCGGCGGTTTTTGGACGGCCTTTGAGCGTGCCAAAACCATCGGCGCGGAGTGCGTTCAGATTTTCGGCGCTTCGCCGCGCGTTTGGCAAACGAAAATGCCTGGCGCGGAAGAAGTAGAACTTTTTAAGGAAGAGGAAAAACGGAGCGGCATCGGCCCGGTGTATCTTCACGCTTCCTATCTCATTAATCTGGGAAGCCCGAATAAGGATTTGGCCTCAAAATCAGTCGGGAATTTATCCGCTCACCTGAAAATCGCCGAAATGGTCGGCGCCGCCGGCTTGATTTTTCACATCGGTTCCAGCGCGGGAATGGAAAAAGAAAAATCTTTGGAGCAAGTGGTGGAAGCGATGAAAGAGGTTTTGAAAAATACGCCCGGGAGGAGTTTTTTGGTGATGGAGAATGCCGCGGGTGGGGGAGAAAAAATCGGCAAGACCGCCGGAGAACTAGCGTATCTTTTGAAGAAGGTTAATTCAAAACGGGTGAAGATTTGTTTGGATACCGCTCACGCCTTTGAATCTGGAATCATCAAAGAATACAAATCCGATGGAATTAAAAAGTTTTTGGATGAGTGGGATAAGGAAATCGGATTGGAAAATATCACGGCGCTTCACGCGAACGATTCCAAAACCCTGTGGAATTCCCATCACGACCGGCACGAGAATATCGGCGCGGGTTATATCGGACTTGCCGGATTTAAAGCGTTAGCCCGGGAGAAAAGATTGTGGAACAAGGCGTGGCTTCTGGAGGTGCCGGGGTTTGATAATGAGGGGCCGGATAAGAAGAACATGGACATTTTAAAATCCTGCTTCAAATGACCGGCTGGCGGGACAAAAAATTCCTGATATCCGTCGGAGTGTCTTTTTTGTTCCTAATCGCGGCTATTGTGATAAGTTTCTTTGCGATAACCTACGCGACGGAAAGCGCGAGCAGTCCGGTCACCGATATAATTTTGAGCAATATTCCGGTTTTTGATGTTGACGGCATCTTTGTCTACGGGCCGATGTTTTTTTGGGTTCTCATCGTCGGATATCTGATATTTTTTGAGCCGAAAAAAATTCCTTTCGCCCTGAAAAGCATCGCTCTGTTCATAATTATCCGTTCGGTCTTCATCATTCTGACCCATATCGGTCCGTTCCCCACCCGCCTTCAAATAGACGCTTCGGGCATTTTCGGCATATTGTTTTCTTCGGGCAATGATTTCTTCTTTTCCGGCCACACCGGCCTGCCGTTCCTGATGGCGCTGGTATTTTGGGATAATAAGTGCTTGCGGAACCTCTGCATCGCCGTTTCAATTTTTTTTGGGGCGATAGTGCTTATGGCCCATCTCCATTATTCCATTGACGTTCTCGCGGCCTTCTTCATAACTTATACTATTTTCCATGTTGCTCAAAAAATATTCAAAAGGGATTGGCAACTTTCGGTTTAATTCTTTATGTTAATTTCACCGGAATTCTCCGATTACATAATTAAATACGGCTATCTTGCAATCTTCTCCCTGGTTTTTATCCAGGAACTCGGCGTGCCGAATCCTGTCGCCACCGAAATTATTTTGCTGTTCGCCGGTTATCTGGCATACATGGGCACGCTTAACCTGCCTCTCGTGTTACTCACGGTCGTGGCGGCGGACTTCATCGGCACTTCCATACTCTACGCGATTTTCTATTATTTTGGCCACCAGATTTTTAAACGGGCTCCGCGCTGGCTGCCGCTGGAAAAGATTAATAATTTGAAAGAGAAAATATCCAAGCGGGGGAAAAAGGGCGTATATATCGGGAGGCTTTTGCCTTATGTCAGAGGTTACGCTTCGGTCGCCGCCGGCCTCATTAAAATTCCTCCGAGAGAATTTCTGCCGGCGGTTTTTCTTTCGGCCATCACTTGGAGCGGGGGATACGCGGTCTTAGGAATGCTTCTCGGTCCGGTCTGGGAGGACCTCATTATGAAACTGGGTCTCGGCAAGTTCTTCCTCATATTAGTTGGAATCGGAGTATCCGTTTTCTTCATTTGGTCAAAAATTTCTAAGGCGCTCAAATGAAAATCGCTTATTTCATCGGCACGTTTAAGAAAGAAGACGGCGTGGCCCAGGTTCTTCTCGCGATTATCCGCGAGGCCCGAAAAAAGGGGATTGAAAGCGTCATTGTGACCGGCTGGGCGGAAGATGTTTCCGTTTCCCCTGTTCCCGTTATTCAGGTGCCGTCAATTATTTTTCCGTTGTATAAAGAGTATCGGCTTCCCTTGCCCGGCATGGGCGGATTTGAAGGAAGATTGAATGAATTCCAACCCGACATCATTCACATCCACAGTCCGGACACAATTGCCTTCGCCGCGCTCAAATACGCGAAGAAATATAATCTACCTGTTTTCGCCACTCATCACACGGACTTCGCGCGTTATCTTTCTTATTACCGCATTTCATTTTTGAAACCGCTGCTGTGGTTTATCTTGCGGCGGCTTTACGCGCGGATAAATATCGTTACCGTTCCTTCGCCCGTCACGGCCAATGATTTGACGAGCCACGGCATAAAAAATGTCGCGGTAATCCAATGGGGAGTGGATTTTACCCGCTTTAACCCGTCGTTCCGTTCGGAAGCGTGGCGCGAAAAAATTGCCGGGAGTAAAGAAAAAAATATATTGCTTTGCGTATGTCGGCTCACCTGGGAGAAAGATTTACGGACCTTGGCGGCGATATTTCATCTTCTTAAGAAAAACCGGAGTGATTTTGTCATGGTTATCGCGGGCGATGGCCCGATAAGCAAAGAATTGAAATTGCTTATGCCGGAGGCGGTCTTTCTGGGTCATATTGAAGGTTATGAACTATCGCAAGCATACGCCTCGTCCGACATTCTTCTCTTTCCGTCAAGCACTGAAACCTTCGGCAATGTGACTATTGAAGCGATGGCTTCGGGTATCATACCGATTGTTGCCGATGCTGGCGGTTCAAAATCGCTCGTGAAAAACGGTGAAACCGGTTTCTTGGCCGAACCGAAAAATCCCGATGATTTTTATAAAAAAACAGTCATGCTTTTGGATGATTTGAAACTGCGGGAGAAGATGAAAACCGCCGGCGCGGGTTTTGTGAAAAATTTCGCCTGGGAAAACGTTTTTGACGCTCTGTTAAAAATATACGCGGATTTCCCGCGGAAGACGCGGGAGGTTTAGTTTAGAGGATACCCGCCCTCGTCGACCATATCTCAATGGCCGTTAAAGCGCCGCCCACAATTCAGTCTCCGAAAAACCCTTAAGTTCCTTATTGGTGCTGGGGGCGGGACTTGAACCCGCAAGCCCTTGCGAGCACAGGATTTTGAGTCCTGCGTGTCTGCCAGTTTCACCACCCCAGCAATTATTTCCCATAGGTCTCAATATTTAATGCTCTGAATATTCTTACGGCGAAGTCAAGGCGGGCGGGAGTCCTGTGTGTCTGCCAATTCCACCACCTGGCCATTTTTTATATTGAGAATACAACAAAAAAGCGTTATAGTAAATGCTGTATGTCCCGCGTAATCGCAATCTTCAATCAGAAAGGAGGAGTGGGAAAAACCACCACGGCGATGAACCTTTCCGCCTACATCGCGATGACGGGGTGCAAGACCCTTTTAATTGATTTTGACCCGCAGTATAACGCGACGGTGGGCTTGGGGGTCCGCCACGCGCCGGATGAAACAATTTATCACATTCTACTCGCCGGCCAGGCGCCGGAGCGGGCGATTAAAGACACCTACCTCGCCAATCTCCAGATGATTCCCGCCTCGCCGGATTTGGCCGGCGCGCTCGTGGAACTCGTGAACCTGCCGGACCGGGAATGGTATTTGAGAAATTTCTTGGAGAGAGTAAAAAACAATTACGAGTTCGTCCTCATTGATTTGGGGCCCAGTTTGAATTTGCTTACCGTGAACGGTCTGGCCTCGGCCGATGAGATTCTCGTGCCGATTCAGTGTGAATATTATAGTTTGGAGGGTTTGAGCCAGCTTCTTGAGAGCGTGGATTTAATCAAGAACAATCTCGGCCACGAGATAAAATCCGTGAGCGCGCTTCTCACGATGTACGACAAGCGGGAAAAACTCTCGCGGGAAATCGCGCGGGAGGTGCGGCGACGTTTTCCTTATAAGGTCTTTGAAGCGGAAATTCCGCGTTCGGTTTCCTTAGCCGAGGCGCCCAGTTTCCAGAAGCCGATAATGCTTTACGCGCCCCAGAGCCCCGGCGCTTTGGCCTATGAAAAGCTGGCCCATGAACTGATAGAAGGAATTACCAATCCGGTTTAGTCCCTGAGCTTGTCGAAGGGCCTAAAAGGGAGCAAAAGTTACTCTTCAACAGGATCAGGGAATATCAGGGAATAACTTTTGGCTGTTTTGTAATTCAAGGTACTTTACAGTGCATCAAAGGCCAAATTGGCTGTCAATGACATGACATGACATTACCAAATGCTTCCTTGTGGCAATTTTTGCAGTGAGGACTGTTTGAGGCAGTTGCCAACTCGACCCTTGCTACTATCTTATAGGGTTGGCAACGGTTCCCCGATATAATATCGGGGGAGCCGAGTTCCGCAACAAAAAAATCGCCATAAATGGGCGGAGTTTATTATCTGCACGCCGCTTCATTCTCGCGACAAGCCGCAGGGTATTCGCGGGCAGATAATAAAAAATCAGACTTTCCCCACATGAAAAGGAAAAGTCTGACAATGAAATTAGTTGGGTAAATTTTGCAGCCACGCTAACACAGTCACCACCAATATCACTGCTGCAATAAAAATTACCCCTGCTTTCTGCTTGTTCGTCATTTTTCTCACCTCCTTAAAGACGAAAATACTCTTTAATTAAAAAAGGACCTTTGAGCATTCATTAACAAAAATAGGGTAGCAAAAAAACAAAAAACTGTCAAGAGGGCCTGGTAATGTAGGCGAAAAGGTACGAAGGGTTATACTCATGCAATAAAAAAACCCGCAGTGATACTTATACTGCGGGGGCAACTCCATACTCAACTAATTAAAAGTTTCTGATATACTTTTCCACCTGCTCTTGGGACTTTGCGACAACTTGAGCATACCTATCTTCATGGCCACCAGTTAGCCTCACATGCGGTTCAACGAGCGTCGAATCAAAAGTTAAGATAACATTCCTACTCTTGACCAGGCTTGTTTGCCCCTCCACCCACACGAGCCAATCCTTTTGGTTGTTCGCGTTCGGTTTCCTTAGCCGAGGCGCCCAGTTTCCAGAAGCCGATAATGCTTTACGCGCCCCAGAGCCCCGGCGCTTTGGCCTATGAAAAGCTGGCCCGTGAACTGATAGAAGGAATTACCAATCCGGTTTTAGTTTCTGAAACGAAACCTTACCCCTAAGAAAAGTGTCAGCGAGAGAGCGAGGGCGAGAGTCAAGGGGCGAACGAGTCGCTGGACGAGTGAGATCCCGCCTTTTCGTGGGGTAAGGTTGAGTGGACTTTATCCACAGCTTGAATCGTGAGGACTAGGGTGCTATGATTTTTTCGGTTCGGAATTGACGTAAGATATTCCGCTCGTCAATGGCGCGGTCTGCAGCCGGGCTGTCGGTGGGTGAGTATTTTAATAAAATTACGGACTAACGTACGTACGTTTTCCTAAAACAGAGGAAGGTAAAACGGACTGACGCGTTGCCGGTACTTCATATTTCGAGTTGCTCTTTGTTTTTAATTTAATTTATACAAAATCCTCGAAATTTTAATTGAAGGAAAGCGGCGCGTCGGGAGGTTTTAACCCCTCTGTTTTAGTTTATAATAAACCATATGCCAATCGGCAAAGGATTATCATCGCTGATTCCACCTCAAAAAAATAATGAGGTGAAGAAGGAAAAAAATTTTTCTTTTCCGAAACCTCCGCAGTCGAGCGAGTCGCTGGACGAGCGAAGCGAGTTGAGGAAAGAAAGATTTTCTTCCGTTTCTCACGAATCAATTTTTCAAATAGAAGTGGAAAAGATAAAGCCCAATCCTTACCAGCCACGCCACGAATTCAATGGCGAGGGGATTGAAGAGCTGGCCCAATCCATCCGGGAATTCGGCATCATCCAGCCGCTCATCGTTTCAAAAATTTTCAAGGAAACTGAAACTGGAACAGATGTGGAATATCAGCTGATTGCCGGCGAACGCCGCCTGCGGGCCGCAAAACTGGCGGGATTGGAAAGAGTACCGGCGGTAGTGAAAAAGATAGACACCAATCGCGTCAAGCTGGAAATATCCCTGATTGAAAATCTCCAGCGGCATAATTTGAATCCGATTGAAACGGCCAAGGCCTACTCCCGATTGCAGGATGAATTCGGACTGACTCAAAAGGAAATCGCCGTCCGGGTGGGAAAAAGCCGGGAGGTAGTCGCGAACACCGCGCGCCTTTTAAATCTTCCTTCCCATATTCAAGAGGCCTTGATTCAGAATAAAATTAACGAATCGCAGGCGCGAACGCTTTTGGGAATCCAAAGCATGGAAGAACAGCGGAGGGTCTTTGAAAATATCTTGTCTCAAAAATTAAGCGTCCGGGCGGCGAAGAGCGAAGTTCAACAGAGCGAACCCGTTGACCCCCAAATCGCTTATTGGCAGAAACGCCTGGAAGAAGGTCTGGGCGCACCGGTCAAAATTTTAAAGCGCGGCGGGAAAGGAAGAGTGGCGATTGAATTTTACTCGGATGAGGAGTGGCACGGCGTTTTGGAGAAACTGCTCGGACCGGAATTGGAACAATAATATTGAGATAATGCTACCGGCTGATTTTGTAATTTACTTCCTTAGTGCCGCTTAACTTTATAATTCTAACAAGAATTCTCTGGATTTTCTCATTAGGCAGAGCATTGCAATGGACGATAACGGCGGAGAAGACCGAACGATGGTCGGTTTGGCTTTGGAGATAGGTGATATTGGTTCTGGATTCGGCAAAAACGCCCGTGATTTCTTTCAAATAGCCCGGCCGGTCGGTGTTTATGATTCTGAATTCCAAATGCGGCGCGATGAGCCGTTTCTTCAGATTTCTTTTGCCGATGTTTAAGGACCCTTTGATATTTTTCTTGGCCAGCGCGGTTTTCACGAAACGCAACCAGTCCTCTGAGGGTTTTTTGTTCTTCCGGGTGATGATTTCCACCATGTCGCGCGGCTGAAGTTCATAATCCAAGTTGACGATTTTCCCGTTCACTTTAGCGCCCACGCACTGATTGCCGATGTCGCTGTGAATTTGGTAGGCGAAGTCCACCGGCGTCGCGCCCGCCGGCAAGTCAATTATGTCGTTCTGCGGCGTCAGTACGAATATCCGGTCTTTGAAGAAGTCCACCTTCAGGGCTTCAAAAAATTCTTTTTGATTGCTGAACGCCTTTTGCCAGTTGCGAAGCTGTTCCACCCAAACCATTTCTTTCTTGTTCTTGACGCCTGTCCAGTTCTTCGCCTGTTCAGTGTCTCGGATTTGCTGATAGGCCCAGTGGGCGGCGATGCCGAGTTCATTCTCCTCGTGCATTTCCTGCGTGCGGATTTGAATCTCCAGAATTTTATTATCCAAAGCGAAAACGGTGGTATGCAGACCACGATAGCCGTTCGGTTTCGGCCGGGCGATGTAGTCCTTGAATCTATTGGGAACCGGCTGCCACAATTGATGGATGATGCCAAGCGCGGCATAGCACTCCTCAACGGTTTTAACGATGATTCTTAGGGCAACCAGATCGGTGACTTTTTCCAGATTCATATCGTAACGCAAAAGTTTCTTATATAAACTGAAGTACCGTTTGGCGCGAGAACCCACGTTCAAGGGTTCAATTTTATGCTCTTTCAGCGTTTTCACGACTATCGGCACCACTTTCTGGGCATAAAGCTGTCGTTTCGCATAGTCGTCTCTCACCTCATTTTTCAGCCATCTGTATTCGTCCGGATAGAAGTAGGGGAAGGCGAGGTCTTCCAATTCGCCGGAGAGTTTCTGCATGCCAAGGCGATAGGCAAGCGGGGCGTAAATTTCGGCGGTCTCCCTGGCCATTTTTTTCTGACGGTCGGGCGGCAGGAAATCCAGGGTCTTCATATTATGGAGCCGGTCAGCCAATTTGATAATCAGGACTCTTAAGTCCCGCGTGAAAGCAATGACGAATTTTCTCAAATTTTCAATATTCGCGTTTTCGGGGTAATGAATCGTTTTTAATTTTGTGAGGCCATCCACGAGAAACGCCGTCTCCGAGCCGAAGTTTTTTTCCAGATCTTTTATGGAGTAAGTTGTATCTTCCGCGATATCGTGAAGCAACGCGGCCGCCACCGCCACCTCGCCTATACTCCAATCGGCGACGGTCTTGGCCACCGCTAGACAGTGGGTGATGTAGGGCTCGCCACTTAATCTTTTCACGCCGGCGTGAGCTCTCTCGGCGAAATCATAGGCCCGGCGAATTAGGCTCTCTTTGGGTGTTTTTTCTACCCATTCTGCAGGCATGTTTTAAATTGTAGGGATTTTTGGGGTTATTGACAAAGAAAATATTTCGCTTAAAATAACCCTGGTAGCAATTATATGAATTTTAAACCGTTATCCAATCACCTGTTTATTGAACCGCTCGCGGAAGAAGCGGTCACGAAGTCCGGAATTGTTCTGCCCGACACGGCGGAAAAAGAAAAGCCGATGCAGGGCGCGGTGATCGCTGTCGGCCCCGGCAAATTGAACGACAAGGGTGAAAGAGTCCCGATGTCGGTTAAGGTCGGCGATAAAGTCCTCTTCAAAAAATACGGGCCGGACGAAATAGAAATTGAGAAAAAGAAGTATCTGGTCGGCGATGAGGACGATATCCTTGCGATTTTAGAATAGTATCGATACCGCGAAACGAATTATGGCCAAACAAATTTTATTTAACGAGGACGCCCGCGTGGCGATGAAAAAGGGGATTGATAAACTGGCCGAAGCGGTGCGGATGACTTTAGGTCCGCGCGGCCGGGCGGTCGTGATTGAGAAGGGCTACGGCGCGCCGCAGGTCACTTTTGACGGCGTGACGGTGGCCAAAGAAATTGAGTTGGAAGACAAATACGAAAACCTCGGCGCCGAGTTCGTCAAACAAGCCGCCGACAAAACGAATGACGTGGTTGGCGACGGCACCACCACGGCCGTGGTATTGGCTCATGCGATGATTGAGGAGGGAGAAAAAACCATCCGGGAGAAGGGTTTTAACGTGATTCAACTGGCCGAAGAATTGAAAAAGGGCAGCGAGGATATCGTGAAAGCGCTGGCGGAACAAAAAGAAGAGATTAACGATAACAAAAAAATTGAGGAGGTAGCGACCTTATCGGCCAAGGACAACGAGATCGGCAAACTCATCGCCGAGATTATATCCAAAGTCGGCCGCGAAGGAGTAATCACCATTGAGGATTCCAACACCATCGGCAATACCTACGAAATTGTGGAAGGAATGCAATTTGACCGCGGCTACGTCTCGCCCTATATGATAACGAATCAGGAACGGATGGAGGCGGTGCTGGAAGACCCCTACATTTTGGTTACCGACAAAAAAATTTCCGCCATTAGTGATTTGCTCCCGCTTTTGGAAAAATTGGTTCAGAGCGGTAAGAAAGAACTTTTAATCGTGGCGGAAGAAGTGGACGGCGAGGCGCTCGCGACAATCGTGGTGAATAAAATCCGCGGCGTCTTCAACGTGCTGACGGTGAAGGCCCCCGGTTTCGGCGACCGGAAAAAAGAAATGCTCCAGGATATCGCGGTGGTGACGGGGGCCGCGTTCATCTCCGAGGATTTGGGGAAAAAATTGGACGGCGTTGATTTGAGCGATTTGGGTCACGCCCATCGCGTCGTTTCCAACAAAGACAAGACCGTGATTGTGGGTGGCAAGGGCGAAAAGAAAACCATTGACGAACGGGTGAGTCAAATTAAAGCCCAGATAAAAACCACCGATTCCGATTTTGATAAGGAGAAACTCCAGGAACGATTGGGGAAACTAGCCGGCGGCGTGGCGGTGATTAAAGTGGGCGCGCCGACCGAGTCCGCCCAGAAGGAACTGAAGCAAAGAGTGGAAGATGCGGTGGCGGCCACGCGCGCGGCGATGGAGGAAGGCATCGTGCCCGGCGGCGGCATCGCTCTTTTCAACGTGGAAGTGACGGAGACCGACAATTCGGTGAAGAATGCCGCTAACCACATTCTCCGCGTCGCCCTCAATGCTCCCCTCAAATCCATCATTGAGAACAGCGGCGAGAACGCGGAGAGAACTTTCACGGAAATCAAGCAGAAGCAGGCCGGGAAAAATATCTGGCTCGGTTTTAACGCGGTTAATAACAAAGTGGAAGATCTTAAGGAAGCGGGAATTATTGACCCGTTGAAGGTGACAAAAACCGCCTTCAGAAACGCGGTCTCCGTGGCGGCGACCTATTTGACTATCGGCGCCGGCGTGACGGAAATTCCCAAGAAGGAAGAAAAAGGCGGAGCCGGCATGCCCGGCATGGGTGAATATTAAATATAAAACCGCCGGGTGTTGACAAAAAACTGGCGGTTTTGGTAGGATGGTTCCAGTTCATTATATTTTTGCGGACGTAGCTCAATTGGCAGAGCACCACTTCAGTATTGAGAGTGGGAGGTGGAGGTTCAAATCCTCTCGTCTGCTCCAAGATTAGACTTTCCGATTTTTGACCAACGAATTGGTGGGCGGCACAAAGTGCCGCCCATTGGTTTTCCCCCGACAAATCCTCTCCGCTCGGCGCGCGCAGGCGCGCCTCGCGGTTGGCCAA
>CAYISE010000007.1:0-6282 GCA_964366055.1 uncultured Candidatus Saccharibacteria bacterium
GTCCGAAAAGCGCGCTGGCCATTCTGGACATTGACGCGACCGAAAATATCATCGCGGCGATTGCCGGAAAGCGACCCGATATTCTGACCCGCGCCTCGGGTGTCGGCCAGAAAACCGCCGAGCGGGTGATTTTGGAACTCCAAAATAGAATTAAGTTGCCGAGCGGTTCTAAGCATATTACCGAAGCGATGGATGTGAATCAGGAGGTGGAAGAGGCGCTGGTGGGTTTGGGCTACGGCCGGCTCACGGTTCGGGAGGTGATATTAAAAGTCGCTCCGGAGTTTAAGAATTTGGAAGACCGCCTGCGCCAGGCCCTAAAAATTCTCGGTCGCCGAGGTTGAAAATGAACTATCTCTTTTCAATATATCACTGGGTTCTAGCGTGGGTTGGCGGTTTCATTTACGGGCACCCCAGCCGGAGAATTTTCGTGATTGGCGTGACGGGCACGAAGGGCAAATCCACGACGATTGAATTTTTGAGCGCAATTTTGGAAGCGGCCGGCAAAAAAACCGCGCTTTCTTCAACCGTGAGAAGAAAAGTATTGAACGAAGAAAAAAGAAACACTTCCGGCAATTCCATGCCCGGGCGGTTTTTTTTGCAGGGATTTTTAAAGAAGGCGGTTAAGGCCGGCGCCGAGTACGCTCTAATTGAGGTTACCTCGCAGGGCGTCATCCAGCATCGCCACCGTTTTATTGACTGGGATGCGGCGTTTCTCACTAACCTCGCGCCAGAGCACATTGAAGCCCACGGCTCGTTTGAAAATTACCGGGCGGCCAAGGTCTCGTTTTTTGAGTATCTTGCCCGGTCCCGAAAAAAAGAAAAGTATTTTTTCGTAAATGGCAACGACTCAAACGCCGAATATTTCGTAAAAGCGGGCGAGCGGATTTCCGGCGGCCGCGTTTTTATTTACACCAAAGAAAAATTTCTGGGTGAATGTTTAAAAAACGGTTTGGATTTAACTTCGCGCGAGAAACGCCGGGCGGTGAATAATTGGCTCTGGGGCGATTTTAATCTGGATAACGCGGCGGCGGGACTCGCCTTCGCCGGCTCCCAGAAAATTTCCTGGCCGGTCGCGAGAAAGGCCATAACCGAATTCGGCGGCCTCATCGGCCGGCTGGAATTTGTCCAAAGAGAGCCCTTCGCGGTCGTGGTGGACGGCGCTCACACGCCCGATTCCTTGGAGAAAGTTTATCAAAATCTCCGCCCGGAGGTTTTGTATGGCCTGCCCGGCCAGGGCGCGCCCGGCGGAAAACTTATCTGCGTTCTCGGTTCGGCGGGCGGGGGCCGGGATAAGTGGAAACGGCCGGAGATGGGCAAAATCGCGGCTCGGTATTGCGACGCGGTCGTTCTCACCGATGAAGACCCCTACGACGAAGACCCAAGCCAGATTTTAGCGGAGATAAAATCTGGAATTTCCAATTTCCAATTTCCAATTTCCAATCTTTACGAGATTTTAGATAGAAAAGAAGCGATTAAAAAAGCAATTTCTCTTGCGGAGAAAAATGACGCGGTTGTCGCGACCGGCAAGGGTAGCGAAATGTCCATTCATATCGCTCACGGCAAAACTATCCCCTGGGATGAGAAAGAAACCATAAAAGAAGCGCTGAATTCTCTAAAAAAGATATAATTGAAATATGCGTTTAACCTTTTGCGGGGGAGCGGGCATGGTCACGGGCTCCAGTTATTTATTGGAATCCGGCGGCGCGAAGATTTTAATTGACTGCGGTTTGCATCAGGGCGGTAGTTTTTGCGAGGAACATAATTTTGAGCCGTTTCCTTATAATCCGAAAGAGATTGAAGCCGTTTTTGTCACCCACGCCCACATTGACCACATCGGCCGCCTGCCCCAGCTCGTGAAAGCCGGTTTCAAAGGAACCATTTTCTCCGCGCCCCCCACGAAGGACTTCGCCGAACTGCTGCTGCTGGATTCCGAACATTTATTGAGGGAGGAGGCGGAGAAGAAAAAGAAGCCGCCGCTTTACGATACGAGCGATATTATCAAAACCCTCGGCTTTTGGCAGAAAAGAAAGTATCACGAAATCGTGGCGGTGGGCGATTTCACGGTGGAACTTTTTGACGCCGGCCACATCCTGGGCTCCGCTTCAATTTTGGTCAAAGCGGAGGGAAAGAAAATTGTCTTCTCGGGCGATTTAGGCAATAATCCGGCTCCCTTCATCAATCCCACGGAATATATTCAAGAAGCCGATTACGCTCTGGTGGAATCGGCTTACGGCGATCGGACGCACGAACTTTTGAATCAGAGAAAAGAATTGGTGGAAGACGCGATTGAAGAGACGGTAAGGGCGCGCGGGGTTTTGATGATTCCGGCCTTCGCGATGGAGCGGACGCAGGAGATGATTTTTGAATTGAATGAATTGGTTGAAAACGGCCGCATCCCGAGAATACCGGTATTTATTGACAGCCCTTTGGCCATCAAACTCACCGCGGTCTATCAGAAATACTCCGCCGATTCCGAATATTTCAATCCGGAAGCGCTCCGTTTAATTCAGAGCGGGGACGCGATTTTCAATTTTCCGGGCTTGCGGATGACGCTCACTACCGAACAATCCAAGGAGATCAATAATGTCCCGGCGCCGAAGGTGGTCGTCGCGGGCGCGGGAATGTCCAACGGCGGCCGGATTCTTCATCACGAGCTCCGTTATCTGCCGGACCCGAAGAGCACGCTTCTCATAATCGGCTATCAGGCCCGGGGTTCTCTCGGCCGGAGAATTTTGGACGGCCTGAAGACGGTGAAAATTTTCGGGGAAGAGGTGCCGGTGAATTGCAAGATAAAACAAGTGAGCGGCTACTCGGCCCACGCCGACCAGCCCCAGCTTTTGAAGTGGGTGGAGGCGATGCACGGCGGGCTCAAAAAGATCTTCGTGGTGCAAGGCGACCCGGAAGCATCGGCGACGCTCGCGCAAAAAATCAAAGACGAGCTCGCTCTCCCGGCCGTTACGCCTTCCTACGGCGAAACAGTGATGATATAATTGAATAAAATATGCCAAAAAAGAAAACCGAAGTTCCGAACGGAAATCACAACCATATCCATAAGTTGAAGTATAAAATCTGCATTTCCGGCGCGGCCGAGACCGGCCACTGTTCCAAAGACGCGCTGGAAAAAGCGGAGATTATCGGCCAAGAAATCGCGAAGCGCGGACTGGTGCTGATGACGGGAGCGACGATAGGCATTCCTTACTGGGCGGCGAAGGGCGCGAAGGAAGCCGGTGGGACGGTCATCGGTATTTCCCCCGCGGTCTCAAAATTGGCTCACATCAAAACCTATCATCTACCGACCGATTATCACGATTTGATAATCTACACCGGTTTTGATTATGCCGGCCGGAACCTGCTTTTGACCCGTTCCGCGGACGCCGTCATCACCATCTGCGGCCGGATGGGCACGCTTAACGAATTCACCATCGCTTTTGAGGACCAGAAGCCCAACGGCGTTTTGGAGGGTTCGGGCGGCATGGCCGACATGCTCCGTGAGATTTTGGAGAAGTCCCACCGGGGCTGGGGGAAGACGGTTTTTTCCCGCGACCCGGCTGATTTACTAGACAAAGTACTGGATCTTATTGAAACCGAGGACGATAAAAACGGCATCAAAGGTCGGATAATATAAATTTTAAAATGGGATTTTTTTCTTCATTATTCAAATCGGACTCAAGCGAGTCGAAAGCGGTCTCCCGGCCGAAGCCCAAGTCCAAACCCGTGGGCGAAGTGACTCACTTTTACGGCGGCATCAGCGTGGCCATCGTGAAGTTTAAGGAGGTCGTGAAAGTGGGGGATGAGGTTCATTTCTTCGGCGCCACGACCGATTTTACCGAAAAGATTAAGTCCATGCAGTATAACCACGAAGATATATCGGAGGCGAAAAAGAATCAGGAGGTGGGCATCAAAGTGGGGGGCAAGGCGCGCGAGGGCGACGAGGTGTATCGAGCCGAATGAGGACTCGTTTTCTCCGTTGGGGCCTTCTTCTCTTTGTATTTTTAATCCCTTTTGGGACGAAAAAGTTTCTTTTTGATTTTCCGACGCCGTTTCGGAATTTCTACACCTCCGAGTACACCTCGGCCTTTTTATACGGCAGCGATATTTTGCTTTTTTTCTGCCTTTTTCTGTTGTTTTCTTCAAAACCGTTATCTTGGTGGGAAGAACGCCTCGGTAAATTTAAGGCGCCTCTGTTTTTCTTGGCGCTCTTTTTGATTTTCGCCGCTCTCTCCCTCGTCTCCGCCGGATATTTTTCTTTCGGGATTTATTCCTTCGGGCGGTTGGCGTTGGGGGTTTTAACGGCGCTTATGGTCGGAGCGGCGCTTAAAGCCAACATCGTGCGGTTCAAAGAAATGGCGGTCGTGTTTTCTCTGGCGGCGATCCTTCAAGCCGCGGTCGGTTTCCTCCAATTTGCGTTTCAGAAGAGCGTGGGATTGTGGTTTCTGGGCGAGACGGTCTTCGGTTCCGGCACGCCGGGCATCGCGCGGGTTGCCGTGAACGGCGTGAACTTTGCCCGGGCTTATGGCACGATGCCCCACGCGAATATTCTCGCGGGATTTTTAGTTCTGGGACTACTGTCTCTTTTTTATCTCTTTCTGCGGGAAGAAAAATTGATTTTCAAATCCCTTCAGACGGCCGGAATTTTTGTCATTCTCACCGGCCTTTTTTTGACATTTTCCCGCTCGGGCTGGATTACCGCCGCCGCGGCGACACTCCTTTTGGTCGTTTGGGAATTCTTTGCCGATAAAGAGCGCCGGAGGAAAATTATCCACCTGCTATTATTGTTACTGGTCATTTGTTCCTTATTATTTGTTACTTTGGGTTGGGCGATTTCTCCCCGCGCTCGTCTTTCCTCGGACGAAGGTCCGGTGAGCGACCGCTGGAATTACAATAAAATCGGCGCTGAACTCATTATTTCCCATCCTTTCGGGGTGGGTATCGGCAACCAGCTTTTTTACGCTTATCACTCTGGGCTTTTTGATAAATATAAAGTGAATTCATTGGGCCAGTGGCAGCCGATACACAACCTATATCTCATGATCTCATCCGAAACGGGCATTGGCGGGCTTTTTGTTTTTCTGGCCTTTGTGGGATGGTTGTTGATTTTTAATTTCCAATCAATTTCCAATCAATTTCCAATTTCTAAATTACAAAACATAACACCCGTGATAATGTTGATATCATTGCTTCTCTTTGGATTGTTTGACCACTTCTTTTGGGATTTGCAACTCGGCCGGCTGATGCTTTGGGTGGTGATTGGAATTTTACTGGGACTGGAATTGAGGAAAGGCGCAGAAGTTTAGTCCCCTCGAGAGGAATCGAACCTCTATCTCAAGCTTCGGAGGCCTGCATCCTATCCATTGAACGACGAGGGGTCATATAGTGTATAATATATTAAAGAGATAATATGGACAAAAAACTTCTTATAGCCCTCGTGGTCGCGGCGGTGTTGCTCGCGGCGGGGTATTGGTATTGGAAAAATATCCAAGCAACTCCCATCCCCGAGCAGGAAAATATCAATAAGGTCGGGGAGAGCGTGAAGACAATCAACGAAAGCGCGATACAGGGCGCGTTGCCGTCCCTCAACGTTCAGGCGAACCCCTTGAGCGATGTGCCCGATGTCAATCCCGTGACAAAAACCAATCCGTTCGCGGGAGTAAAAACCAATCCGTTCAAGTAATATGAAAAACAAATATCTTTTAAGCGGCGGTATTATTAGTTTTGGTATTATCGCCGCCGCGTTCCTCGTTGCGAACGGAGTGTCCGCGCAGACGGCGTCGGGCGGCGGCCTGCCCGGCCAGGGAGCGGTAGCGCCGGCCATTCAGTATCCGGTGCCGGCGCTCGGCAACTGCGCGGATGAATCCGCCTGTCGCGCCTATTGCGACGATACCGCGCATCTTACCGCTTGCCTCTCCTTTGCTGAAAAGAATAATCTCATGTCCAAAGAGGAGATTCAAATGGCGGAAAAATTTGCCAAAGCGGGAAAGGGTCCCGGTGGATGTACTTCAAGAGACGAGTGTGACAACTATTGCAATAACTCCGACCACATCAATGAGTGCGTTGCCTTCGCGGAGCAAAACGGGCTGATATCCGGGAAGGAGCTCGCGGAGGCCAAGAAAGTTCAGGCGGCTATCGCGAAGGGTATAAAGCCGCCCGCTTGTGGAGGAAAGAGTACTTGCGACCAATACTGCAGTGAGGCGGACCATATGGAAGAATGTATTATATTCGGGCAAGCCGCCGGCCTCATGAGTGAAAAGGACTTGCAGGACTCGCAGAAGATGCTCACGGCGA
>CAYISE010000007.1:6382-31820 GCA_964366055.1 uncultured Candidatus Saccharibacteria bacterium
TAAAGAAGGGCGTCAAACCGCCGGCTTGCCGCGGAAAAGACGAGTGCGATAGATACTGCGGCGATTCGGCGCACATGGAAGAATGCATGACCTTCGCTCAGGCGGCTGGTTTTATGAATGAGCAGGAGGCGCAGGACTCGCAGAAGATGCTCACGGCGATAAAGAAGGGCGTCAAACCGCCGGCTTGCCGCGGAAAAGACGAGTGCGATAGATATTGCGGCGAGGCCAGTCACGCAGAGGAGTGCATTAATTTCGCTGAAGCCGCCGGCTTTATGAAACCCGAGGAGGCCGTCATGGCGCGAAAGACCGGAGGCCGGGGCCCCGGCGGATGCAAAAATAAAGACGAGTGCGAAACATTCTGCAATAACTCCGACAATCAGGAAACCTGCTTCAATTTCGGTCGGGAGAACGGAATGATTCCACCGGAAGAGCTTCAGAAAATGGAAGAAGGCAAACAGCAGTTCTCCGAATCCTTGAAACAGGCGCCACCGCAGGTAACAGAATGTATATCGGGCGTAGTGGGAGTGGAGCGCTTGGAAAAATTCAAGAGCGGCGCGATAATGCCACCGCAGAATATTGGAGACAAAATCGGCGGATGTTTTCGGCAGATGATGGATCAACCAAGACAGGGTCAACCGGGGCAAGACCAATCGGGGCAGTTTCAACCGGGGCCGGGAGTTATCAATCCCGGCGGGCAGATGATGCCGCCGCCGGCGGGTCCGGGCGGATGCAAAACGCCAGAGGAGTGCCGCTCGCTTTGCGAATCCAATCCTGACGCCTGCCGGAGTTTCAAGCCGGGCGAGGGAGAATCGCAAAATAGGCCAAATGAGAATGAGAGGGAGGAAATGATGCCGGAGGGCCAGCCCGGCGGATTAAAGGAATTTATGGAAGGGAAGGAGAGAATGATGCAGAAAATTCAGCCGATGGGACCCGCGCAAGGACAAATTCGAGATGAGTCATCGGGCGGATTTATGGAAGAGGAGGAAAGAATGATACAAGGAGACCGGCCGATGATGCCGCCGACGCAGGGGATGATGCCAACAACACAAAGCCAACCCGGACAAATAATGCCTGGACAAACGATGCCCGTCCGACCGGAGCAGAATATGATGCCGCCGGGAGGAACGCAACAATTCATGCCACCGCCGCAATCGGGACAAGACCAGCAGAGTTTCGGAACATCGCCCGCGGGCGGTTTGCCAACCGGGGAAATGCCGTCGGGAATTCCGCAGGGCGGCGGTATGATGCCTCCGCCATCGGGAGGTATGATGTCTCCGGGAGGCGCGCCACCGAGCGGTCCCGCGCCGCAGCCGTTGCCAACCGGGGGTTCGCTTCTTGATGCTCTCAGATTATTTTTCGGTCTGTAATTCAAGAAAATATATAAGGCGTGATGTTTGCACATCACGCCTTTGCGTTGTTATTTACCTATCTTTTGGTTCAACCTTCCCTTCGATGGTGAGTCGAGGTTCGCCCATCACGATGATTTCGACTTTTCCAAAATAGGGAGGGATGATCACCTTACCGAGATCCGGGGCTCGTAATGAGTCCGGTCCCGTTACGGTCTGCGGTGCCAATACCACCTTCCGATCCCTCGTAAGAAAAAGAGTAACATATTTCCCTTCTTGCCCTCTCATTTTCCAGGCGTCGCGTCGCACTGAAAAAGAAAAGTCGTCTCTCCGTATGTCATTCCCTTTCATCCATTTCGGATCACGATATCTTCCTTTTATCACCCACGGTTGGGCGGAATCCGCAGAAATTTTTATCGGGTTCCTTACGCTTCCGGAGCTCATATTGCTGAGTACTGAGAGCGAGAAACCCTCGGCTACGGAATCACCCTCTCCTTCTTCGTACTTATAGGTTACCATGCCTTTCCAATAGTTCAGCAAGGAATCGCTTCTCTGAAGAGGAACAACTTCCCTGTTAAATATGAAGACCGGCACAATCGGGTTCTCCGGCGTCGGGAGCGTTTGCGCCTGTATTTCCGCTCCAACTAAGACCACCATGAGCACCAACAACAGAATTGCGAGTTTTTTCATAGATACCTCCTCATGGCATTCTTACGGCAATGTACCCCATGAGTTGCCAGGGGTCGTCAGTTTTGAGATCTTTGACGATGTCAAAACCGATTCCTCCCCTTCCTTCCCCGACATAGATAATCAGCGACCATGAGAACGTTTCGTGAGATAGCAGTAATTTTGTTGAGGTTGAGAGTTCCGAAAACGGAGGTACTATATCGTCAAGTTCAACGCCGAGAAATCCGAGTCCTCCCATATATTCGAAGAAAATTCTTCCATCGTTCGTTTTCCTCGATGACATATGGTAGTCTATTCTCCACTTCCCCCGTATTTCTTTCGGAATGATGTACGCGTGTGCAATCCCGTCGGGTGGATCTTCAAGATTTTTCCCCACACCCATGGTGAATCCGCCGCTTAAAAATGACAGAAACCCATACGGCGTTGCGAACGCAGATTCCACATCTATGAAGAGCTCCGTTTTCCAGAACATCCGCGTGCGCCCCAACAAGTTTGCGTTTTTGGGAATGTAGTAAATCATTCCTCGTGCTCCCGCTATTCCTAAACCGCCGCCACCAATGCACGAGCCATTGAGAAATGGGAAGTTGGGGTACCCCCCGATTGTGCCAAGCAGCCGAGCAATGGAGTTCTCATCTCCGAATGGGATTGAAAAAATCCATCCTGGCGCGATGTTCTTTTTCAAATTATCGCGTCGCAGCACATCCAGTTGCGCGTTGTACGGCGGATTAAAAACCCCGCTCCCTGGTCTCGCGGTTCCTCCCCGTATGCTGGGGTCGAACAGCATGCAGAATGTTGTTATGAAATTCGGATCTTCCGCATCTCTCACGAGACCTGCCGCAAGCACTTCTTGAATTAGGATGAGTGCCTCCGGATACGCGGAGAATTGGTACTTATGCTCCCCGCCTAGTGTGAAAACGGAATCCGTCATGTTGACGAACACCACCAATCCCACTGGCGGGTTTTCTGCCGGGTTTACAATCGTCCAAATCTGGCGATTGCGTTGCCCGTCCTCGGAGTAGAACTGTTTAGGAATATACCCCCCCCTCTGCCCCAATACCGTTATTGGCATTAGGACTAGGAGGAAGAGGAGTAATCCAATCATCACAGCATTTCGTTTCATAGATTCCTCCTAGAAATAGATATTGTGATTGAACGGTGTCGGTGTTTCCGCTTTGGGTCGCGGCACGCTGTCGTTATAGCGGATATAGATACTCCAGTAGAATCTTCCGCCACGCGAAGCGTCCTTTTTTACCACTCCATCATCTCTCGCGTTACTAATCCAATTTGGCCTTGGCAACAATGTGGCGCTACAGATGATTTTCCCATCGCGTTTTATCCGAGACGTACGGAAATATTTCCCCTCGCCCCTTGCCTCTGTGGCAATAGAGAGAGAATCCACGTCCGTATCTTCGTCGGTAATAACCACGCGGAAAATTTCCCGCTCTCCACCTTGCTCTGTCTCCGATTCGGAAAGCTCGGCAACAGTGACCGCTCCAACCACCTCAATTTGAGGCGGTCTGTTGGCGCGGGTAGCAATTGGCGCACTTCCCGTCGTACCCCACAGGAATACCAATCTCTTTTCATTCCTGATAGGCACGACTGCCTCGGTCCCGCCTTCAAATGGCCCGAACCGCTTCGTCTTCGCCGGGTCAATCGTCACGCCGTCCTTCTTGAAATCCTCCAGAACAACCCAAACCTCGCCCGATACGCCGGTGAGTTTGAATCTGTTCACCTTGTTGCGTATCGCAACCATGTCGGAGACCGGTAAACCGCCTTCCTCCCCGCGCTTCTCGTCTCCGAAAACATCTTGCAGAACAGTTTGGCTTTGAGCGCCTTGCTGTTCCCGCTGAAGTTTCAGCGCGATACTTTTCCACAATGGATCCACGCCCGTGCGGAGAACCGTTGCTGGCCTGTTTACGAGAATAGAGTACTCATTCTTTTCTATTACTAGAAAAGAATCCGGGTTGACGATGATTCTGCTTACAAGCCATCTGTGAAATACAGAGTCGGCTCGCCGCTCTGCGATAAGCACTTTGTACTCGCGCGAAACCTTCCTGCTGGCTCTCCGTGATTCGGCGTACCGCGCTATCATAAGCGCGAATACGATAACCATCAGGAGGACCGTGAAGGGATTAAACTGTCTTCTTGACATAAATAAATCCCTCCTATGTTTTGATTTTTATTGGTTCCGCTTTTTCTTCTGCGGCGAGCTCCTCTTCATAAATCTTATTAATCTCCTTCCGGGTACGGAGCGCTTCTTCAGGAGCTACGTTTCTCTCCTGCGCGAACTGAAGCACTTTGCCGAGAATACTATCCACCGCTGATAAATTGAGACGCTTCTGTGTGAAAGATGTCTTTTCGCCCACATCCCATCTCTTCTCATGTCTCAAGAAATCAGCATTGATGGTGTATAGTTTATCAAGCATTCTTGCTTCAATGAAAAGGCTCATAAACAGTCTGCTGTCAATTGGGATACAGAACCATCGCACCAGGTCTATATCAATAATGTCGGAAAGTCCGATGCACCCGATGAAAAAGGCCGTTCCGAATCCAAAGAACCAAAGAATCTCCGTGGATACTCGGTTTGTTGTCATATCGAACCTACCCACATAGTCGTGAAGCGAATCCATAATTCCTTCGCCGGATAAATGCGCGCGTCCTGTTTCCCACAATTTCTTCACCACCCGCGCTGGAAAATAATACATCGCGAGGGGCACAAGCATGCCCAAAATTTCCGCGATGGTGATTCGGTATGAAAACGGTTTCGCCTCGGTAGTTATGTCACCCGGCATCAGTTGAAGCAACCCCGCCAAAATCAGCTCAACGCTTATCGCCGCGATGAGGACGGCCGCGATCGCTTCCACTTTCGTAGCCGCTATAACTTCTCCCCATGACACCTCTCTCCATTTTCGCAGCAGGACCAATTCAATCCTATCTCCCTTTTTCTCCATAATAATTCTCCTTATATTTTGCCCGTGTAAGTCACTCACGAGCATTTTTAAGTTACATAGCCACACGTTTTCGTCTGACTCATGGGATTGCTCCCAAGGTTTTCCCGTGCGCACGGGAAGAACAACAGAAAACATGTGGCTCCCGATGAACGGGAAGTGAATTATTTGCGCTAGACGATATTACAACGATTCTTATTACCCTGTCAAGGATTTCCGGACCCGAGAAATATGTGTATAATTGAAAGTTGTGGAAAACCCGTTCAAAAAATCCGTCTCCGGACCAGAAATAACTCCCTTTCCAACGCAGGCGGAGCATACATTTGAAACAACTTTCGGCATTGCCGAGCAAGAACTTGAAACGCTGGAGGGATACGCCACTCTCTCCGAAGGCCAGCGGGCGCTAGTGCTTCACAATTTTAATGAACTCGCGCTGGAACACATCACGACCAGCGCCGCCGAGAAACGGCGGGGCGAAACAGAACGGGGGAGATTGGGGCGGGAGTTGTTAAAAAGGTACTACATCGCGAAGTCGGAAAAAGAAACCGCCGCGGAATTTCGGGAAGGCGGCTTGCAAAAGCACGGCGCGCTGCTCCAGGAACTCGTGCGGCAGACGCGGGAAATTGAACTGGACGCGGAGGTGAACAAAGACGGAACGCTCTCCCTTCTTTTTGCCGGACGGTTTGAAAATATGAGCGCCAAAGGCCAAAGCGCGGTCGCTCGTTTCAACGCCGCGGCGCGCGCGCTTTCCCAGACGCCGATTGAATGGAAATACGAAAAAGCGAAACAAAAGCAGTTCGCAAAAACGCAAACTCTCTATGACGAAGCGAGAGCGTCTCTTTTTCGGGTGGTAAGAAAACAGCATCCGGATTGGTCGGAGGAAAATGTGCTCCAACACGTCGCGCAAATTGACAAACGCGTCTCCTGGGCGCAATTTCTGAACTCCTCTCCCGAAACGGAGAAAATGTTGCAGCGCATCAACTCAAAATGGGTGTGGGCGCGGGCCCTTCGGAATATGGCTTTTGAACGAGGGGGATATATGGCGATGGGAGGCATTGCGCGCACCGCGACGGTGTCGCTCTTGGGCGCGCTCGCGGCCCCGCTCGCCGCCGCCGGCATCGGAGGACTTATCGCCCGCCGGCGGGCGATTGAAAAATTGGAAGAAGAGGCGGCGCTCGCCCGCGCGGGCACAGCGCAAAAAAAAGAAAAAATCACCAAAGGAGAACTTAATGTTGTTACCGCGGAGGCACTCGCGAAGAAACTTGAACGTCTGGCGGCGGAATGCGAAGAATCATCTGCCGTGGAAAAAGAAACGGCGTTAAAAACCCGGCTCTACTACACCCAACAAAAATTGCGGGAGGGGCTGGTGGATTTCGGGGACGAGAAAGAATCGCTCGCGAAAAAATACGCCCTGATTTCCATCATCAGCCGGGCGAATGCGATAGACGCTCTCCTCGCATCAAAAGAAAAATCGGTCGCCGTCCGCCTAGACCAATACCTCTCTTACAAAGATAAGAACATTCGGACGAAGGTGAGATGGGACGCCTTTCGAGGCGCGCTCATATCGGCGGGATTCGCGGGCATTGGATACGGCGCCCGATACCTTTTGGACCTTCTCGGCATGCATCCTGCCCAGTTTATCGGGAAAAAGATATCCGAAATATTGCCGGAAGCAAGAAAAGAAGGGTTGCCGTCCTCTCTCGCCGAAGGAGCCCGTCAAGGAACCGCGACGGCCGATTCTTCCTTGAATAGGTTGGGAGAGCGCGCAATGCCACCCGACACCGCATGGGAAGACCTTCCCCCAGCCGCGCAAGAAGCGATGCGCCCGGAACAGTACGCGACCGTCATTCATAAGGGCGGGAACGCGTGGAATGCCGCGCGCGAATTGGTGAAACAGGGAAAAATTACGGAGAGTGAGTTCAAAACTGTGTGGGAGAATTCCACCATTGAACTCGCGGATGGCCGAGAAATACCCATCGCGAAACTTGACCTAGTGCACGAAGGGGACGAAGTGCGCTACATCCCCGGGAAGAATAACGCGCCCGGCGCGTTTGAAATCATCAACGCGAGCGACAAGCCGATGGGCGACACCGCCGACCTCTACCGCGCCGCCGTAAGAGAAAATAGCGGGGCGCCGGCATGGCTTGAGAGAGAGATACGTGGCATTGACGAGCATACCCCGCTCAATCCCGCTCCCATGGTTCCTATGTCGTACACAGGCGGGACGCAAACCTTTAATGTAGAGTTACCCTCCCTCGCGAAGGAGTGGAGTGCCGCCCTCGCCTTCCACGAGGACTTGCCGAAGGTGTGGGCGGACCTCACCGTCCAGGAGGAGTCCTTCAAGAAACTCTCCCTGCTCTCGCAAGAACGAGTCATAAGGGGATACGCGACGCTCGGAGAAAGATTTAGAACTTACGAAAAATTCGCCAATGCCTTTAATAATATGAGCGCCAAGGCCAAACAGGAACAGTTCTTTTACCGCGAGGCGAGAAGCGCCTGGGAGCATCTGCAAAAAGCCCATCAAAACCTAGAGACAAAATTCTGGAAGACGCTAGGAAAAAGTATCACCCGAGATGAATACCGGACCGCGATTGTTGAGAAGGGTATCACCGTGAAACAGCTCATCGGGATGTGGCGTGAGGAGCAGCAAAAACCGGGAGCGGTCTTTGCGCCGAAGTGGGCGCAATTCGCCAAGTGGGCGATTGGCATGAAGCCGGAAGAAGCGGACCTGCGCGCTTCAGTGGATACGTTCGTGCGCTCGCGCTTTACGGAAGGTTCTACGGCGGGAGGCGGAGCGAGCGCGGCGCGAGGTATCTCATTTTATCTGTAATATGAAAAACGACACCCGTTGGTCGCTTGGCATTGTTTTACTGTTGACGAGTACAGAAAATTTTAATACATTCAACAAGAACCATGCCAAAACTTGAAGACGCTCCAAATTTAAATACTCCGGAATTATACCCCGGCGCATTGCAGGCAGATGTTAATGTTGAGAGAAAACCGGAGGGAGAACTTACTCCGGAGGAAACAAAAAATCCGGAATTATCGCCAGAAGAACAACTTAAAGAATTAGAGAGCGAAGCCGGAGCGAGACAACAAGAAATCGCCAGATTAACTGAATTAGTTGAGGGAACAAAAGCAGGATTAAACGAAGCTCGAGAAAAACTCGGTCTGCCTCCGACTGAAGAAGACCCGCCGAGCGTATTTTCAGAAAAAGATAAATTGGAAAAGTTCCAAGCCGAACAAGAAATGTTGGAGAAACGAAAAGAAGAACTCATTAGCCAACAGGAGAAAGAAAAAATTATATCCACTGCTAAAGTCGAGGATTTTGAAACCAAAGAAGGGAGCGAGGCAGTAGATGAAAAAATTGAAACAAAAATCTCAAGTATTGAAAGAACCTCTGAAGATGTCTCTCGTATTCTTAAAGAAATTGAACGTGAAACAACCTCTTTAGATTCGAAAGAAGCAGAATTTCTGAAACGCGCTCTGGAAGGAAAAACAGAAAAAGTAACCACAATCCTTGATAAATCAATATCTCTTCTTAAGGCGAATGAAACGCTCGCAAAAAAACTCATCGGAGAAGGAGCGGATCATAAAAAGGTTGCTCTTTCAAAACGTATCGGAAAAGTTTTGGGTGGAGGATTAGGAGCGGCGCCAGGTGCTCTCATCGGAAACCCAATTTTATCAGCAATTGGGGCAAGTTTCGGATCAAGAATTGGAGAAAATATAGCCCTCAAAATTCACGCATACAAAGAAAGGATGAATCGGGAAAGAAAAATAGAGGAAAAAAACGAGCTCCTCGCGGAAAAGAAAGAGATTATTAAAGAAAAAACAACTCGCTTCAAAGAAAATCTTCAGTCCCTTGAACTTGCAAGCGCGCCTGCGGATGTGATTGAAAGAATGCAAGAGAAAGGCGCAGAAACGCACATCCAAGAACTTGAACAAATTACCAAGGAATCAGAAAGCGCTTTTGAAGAATTTGAAGCAAAGTATCCGCATCTCGCCGTAGTGCTTGAGGCGGGAGTTCACTTTGGCATGGACACAGCGCTCCACGGACTGCATCTTGTAGGAGACGCGCTCATGGTGTTTATTGGTATCGCGGGTGGGGCGGGAATTGCGGAAAAAGTATCAAAGAATCTCATTCAATTCGCACACTCGGCAAAAGATAAAATTAGTAAAATGGTCGAAAAATTCGGAAAGGAAAAACCGCAATCCGTTCCCGAACTAAGTACCGCATAAATCATTATTATGGATGAATCTAAAGAAAAAACGCCCTCTTCGGAGGAGAAACAAACAGAAGAAAATCCAAATGTAAAAACGCCTGAACAAGATGATATTAAAATATACGAAAATTTCCAAGATAAAATGCTTTCCCTTTCAGACAGAACAATCCAAGCCCTTAATTCTCTCATAAAAATTACAGAGGAGGTGAAGTCCGAACTCGAACAAAAAGACAAAAAGGATGATTAAAGAAGAAGATCAGAAGCCAACCCAAGATGAGGAGATTTTAAAAAACTTTGAAGAGATTGAGAGAGAAGCGATTGATCTTAAAAAGGCGCTTCTTGAGCTTCTTGATACAATCAAAGCAGAGCGAATAAAATTTAAAATCGAAAAAACAGAGGAGAGCAACAACGCCGAGGAGTAATGAATATATTAAATGGCTGAATGTTATCCCCAACTCCCCCTGGTGTTCACTCCACAAAGTGAGTAAAATAAAGACAATGATTATTCCAGCCATTCGAATACTTGTGGCCCAAAGCCCTTTTCTGGGACGGGAGAGAGCGGCCATTCTTGATCAATTTTTCGGCCTGACGGCCGCGGAGGAGATTGCCTGGCTTGATTTCTTGAATGTCAATCCAATTTTTTTTGATGAACTGGCGGATGAATTTCGTGCGTTGAAGCGCGCGGCCCAAGAGAACGATACGGCGTATCTTGAACGAAAATTAAAAGAACTCAAGGAGGCAATCCGCGTTGCGCGCGAGGCGGAAGAAGCGGTCGTTGTTATGTCATCGCGAAAATAGGTATGAAAAACAAACAAGAGCAAGAGTTCCCGTATTACGGCGATATCCGGAGGGAGTACGATGATGAAAAAAGAAAAGAGGAAGGGGAAACAATAGAGGGAGAGAAAACAACAAAATGGAAAGATCGTTTGGGACAGGTGTTCGAGACGACTCAAGAGTTTTTTAAGGAAGATGTGCCGGCGGGAGTGAGGATGCTAGTAGAAATAATGGAGAAATTACCCGGCGCCGTTGCGGGGGCGGGTCAAACTGTTATAGAGAAAGTTCCCGAATTTGCCGCGAATGTCCCGGAATTTTTGCGACAAACGCCCAGAGTGGCGAAGGCAATTATACGGAGCGGTCTTATCTTTGGAATATTGAGTGTTGGTCAGGGAATTCTTCCTAATGTTGCGGAAGCGGCTCCTGACGATAAAGATGAAATAGAAGCGACGTTTGACGAAGACAGATTTAATTATCTGAAAGATGGCTATCTTCAAACGCTTGAGTGGGAGGTAGAGGTCGCGAAAGCCCGACTGCGAGAGGAAAATACTCCCGAAGCGCTTCTCAGCGCCTACGCGGATTTACAGAACTATCTGGAAGGAGAGCATTTCTATCAGGGACAAAACTATAAAGTGTCGGCGCCGGAATTAGTCCGGTTGGGAGTGATTACAAAAGAACAAATGCCCGAGGTGCGGGGCGTGCTTGAGGGCGCGCAGAATATACTGAACGCGATAAGAGAAAAGGCCTTCGGCGCGATGGTGGAGAAATATCCGGATCTTAAAGCCCACGCGGGGAAAACCGCCTTGCGAGGCGTGGCGCGCGAAGATGCCGAACAGCAGGGGTTCGCTCCCACCGAAGAAGGATTTTTGAAATTATGCTTCAGCCGATCCTTGCGTGTCGTGAACGGGATGAATCATTATTTAAATTCGGAGCACAATAAATCAGAAATTCGCGGAGACCGGCTTACTCCTCCCGTGCGAGAGTTCCTCGTCCATTATCTGACCCGGGGAGGGTTTGAGATGGGACGGGTGGGTTCCGTAAAGGACGCGAAGAAGGCGGTGGATGCCATTCTTGAGAGTTACTGGAACTTCCTCGGGGAAAGCGGGAGCAAGGCCGAGACGGAAAAAATCAGAAAAAAGGTCTTGGGCGACGCGGAGGGAAAACTCACCAACCTCTTCGAAAAGTATCCTGGGTATAAACCCGCCCCCGGCAACATTGAACTGATACTGCTTTATATTTTAGGAAATCTTCCCCAAGGCGAGGAGTTTATGCTCTCGCGCATTCCGACGCCAATGCCAAGTTTGGAACCGCAAAAACTGAGGATAGAACCGCTTCAAATTAAAATATCAACTGCTGAATACCCGGTGGAAAAACCACTGCCCGTGGAACTGCGAATGGATACGGAGGCCGTCCGGGCCTTCGCGGCGGGCATGCGCGATATTGATTGGGACGCGCTCGGGCGGGATTTGAAAGATGTATTTCATACTGAAAGTCTTCGTGAGGCGCTGGGCGGGCAGATTCAAGATCTCAAGGGATTTATCGGGAACGGGGACATTGCCTTTTTGGATTTTATTGATACGAAAGGCCAAGAAGCGTCCAGCGCTTTTAATCTCAAGGATCTTTTGGTCACGAAAGGACCCAAGGATTTTGAACAGTTTATGCAAGACCACCACATCAAGAATGGAGAGCCCAAGAATGTGATGGTAGGAGGAAAACCGTTTACATTAACCGCTACTCATGGGCAGGAAAAGATGGAGGGAAAGAAAAAAAGCACGATGATTATTGAGTTGCGCGATCAAAACACGGGGTACACGATTGTGTTTGAGGCGATGAACGAAGAACAACCGATAAATGAATCCGGCATCGTGACCGCGAATTACGGGCGCGTCGCTATGGGAACTCCCGATGGCAAGTGGGGCGTGTGGGGCGACGGGAGGTATTCGTTTGACCATGAGAATAAACTCGTGGTGGGGGATTTCAATCTCGGAGTGCGCGCCGGGGAAAATGCCGTGTTTCTTGAGGGGGTGGGCGTGGATTTCTTCACGGGGTTTTTCAAGTACGATAAAGTCAATCCTTCGGAAAGCGTGCTCACGCTTCGCGACGGCGGCACGATGAAACTGGGAGAAATTTTTAAAAGCGGAGGAAATTTGTGGAAGGCCTATCGCACCTTTTTGGGAGCACTTTCGGAGCAAAGCGCCCTTGAGTTTGGCGCAAGAATTGGGCCCTTTGAAGCGGCGGCGAAGTTCACAAAATCGGAGCTGGCAAGCGGATTGCTTCGCACAAAAGAGGGGCTCTCTTTTGAGGTGAAGAATGTAAAAGCGCAAAAAAAAGAAAGGGCGCGGGGAGGCCTGACCGCGGAGCGTTTTACGGTTGGTTTAGAAAAACCGGGAGTTTGGTTTGTTTTTGAGAGTAATGCTCTCCGGCTTGATTCGGATGAAAACGGCAAGTCTTTTACGTGGAAAGCCAACGGCAAGGAGGTGTTGCGATTTGAGTCCACGGTAGCGAGAGATCAACTCCTTCATCCTTCTCGCGACCCCGAGAGTCCCGCCGGGAAGGTCTACGTCGCGCTGGCACGTCTTTGGAAAGCGGTGCCAGGGCTTTTAGGGAAGGGAATTGAGGAGGGCAAGGGCAATGTGAGTGAGTCACTCCGCGACGTATGGGTGCGTGAGTTAGAAAGCATCCTTGATGCCCTGCCGCTGGAGACGACGCTCACGGTGAATTTTGGCAATATTTTTGAGACGGCTCGCGGAAGTAAGACGGCGGAAGAGGTTCAGGAACTGGGGAAGGGATTGGGATTAGAGGGAAGTGGGGAGCTCACACTTCGGACTGAGGATTTCAAACAAATCCACTCCTTTATTCAGCGCGCGAATAAACTTTCTCGCGAACAGCCGGCTGATGAGGCGGGAGTGGCGGCGAAGAAAGAGGCAAAGGCGCAGCTCTTACGGGAGGTCATTAATTTTAGTTCTCTGAAATTAACCGGTTTGCCGGCGGAGATAATGCTGAAGCAAACAGTCGCGAATATCATCGGGATTGAAGCGGACGAATTGCGCGAGGCCAAGCGCGGTCTTCTTATAGCCTGGGATTCTAAAATGCGCGGCAATGTGAACATGAAAGATATCTACGCCCAGTGGACCGAACTTGATGAAAATGGGAAATTAGTCCTTGCGGCTGGACTTGAACGTCTGGGCGTTAACCCTTTCAATAAGTCCGCGGAAACGGCAGAAGTATACGCGGTCATGACCTCCCTCAAGATAAAGGCGGGCGTGCTCATTGAACAAAAAGTGGGGGACGACATTACCGTACGGTATGGAGGTGAAATAATTGCGCGGGTGCCTATAAGTGAACTCGGCCTCTCCGCGAATAATATGCGATCCATTATCCCGATGGGAAGAATTGAAATAGGCGGTAAGATTATCCCCTCCGCGTTTCTTATGGTGGACGCAAGTTATAAGGATAATGTGCGCGTCAGCGTTATTCTCCAGCCATCGTTTGTTCTGCCTGAAGAAGGAACGGATATCATAAAGCCAGGAGTTATGGTAGGAGCGGAATTGGAGTTTAAGAAAGAACTTTTGGGCGTTGAGGTGGAGGCGAAAGTGGCAACGCCTGATGTGACGGTGCCGGTGGTGGGCGCCTGGGCAGAAGCGGGGGTTCGCTTTTACGACCCATTTTTTGGGGGAGAGTTTACCGTAAAGGCAGTGAATAAATTATCTCCTTGGGAACAGGTATTTTGGAAAGCAGCGTATAAGTATCCAGTAAGTGAAACCGCCACCATTCAAGTTGAGGCGGCTTTTGACGGGAAAACGGGCCCAAGAGTGGCGGTGGGCGCCGCTGTTAAACTTTAGAGGCGGAACATTTTGCCGCTATCGTGAGCGACACCTGCGCCGTGGTCAAGTTCCGGAAAAATGTCAGCATCGCCCCGCTTGCCACCTTCAAAATTGGCGGGCGGGCCGAGTATTTTTATGAGGCGAGAACACCGGAGGATTTAATCCGCGCGATTGATTTGGCAAAAAAATTAAGAATGCCATTTAGGGTTTTCGCCGGCGGGAGCAATGTGGTTTTTCCCGAGGGGCAATTAAAAGGCCTCTTAATTCGTTTTTTGGGCGGAAAGATTTCAACGAAAGGGAAGAGATTTATCGCGGAGGCCGGTGTTCCTCTGGAGAAGATTATTAAAAAATCAATCAGTATGGGCTTGAAGGGATTGGAGACCCTCTCCGGCATTCCGGGAAGTTTGGGCGGGGCAGTGGTGGGCAACGCCGGCGCCTACGGCCATTCCATTTTCGAATTGGTGAGGCGGGTGGAAATTTGGGAGCCGTTTGGTGCCGCTCTGGGCGGGCGACGGAGGCGATGGCTCAAAAATTCGGAGTGCCATTTTACATATCGTGAAAGTATTTTCAAACACAAACCCTATCTGGTTCTACGGATAGAACTCGGTTTCAAAAAAGGAAATAAATCACGGCTCAAAAAAATTTCCCAAGATATCATCAAGACGCGGGAGAAAAAATATAAACCCGGTCTCAAATGCCCCGGCAGTTTTTTCAAAAATGTTCTAGTGAAAGATATCCCCGGAGAATCGTTGAGATACATTGATAAGAAAAAAATTGTGGAGGGCAAGGTCCCGGCCGGCTATCTTTTGGCGGAGGCCGGCGCGCAGGGGATGCGCCGGGGCGGCATCCGGGTGGCCGATTTCCACGGAAACCTGCTCATTAACGACGGCCGGGGAAGGGCGGCGGACGTGAAAAAACTGGCCCGAATCCTGAAGAACAGAGTTTGGCGGAGATTCGGCATAAAACTGGAGGAGGAAGTGAGGTATTTCTAGCAGTTGACAGAATTTTACATATAGTGTATAATGCAACTAAAGGATAAGAGGTTTATTTGAGAGGCAATTTACATCAAGTAGGTTGCCTCTTTTATTTTTTGTTTAGTCCCTCTCCGAAATGGGCTATAATGAGCTCAATGGTTTTGATTTATTTAATCCGGCGGTTTTTCTATCGCATCTTTGATTTTTTGCGCCACTGGTATGTCAAAAGTTTAAAAATCTACTCCAATTTCGTTCTGGACGAGCTCGTGAAGATTGACCGAGTGCTGGCTTGGCGCGTCAATCTGCGGTATCTCTTTCAGCCGCTTTACAAGGACTACTCCGTAATCGGCTACGGGCTGGGTTTTATCTTGAGATTTTTGCGCCTGGTCGGAACCGGTCTGATTTATCTTTTTATTTTCGCGCTGGCAATCCTGATTTACTTAGTATGGCTACTCATTCCCATTCTCATTCTCGGATGGATTTTAACTTCTGTTTTTTAAAATGCCCGATTTCTATTTCAAAGAACCCCGCTTGTTCCTCTCCGCCGCCGGAGAATTTTTGACGCGGCTCGTTGCCTATTCCGCTTACGTTGTTCTGATATTTTCCGCGGTGACCCTCTTTTCTTCCGGCGCGAAGCCGCTTAACCGATTCGCGCTTCTCCTCGCCCTTTTCATAACGGACCGGCTGATTCACATTGGCCAAGGAGAAAGGAACTTGTCGGAACTGGGAGGCCGGAATTTAAATCTGGCCGAAGCCGTTACTCCGGCCGCTCTTCGGATATTGAGCCGTGCTTTCCGCCAGTCATATCTCACGGGCCAGAATTTCCACCGGCTGTTTCTTTATGAACTCGCCGAGAAGAAAGATATCCGGGAAATTTTGAGGCGCTTGGACATAAAAACCGATGACTTTATCCAGAAAATTCGGGACATTTTAAAAAAAGAAGACGGCTACCTTAAGCCGAATAAAATGGACAATCTCGCGATGATTGCGAGTATGACGCTCCGGGCATATCAAAACGCCTTGAGCGCGAACGAGAAATTTATTGAGCCGCGCAATTTTTTCGCGGCGCTCGCGGCCGCGGACGACCCGGTTCTGAAAACGTTTTTTAACTTTTTCAACATCAATGCCGCGGACGTTCAATCGGCGACGGTTTTCGGGCGCTTCCGCCGCTTTTTCGGGCGGGTTCGTTTTCTGCCCGCCGTTTCGGGCGGTTTCGCCCACCGGCCGAAATTTCTGCGCCATCGGGTGATGAATCGGGCTTGGACGGCGCGCCCTACGCCGACCCTGGACCAGTTCAGCGCCGATTTAACCGACCTCGCCCGCGAGAAAAAAATCGGCCTTCTTATCGGCCATGAAAAAGAATTTGGAGAATTGATTCAGATTATTTCCCGCCCCGGAAAACCGAATGTGATTTTAACGGGCGATCCCGGCGTCGGGAAGTCATCTCTCATCGCGTATCTCGCCTTCCGGATGGTGAAGGACCAAGTGCCGCCCATTCTTTTTGACAAGCGCCTGGTCTCTCTCCAGATTAGCCGGCTGGTTTCGGACGCCACGGGAGAGGTCTTAAGCGGCCGACTCCAGAAAATCACCGAGGAAATTCTGAAGGCGGGGAATATCGTCCTTTTCATTCCCAATATGCACGACCTGTTCCGAACGGCCGGAGAGAAATCCTTAAACGCGATTGACGCTATTCTGCCGGTCATCAAAGACAACGCGATTCCGGTGATTGGAGAAACCTATCCCCGCGAATTCAAGCAATTCATAGAGCCGCGCTCGGATTTTCTGGAGCAGTTTGAGGTGGTGCGGATAGAAGAAATTTCCGAGGAGGAAGCCGTCCGGTTTTTAATCTACGAAAGTTTGATTTTGGAGGACCAGTACCGGATTTTCATAACCTATCGGGCGATTCGCGAGGCGGTGGCTCTGGCGCGCCGGTATCTGCGCAGAAAACCTCTGCCGGGCAGCGCGGCCAACCTCCTCAAAATGGCGCTGGCGGAGGCGAGCGGGGCCAAGATGAAAATCGTGGACGCCGAGGCGGTGGCGGCCGCCGCTGAAAAACTGACGCGGATTCCGATTCAGAAGGCGGGCAAACCCGAGACGGAAAAACTCCTGAATCTGGAAGATATTATTCATGAGAAGTTTATTAATCAGGATGCGGCGGTGCGCTCGGTGGCGCGGGCCTTAAGAGAGTACCGGAGCGGACTGACCCGCCGGGGCGGTCCCATCGCCGCCTTTCTTTTCGTGGGTTCCACCGGCGTCGGGAAAACGGAGTTGGCTAAAATACTGGCCCAAATCCAATTCGGTTCCAAAGAAACGATGCAGCGTTTTGATATGTCGGAGTATCAGGATAAGACGAGCATTTTCCGCTTCATCGGCAATCCCGACGGCTCCAAAACCGGTACTCTCACGGACGCGGTCCTGGAAAAACCGTACGCGCTCATCCTCTTGGACGAATTTGAAAAAGCTCACCCCGATATCTTAAATCTGTTTCTTCAGGTTTTTGACGACGGGCGGCTCACCGACAGCTTGAACCGGACGGTAAGTTTTGAAAACACGATTATCATCGCGACATCCAATGCTCATTCGGAATTCATTAAAGTAGAAACGGAAAAGGGTCGGCCCGGCGGGGAGATCGCCGATGACCTGAAGAAAAAACTCACCGATTACTTCAAACCGGAGCTCATCAATCGTTTTTCGGATGTCATTGTTTTCCGCAATTTGAACAAAACCGAGATTGCTTCCGTGACAAAATTGCTCATGCGGGATTTAGCCGGTTTGGTTATGGAAACGAATGGCACAGAACTCTCCTGGGACGAATCGGCCGTGAATAAATTGGCCGATCTGGGTTACAGCCCGGTTTTCGGGGCGCGGCCGTTAAGACAAGTGCTCGCCGAACGGGTCCGGAGCGTCCTGGCCGAAAAGATTTTGAGGGAAGAAATGAAACGCGGCGATAAGGTACAATTGAGTTGGGAAAACGATAAATTTGAATTCAAAGTAAAATGAAATTCAGCGTCAACATAAATTTTAATTTCCGGGATTTGAAGGTGAACCGTTTAATCCGTTTTTTCGTGATAGCCGATTTGCTTTTCTGGAGCGGGTGGGGATTCATTAACCCCGTCTTCGCTCTTTTTATCGTGAATCGGATAGCGGGCGCGACGGTCGTAACGGTCGGTCTGGCCTCGGCTATTTACTGGGTGACGAAGGCCTTGTTCCAGATGCCCGTGGCGATTTATCTGGATAAGCACGAAGGCGAACGCGATGATTTCCACGCCCTCGTTTCCGGCTTGATGCTGGCGGGGATAGCGGCGCTCTCTTTTTTGCTGGTAAAAACGGTGGCGGGATTATACCTCGTTATTTTTCTGCAAGCCCTGGCCTTCGGCCTTTACACGCCGGCCTGGTCGGCGATTTTT
Organism: uncultured Candidatus Saccharibacteria bacterium; assembly: GCA_964366055.1. GTDB lineage: Bacteria > Patescibacteriota > Minisyncoccia > UBA6257 > GWB1-50-10 > JBBTQX01. Next base: position 24,566 of record CAYISE010000007.1, read on the forward strand.
TCGCGCCATCTGGATAGAAAAAATAACGCCTTTAATTGGTCGCTGGATCAGACGGTCGTCGGCTTGGCCCTGGGAATAACGGCTTTTGTCGGTTCGGCGCTGGTGGCCATTTTCGGCTTTGACGCCATTTTCATCTGCGCGAGCGCTCTTTCTTTCGCCAGCGCGATTCTCTTGCTTTTTGTGCCGGATTTGATACTGCCGGAGGTGAAAAACGAGGAGCCGTTGATTCGGGACCACAATCCCGCTAATGTGGGGAGGTAACCCGATTATGATTAATAACAGAGAGATTTCCGCCGGCGCGATTATTTACCGGCGGACAAACGAGGGTCCGAAATTTTTGATTTTGTACAACGGCGGCAATTACTGGAATTTTCCCAAAGGCAAACTGGCTGAAGGGGAGCGCAGTTTCCGGGCGGCTCTGCGGGAGGTCTGGGAAGAAACCGGCTTGAGTTTCCGGGACCTAAAGTTTTCGGACCGGTTTAAGGTAGAGGACCACTTCACTTACGTGAGAAATCGGCAGAAAATATTTAAAACCGTTACCTATTACCTCGCCGAGACCGGTAATCCTTATGTCCGGCTCAAAATAAAGCCGGAGAATATCCCCGGCGAGAAGCACCAGGGCTATGGCTGGTTTCTCTATCAGGACGCTTTGCGCATTCTGAAGGCGCCGAATTTGAGGAGCAGTTTAAAAAAGGCCTTTGACCTTATTTTAGACCGAGTAAGAAAACCGCGGCCAGAAAAATAAAAACCTCGTTAAGAGGTTTTTATTTCACGAACTCCATGATTTTCTTGAAAATTTCCGGTTCGTTCTGGGCCAAGTCCGCGAGAATTTTTCTGTCTAACTTCACATTCTTTTTATTCAGGGCGTTTATGAAGTGGCTGTATTTCATTCCCTCATTCCGGACGGCGGCGTTGATTTGAACCTGCCACAGCCGGCGGTAGTCGCGCTTCTTCTCCTTCCGGCCCTTGAACTTGCGGGAAAGTCCGTGAAGCAAGGCCTCCTTCGCCGCTCGTTCTTTGGACTTGCGGCCCCAGCGGAAGCCCTTCGTCTGCTTCAATAATCTCTCTCTTTTTTTGTGGGCAGTAGCGCCCCGTTTTACTCTCGGCATGCCAATGTTATCTAAATGTTTCCTTTTTGTTTTTCATAATTCTTGTCAGCGCAATGAAGGCGGGGTGAGGTTTTGTATCTAAAATTTCTACATGCGTTCATTTGAAATTTTAGACAAAGCCCTTAAAAGTATCTTTTTATTTTTTTTGCGCTGATGTAAAGGTCCCGCCCATTCTTTTTTCTCTTCATTTGAACCGTGTTTTTGTTGGCCCGGGAATGGCCGAGCGCCGTCGCGCGGCGCAGAATCTTGCCCGACTTCTTGATTTTGATTCTCTTGGAAACGCTTTTTTGCATGGTTTATTTCTTGGTAATCTGGGTGACGAAGCCCCGACCGCCCTGTCTCGGCTCCATCGTGACCTCGTGGGAAACGGTAATCATCTTAAGGAATTCCCGCATTTTCTGCAAGGCCCAGTCCTTATTTCCCTTCTCGCGGCCCCTTAAAAATATGCCGATTTCCACTTTATGGCCCTCGTTCAAAAATTCCTCCGCCCTCCTGGCTTTGATTTGGAGGTCGTTCAAAGCGGATCTTGGCGAGATGCGCACCTGTTTTAACTCCTTTTGTTTTTGGGTTTGGCGCTGTTTTCTTTCTTCCTTGCCCTGATAGTAGCGGAACTTGTCAAAGCTCATAATCCGCGCGACGGGCGGCTGGGCCGTGGGCGCGATTTCAATAAGGTCAAGGGATTTTTGCCGGGCGAGCGCGAGGGCCTCCTCTTTTTTCATAACGCCCAGATTTTCTCCGGCCTCGCCGATAACCCGAAGCTCCGGCGCGGTTATTTGATTGTTGATTCGGTTTTGGATAAGAGAATGATAACAGTTATATTTAGAAATAAAAAGAGCTTCCTCTGAAAAAACAGGAAGCTCTCGCTCATGACTGGACCTTGTTGGTCCCAGTTATTTTTGGGTCGTTTACGACCCGCATTTTTACTTATTCGCAATATCAAACTGCTAACCTAATTATAGCAGTTTCTGAATTTTGTAAAACCGCCGGTTGTGGATAACTAATTTTGCTACCCGCTCGTTTTCCCGTCAAAGTGCTCCTCATTCCTTTCCGCCTCGTCCTTCGTGGCGTGAATTGTGCCGTCCTTGTGGTTGGGCGGAGAATAGATCGTATAGAGCTTCATTTTCCTGTCGGCCGAGGTGTTTATGATGTTATGCCGGGTGCCGGCCGGTACCACGATGGCCGAGCCGTCTTCTATCGCGTGTTCTGCGCCGTCTAAGATTGCCTTGCCCGCGCCTTCTTCAATTCTTAAGAACTGGTCCAGCTGATGAATTTCTTCGCCGATCTCCTCGCCGGGTTTTAGGGCCATTAAGACCAACTGGCTATGACGGGCGGTATAGAGGACCTTTCGGAAGTTCTCGTTCTCCCTCGTCAACTTCTCAATATTATCTGCGTAACCTTTCATCTGAAACATTATAGCTGAAAACATTCATCAATCCAATCCGTCAAACAAAACTACCGCTCTTATGCATAAGAGCGGTAGTTTTGTTTTTCTTGGTGGAGATGGCGGGAATTGGACCCGCGTACGGAATGACTCTGCGAGCGTTTCTACAAGTTTAGTCCTTTGATAAACTCGGGACGGGTTTGTTCTCCTGATTTAGCCGGAAATACGGAGAACGGATTTCTCCGGCGAGTCCGCGATATGACACCGGCGATCTCCCGGCGGACATTGGAGGCCGATGCGGCATTACGCGAAAGCGAATGCCGGGACTGCTGTTTTGTTGGCAGTTATCTTAGAAGCCGTTTTAGTGAGCGGCCGGCTCAGCTTGCCGCGCTTGCTTCGCGCATCCCGTCGAAGCCGATCATCCCCAGATGGAAATTTTTAATTTCCAATTTTTAAACTACTCTCGAACAGCCCAGCGAATCTCCTTTTGAACCTCCCGTTTCTTTATTATATCCCGCTTGTCCGTCTTCTTGAGGGGTCTGCCCAAACCAAGCTTGAGCTTGATTAAGCGGTTTTTAGTGTAAACCTCAAGCGGCAGGAGAGTCAAATTGTTTTTGTGAAGTTTGCCTACGAGGTAACCTATCTCTTTTTTGGCGAGCAAAATCCGCCGGGAGCGGCCCGGGTCGTAATCCTTCGGGGTATTTTTCGGCTGATAGGGCGGAATCATGGAATTCAAAAGCCACGCCTCGTTATGGCGGATGACGACATAGCTCCCCGCGATCTGCGCGTGGCCGCTTTTCACCGCCTTGACTTCGTATCCCTTCAGGGCGATGCCCGCCTCAAACTTTTCCAGGATTTCGTAATCAAAACTCCCGCGTTTATTAAATGCCAATGAGGACATATTTTGACTTTGAATTATGAAATAGAAAACTGTAACCCCGCTTCGCTTTATTTCCAGCGATAAAGCTCGCTGCTTTCAAGGGTTTTTGCTCTCTGCTTCGCAGAGAGACCAAGCCAAAAACCCTTTCAAGAGGTTACAATTTTCTATTTCATAATTCAAAGATATTAAGAGATTAACACATTGGCGAGACTCTTAAAACTGGCGATTTTTGCGCCGACGGGGTAAATTTAAATCGTGAGTATTCGCGATACTATTGCTTCCCATATTCTGAAAGCTGTGCCGAAGGGGACGAGAGTTGAGATACGCGTGCCGGAAGAAAACCAGACCGCCCACTACGCGACGAATGTCGCCTTCAGAATGGCGAAAGGACAGAAGAAAAATCCCCGCGAGACGGCGGAAGGAATTGCTCTCAACCTCCTAAAATCCGCCCCGGCCGAGTTTTTTGACAGGGTGGAAGTAGCCGGCCCGGGCTTCATCAATTTATGGTTAAGCCAAAAAACTTTGAATGCTGAACTCGGAAAAATTTTGAGGGAAAAAAGCAAGTACGGAGCGTCAAGAGTATTGAATGAGAAAATTCAATTGGAATTTATCTCCGCGAATCCCACCGGTCCTCTCACGCTCGCGAACGGCCGGGGCGGATTTTTGGGCGACGTGCTGGGAAATGTTTTGAAAGCCGCCGGCGCGAAGGTGGAGAAGGAATATTATGTGAATGATACCGGCCATCAGATTCTCACGCTCGGCAAATCGCTCTTGGCCGCCCGGGGAGTTATTCCCGACGAAGAAGAGTTCTACAAGGGCGGCTATGTGAAGAATTGGGCGAAGAAAAATATTGAGATTGTCGCGAAACATAAAGACAAGCCGATGGAATTGGGCGAGCGGGCGGCTAAGGACTTCTTGAGAATAATTAAAACCGCGATTGAGAAAAAGGCGAAGATAAAATTTGACCGCTATACTTCCGAGAAGAAAATTCATCAATTGGAATTTCCGCGGAAAGTTCTTCAGATTCTCAAAAAAGGCGGTTGGGTTTATGAGCGGGATGGCGCGGTTTGGCTCAAAACCACCGCTTTTAACGATGATAAGGACCGCGTTTTGATTACGAGCGAGAGAGCGCCCACCTATCTTCTGGCCGACGCCGGCCATTATCTGGAGACGAAGAAGCGGGGGTTTGATGCGAAAATTAATATTCTGGGACCGGACCACTACGGCTACGTAAAAAGAATCCAGGCCGTGGCGAAGATTCTGAAGTTCAAAAAATCCGATGTGCTTATCACTCAAGCCATCCGTTTAATGCGCGATGGAAAAGAATTCAAGATGTCCAAGCGGAAGGGGGAGTTCGTGACCTTTGACGATTTGGCGGGCGAAGTGGGAATGGACGCGGCGCGCTTCTTCTTTCTGATGATCGCGCCCGAGACGCACATGGATTTTGATATGAATTTGGCGAAGGAGCGTTCCAATAAGAATCCGGTTTTTTATATTCAGTACGCCTACGTGAGATGCCAAAGCATCTTAAAAAAATCCAAATCCCAAATCCCAAATTTCAAATTGAATTTACTGAATACCGAAGCGGATGTGAAACTTATCCGCTCACTTGTCCAATTTCCCGAGATCATCGCCGATACCGCGAACGACTATCAGGTTCATCGTCTGGCTCGTTACGCACTTGCGCTCGCGGGCGATTTCCACAATTTCTACGAAAAAGAAAGGGTGCTCGGTGAGGAGCAAGAAATTGCGGCCGCCCGCTACCAATTAGTGAAAGCGACGGTGATTGTGCTGGAAAACATATTCAATCTTCTGGGTATCACTAAACCCAAGAAAATGTAATATTATAAAAACCACGCTATTTTCATGTTAAAAAAACTGGAGGAATTTTCGCTTCCGGAAATTGAAGAAAAGGTTCTGGAATTTTGGAGGACCGACAAGATTTTTGAAAAATCGCTGGCCCGCCGCGCGAAAAATAAGAAGTTTGTGTTTTATGAAGGACCGCCGACCGCGAACGGCCAGCCGGGGCTTCATCACGTGCTCGCGAGGGCCTTCAAAGATATCATCCCGCGCTATAAAACCATGACCGGATTTTTCGTGCCGCGGCGCGCCGGCTGGGACACTCACGGCCTGCCGGTGGAACTGGAGGTGGAGAAAAAACTGGGCCTGAAATCAAAAAAAGATATTGAGAAATTCGGCATCGCGGAGTTCAATCAAAAATGCAAAGAATCGGTCTGGCAGTACAAAGACGAATGGGAGAAATTGACGGAACGCATGGGCTTTTGGCTGGACCTTAAAAATCCTTATGTTACGTATGAAAATTCTTATATTGAATCGGTCTGGCACATTCTGAAACATGTCTGGGGTAAAAAACTTCTCTACCGGGGCTATAAGGTGGTGCCGTGGTGTCCGCGGTGCGGCACGGGGCTTTCTTCGCATGAATTGGCGCAGGGATATAAAACAACAACAGACACCTCGGTATATCTAAAATTCAAATTGAAGCCGGGCCAGAAAATTAACAATTTCACCACGGACGATAAGACATACATTTTATCCTGGACGACGACGCCGTGGACCCTGCCGGGGAATGTAGCCCTCGCGGTCGGGAAGGAGATTGATTACGCGGCCGTGAAAATAAGCGGCGAAATTTTTATTGCCGCTAAACCCAGATTGAATGATGTTATAAAAGAATCTTTTAAAATTGTAGGCGAATTTAAAGGGTCAAGAATTGTTGGTTTGGAATACGAGCCGCTTTTTGACGTGTCCCCGCTCAAATCAAAAACCGCTTATAAAATTTATGAGGCGAAGTTCGTGACGACGACCGACGGCACGGGCGTGGTGCACACGGCCGTGATGTACGGCGAGGACGACTATAATCTCGGAAAGGAAACCGGTTTGCCCCAGTGTCACACGGTGGACGAGCAGGGGAAATTCACGAAAGATGTGAAGGGCTTTGAAGGAATGCTCGTGAAATCAAAAGATACGGAAGACAAAACAATCAAACATCTACAAACTACAAACCACTTACTACGCACTGAACCGTATACCCATGAATATCCCTTCTGCTGGCGGTGCGGCACGCCGCTTCTGTATTACGCCCGCGATTCCTGGTTTATCGCGATGACCCGATTGAAAAACCAACTTCTCGCGGCAAACAAAGAAATTAACTGGATTCCGGAAAATATCAGGGAGGGCCGTTTTGGCGAATGGCTCAAGGAAGTGAAGGATTGGGCGATCTCCCGCGAGCGATATTGGGGCACGCCGCTTCCAATATGGGTTTGCGGAGAGTGCGGCCACAGGAAATTCATCGGCAGTATCGGGGAACTGGAGGACTCGCAAAAGAAAAGTTCAAACAGATACATCCTGGCGCGCCACGGCGAAGCGGAAAACAACATAAAAAACGTTATTGACCATGTTGTTGAGAAATCGCGCTGTCACCTTACTCTTAAAGGCCGCGAGCAGGCGGAAAAATTGGCGAAAAAGCTCGGCCGGGAAAAAATAGACGCGGTCTTCGCTTCCGATTTTCCCCGCGTTAAAGAAACAGCCGAGATTATCGCTTCGGCGCTGGGCCTCAAAAAAATTAGTTTTGACAGAAGATTGAGAGAAGTCAATTTCGGGGACCTGAATGGACATCAGGCGCACGAATATCACGAGCTTTTTCCGGACGACATGGAGAAATTTGTGAAACCAGTGGCAGGCGGAGAGAATTTGAATGATTTAAGAGCCCGTCTCTTTGATTTCGTGAAAGAAAAAGAAAAGGAGTTTTCGGGCAAGACGATTTTGGTGGTCAGCCATGAATACCCCATCTGGATTCTCGCGAGCGTGCTCGCGGGCTGGGGCAACCGCGAGGCGGTGGAGGAAAAAAAGCGGCGCGGAGAGGATTTT